>NZ_KI911558.1:1071917-1307797 GCF_000515235.1 Synechococcus sp. CC9616 | reverse complement strand
TTGGGAAAAGAAGGATGCCGGACCAGCCGACAAAAACGAAGCGGTCGCGCTTGAGCCAGTCATCGAGGACGTCGAACCATCCCCGCTGTGGCGCGCGTCCTACAGCGATCGTCATAGAGAAAACGGTGCGGATGACCCGCAGGCTGTGGGATACCGGGCGACCTTAACAATCCTGAACGGTCTAGTGGGAGGTGTTTTCATCACCTGAAATCCCTTGTATCGCTTTGTTTCTTAGGGATTTCTTTGACATTCACGCCAGGGCCTGCCTCGGTGGACAATGACTGTTCCTCAAAGGGTCGTCATGTCGGCAGAGGTACTCGAGCAACCGGTGCTCGGATCCCGGCGATTGTCCAACTATCTCGTGGCCTCCGCGGTCAGCATCGGAGGGTTGGGATTTTTGCTGGCCTCCCTCTCCAGCTTTCTTGGCACAGACCTGTTGCCGCTGGGCCATCCGGCTGCGCTGATCTTTGTTCCCCAGGGCCTGATCATGGGGCTCTACAGCATCGCGGCCGCTCTTCTGGCGACCTACCTCTGGTATGTGATCGGAGTGAATGTTGGCTCCGGTCTCAACCGCTTTGACAAGCAGGCAGGGCTGGTGACGATCACGCGGCGTGGGTTCCGCCAGCCGATCAGCGTTGAAATAGCTCTGAAGGATGTGAAGGCGGTGAAGGTGGAGGTTCGCGATGGCTTCAATGCCCGTCGGCGTGTCTCTTTAAGGGTTCAGGGACGCCGCGACCTGCCGCTCACCCGCGTTGGTGAACCGCTTCCCCTGGCCCAGCTTGAACAGGACGGTGCTGAACTGGCCCGCTTCCTTGGCGTCAACCTCGAAGGACTCTGAATCGATGCGTCAATTTCGTCTTCTGGCTTTGCTGTTGCTGGTGCCGTTGGTTGTGAGTTGCAGCAGCTCCAACAGCGCTGGACTGAGTCAGGGTTGCGCTAACGCTGCGGCAGCCTGTCTTCAGGGCAAGGCCCTCGTTGAAATGACCACCAGCAAGGGAGCCATCACGATTGAGGTTGATGGCGATGCAGCCCCCCTGACGGCGGGCAACTTTGTGGATCTTGTGGGTCGAGGGGTCTACGACGGCACGATGTTTCATCGAGTGGTCCGGGAGCCTGTTCCGTTCGTCGTTCAAGGCGGCGATCCAACTTCGAAGGATCGATCCACTTTCACCAGCCAGCTGGGTAGCGGCAGTTTTGTGGATCCGGAGAGTGGTCAGGCCCGCATGATCCCGCTCGAGCTGAAATTCACCGATGAGGAGGCCCCGCGCTACGGCCGTGTGGTGACGAATCCCTCCGAGCTCGGCAAGCTCGCTCTGATGCATGAGCGGGGAGCTGTTGCCATGGCCAGGTCCCAGTCCCCTGATTCAGCCAGTGCGCAGTTTTACGTTGCCTTGAAGCCCCTTCCGGAGTTGGACGGACGCTATGCCGTCTTTGGACGGGTCACGAAAGGTCTGGAGGTGGTTGATGCCATCCGGCAGGGTGATCGCATCACCAAGGCGGTTCTTGAACAACCTTGATCTGGAAACTCGAAAGGGGCGATCATTGAAGTTCAACCGCTCTTGATATGACAGATTTTCTATCAAAAGGTAAGCCTCTACGTGTTTCGGTCGATGGTGATCTTTCAGATAAAACCTTTTCGATTGACCGAAAGCCTGGACGCTTTTTCTCTTTGAGCTTTAAAAGTTCTGCTTTTTTTCCGCGCATCACTGTTGAACACGGAACAGACGTTCTGACTCAAGCAACTTGTTTTAATTCAGCTTGCTCTACTGGCACGATTGATGGCGAGAAGTATCCAGATGACAATCTGATTGCCCGGGTGGCGACGATCAACGGCAGTAGCGGTTCGTTCAAGCTTCGCCTAAAAGATCACGGTGACCTGGATTCGATTACCCGCAAGGTGGTTCGGCTCACGAATCGAGAACGGAGACGTCAAGGAATCGACAAACTCAGTTTCAACTCAAAACTTCAAAAGGCCGCACAAAATCATGTTGAAGATATGGACCGAAGCGGTCGTTATCTCGGGCATGACAGCAGCGATGGTCGAGAACTGCGTGATCGCATCAATGAGGTGGATTACGACTGGAGCTACATCGCAGAAAACGCAGCGTCCGGACAATCCTCTCCGAAGCGTGCTGTTGAGGCTTGGATGAACAGTCCAGGCCATCGGGCCAACATTCTTGACCCTGAAATCAAAGAAATCGGGGTCGGTTACGCCATCGACGATGTCAACGCGACGCCTTACTGGGTGCAGAATTTTGGCTCGTCGTCTTAAGGCTCAGGCTTGTTAAGCCGGTACCCGGCTGCCGCTGGGGATGGCTTTCAACAGCTCTGTGTTCACGCCGGAGGCCCGCTCGAGAGCCACCTTGCCGGTGCGGGCGATTTCCAGAATTCCGTAGGGCGCCAACAGGCGTTCGAGAGCCACCAATTTGCCGGGATCTCCCACCACTTCCAGGGTGAGGGCCTCATCGGCCACATCCACCACCTTGGCCCGGAACACCTGAACCAGATCGAAGATCGCGCTTCGAGTCTGTGCCGGTGCGGAAACCTTCAGCAACATCAGCTCCCGTTCCACGGCAGGCCGTTGGGTGAGATCCAGCACCTGAAGCACATTCACAAGCTTGTCCAGCTGTTTGGTCATTTGCTGCAGGGTCTGGTCATCCCCCTCCACCACCATCGTGAGTCGGGACTGGCCATCGTTTTCCGCCGGACCAACGGCAAGGCTGTCGATGTTGAAGCCGCGACGTGCGAACAGTCCGGCGATCCGGCTGAGAGCTCCGGATTCGTCTTCAACCAGCACCGAGAGGGTGTGCTTCATTCGCGCTGTCCTGTCCCCACCGCACTGCTAACTCCCAAATTACGGTCCAGCCAGGGAAGCAGGATGCTCAGCAACTCCTCCGGCCTTTCGTCATGGGGGCAGTGGCCGCAGTTTTCGAGAATTTCAAGGTTCAACCATGGGTAGCGCGCGGCGGTTGCTGTGCCGATGCTCAAGGGCACAAAACGGTCCTGGCGGCCCCAAAGCAACAGCAGCGGTAATCGGCCATCGAGCTGGTTAAGCAGCGCTGGTGCCGTGGCGCCCCGCGGCCGCGTTGCCATGCCGATGCTCATGGCCCGCAGGGCTCGCGCGGCTGTCGCTCGACGGGCCGGGCGAGCGATCAGTTGCAGCAGTTCGCTGTCGTGCCGGATCGACTGCTGATAAGCCCCTTGCAAGGCATTCTTCAGCAGGGGGGTGCGGCTGATCAGGGGAACGATCAACTCCAGGGGGAGCAGTCTCAAAACCAAGGTCAGCAGCCGTCTCTGCAGCAAGCGCTGGCCTGGTGAACGGCGTACCGGCAGCGGTTGAATCAAGGCTGGATCCGGCAGTGGGGCGGCGACGACCGCCTTGACCCAGGCGGGATCGAGCACCGCCGCTGTGAGGGCGGTGAGCCCTCCAAGGGAGTTGCCGATCAGCACAGCGGGCCGCTGAATCACCTGGCGGATGAAAGCGAGCCCTTGAAGAGCCCAAAGCCTGTTGTCCAGGGGGCGACGGGCGTTCCAGCCGGGTTGATCAGATGCTCCAAATCCGACCAGATCGAGGGCGAAGACGCGAAAGCCGGAAGCAGCCAGTAAAGGTGCAAGGTGCCTCCAGTGGGCGCTGCTGGCTCCGAACCCATGGAGCAGGAGCACGGGCGGGAGTCCTTGATCTGCACCCATCACGCGCCAGTGGCAGTCGAGGTGCCTCCACCGCCAGCGGCTGTGGTCACCCCAATCGGCAGTGTGGAGTGCAGCGGCAGTCACAGCGCTGGCGGATCAGGACAATCACTATCGCGAAGGAGCGGCCGAGCTGACTCTCGGCACTGGCTTTTTTCGGCGTGAATCGCGCCCAGCCAGGGATCTCTCGGTGTTGTTGGCCGCTCAGCAGGCGCGAGATCGAGGCGATCAACAGCAGCTGCGCTGGTTGGACCTGATGAGCGGCTGCGGCGTCCGCGCCCTGCGTTGGGGGTTGGAGGCGGCAGCGGGGTGCCGGATCCCGCCATGGATTCACGCCAATGACGCGGATCCCGATCGTTTGGCTGTGCTGCAGGCCAATTGCGAGCCGCTGTTGGAGCGGGGTCTTCGCCCAAGGCTCACGGGTCGAGCCGCTGAGCAACTGCTGGCGGAACAGCAGCTGAACGCTGAACGTTTTGACCTGATTGATCTGGACGCTTTCGGCAGCCCGGGGCCCTTGATTCAGCCTGCCCTGCAACGCCTGCGTCGTGGGGGGATTCTCTTCCTTGCGAGCACGGATGGTCGATCACCAACCGGCCACGAACGTGTTGGAGCCGTTCGCAGCCTCGGCGCTGCCGCACGGGTTCATCCGGCCAGCTGGGAGTTGGCTCTCCGCCATCAACTCGGGCTGATCGCACGCCTGGCCTGGATGAATGGCCACGGGATCTCGCCTTTGCTCAGTTTCAGTGATGGACGCACCTTTCGAACGGCGGTGCGTTTGCAACAAAACCCGGATCCCAGGCAGGACGAAAATCTGGGGTTGCTGGCGCGCTGTGAGGCCTGTGGTGATCAGCAGGAGCAAAGTCTGTTGAGGCTGACGGGATGGCCATCCTGTTGTTGCCGTTCTGGGCAAGGGCGCTGGATGGTGAGTGGTCCTCTCTGGTTGGGCCCGCTGCAGGACCCGGCGGCCATTGAGGGCCTGATGCAACAGACGGTTCCGATTGCTGAAGCCACAACGCGACTGCTCAAGCGCCTGCATGCCGATCGAGGCAGTCCGGCCCGCGTCTGGCCTACGGCCGAGTTGTCCCAACGTCTGGCGCTGCAGGGCGCGCCACCGCTGCAAAAGCTGGTTGCGGCCTTGCAGGGTGCTGGTCATCAGGCTGTGGCCAGCGGTGTGATGTCTGGTCAGCTGCGGACCGATGCCAAATTTCCCGAGCTGTTACAGCTCTGCCGCCATTGCTGCCCGGACGAGATTTAATAGTGATTGAAACGACTTGTGCGAATCCATGGCTCAGGAAATCTTCGGCATCGCTGCCGTTTTCTGGGTGCTGATTCCGATCGGGCTTGCTGGTGGCGCCCTTCTCTTAAAGCTTCAGGGCGACTGAGCCGTCGTTGGTCCCCTGGGACCTCTAGGCTCGCCGCTGCAAAGGCACGGACCCCATGCAGGTTCTTGTGGTGGGTGGCACGGGCACCCTTGGACGACAAATTGCCCGCCGGGCCATTGATGAGGGGCACGATGTTCGATGCATGGTGAGGACCCCACGCAAGGCTGCTTTCCTGCAGGAGTGGGGATGTGAGCTCACGCGCGGTGATTTGCTCGAGCCCGCCAGCCTTGATTACGCCCTTGATGGCGTCGATGCGGTGATCGATGCAGCGACAAGTCGCCCCAGCGATCCGCACAGTATTTACGTCACCGACTGGGACGGCAAGGTCAATCTTCTGCAGGCTTGCGAACGAGCGAAGGTCAGTCGCTATGTCTTCCTCTCCCTCCTGGGTGCCCATCGCCATCGCGAGGTGCCCCTGATGGACATCAAGGCATGCACAGAGAATCTGCTCGAGTCCTCTGATCTCGATTACACGATTCTTCAGGGTGCTGCATTCATGCAGGGTGTGATCGGTCAGTTCGCCATCCCTGTGCTGGAGAGCCAGACCGTGTGGGTGAGTGGAAGTCCCACGGCGATTGCCTACATGAACACGCAGGATGTGGCGCGCTTTGCTGTCGCCGCTCTGCAGCGACCTGAAACGATTAAAGGCAGCTTCCCCGTTGTTGGACCTCGTGCCTGGAACACCGGTGAACTGGTGCAACTGTGCGAACGCTGCAGCGGTAAAACCGCCCGAATGTTCCGTGTTCAGCCCCTGTTGATCCGTTTGATGCAGGGGTTCGCGTCGTTCTTTGAACCTGCGGTGAATGTGGCCGAACGCCTGGCTTTTGCGGAAGTGACAGGAGGTGGGCAGGCCCTGGATGCGCCGATGGAGTCCAGTTACGCGGCATTTGATCTCGATCCGGATGAGACCACCAACATGGAGAGCTATATCCGTGAGTACTACGACACGATTCTCAAGCGGTTGCGCGAGATGGAGGCGGATCTCGACAAGGACGCCAGGAAAAAACTCCCCTTCTGATCGACAACAACTGGTTTATTTGTACTATTAATTCGACTGTTCTTGTTTCATGTCTGTCGCTCAGGTCAAGAATCTTCAGCGTCGCCTGCTGCTGCTTTCAGATGAAGCGGAACAAGGCTTGAACCGTGCCTGCGGGCATGAGTTGTGGAGAAGCCTCGGGCCTGATGCCATCGATGGCCTGGAAGACACGACCCGTCGCGCCGAAGCGAATTACTGGTACGGCCAGTGGAATGTGGTTCGGGAACTGCAGGAGGTGATCGGTTGACCAGCAGCAAGATCGATCAAACCGAGGCTGTTGAACAGCGCTACGGGGCTGCAGCTCAAATGCGCGAACCATGTCTCTGCACACCTGTTGGGTTCGATCCCCGCTGGTTAAAAGCCATCCCACAGGAGGTTGTGGAAAGGGATTACGGCTGCGGGGACCCCACACGCTGGGTGCGCTGTGGTGATCGTGTGCTGGATCTGGGCAGTGGCAGCGGCAAGAACGCCTTCATCTGCGCTCAGGTTGTTGGGGCAGAGGGATCGGTGACCGGCGTTGATCGCAACACCGAGATGCTGCAGCTGTCCCGTTCTGCTTCTGCTGCTGTGGCGGCAGCAATCGGCTACACCAACGTGCAATTCATCGACGGAGCGATCGAGGCGTTGGATGCACCTGATCCCTCGGGTCATCCTCTCGTTGATGACGCCAGCATCGATGTGGTTCTCAGCAACTGCGTGCTCAATCTGGTGAATCCTGCCGCCCGGGATCGCCTGCTGAGCAACATTCGCCGGGTCTTGGCACCGGCCGGGCGCATTGCCATCAGCGACATCATCTCTGATCAGCCTGTTCCCGTGCATCTGCAGCGAGATCCCGAACTCTGGAGCGGCTGCATCAGCGGCGCCTGGCAAGAAGATGAATTCCTGAAGGCGTTCGAACAGCTCGGGTTCGAGCAGGTTCGTTACGTCGATCGCAGTGTTGAGCCTTGGCGGGAGCTTGAGGGAATCAAGTTCTATGCCGCGACCCTGGTCGGCCAGCTCCCCGGCCGCTCCTCCGGTTGCTGCTGATTCCCTGTTGGTTGAGCAGCTGTGTCAGCCGCTTGTGTTCGCTTGGGTTCACCGGTCGCCAATCACCGGGTTTGAGGCCATCCAGGCTCAAGGGCGGATCACCATCCATCAAATCGATGCGGCAGCGCAGCAGTCGCAGGGTTGGTAGTCCGACGGCGGCGGTCATCCGACGGACCTGACGGTTGCGGCCTTCTCGCAGGGAGACCTCCAGCCAGTGGGTTGGGATGCTTTTGCGGAAGCGGATCGGAGGGTCACGTTCGGGCAGGGCAGGAATGGCATCCCCTTTCAGCCATCGCACCTGAGCAGGAAGGGTTTGCCGGCCTTGGATTGAAATTCCGTCGCGGAGTTGCTGCAGCTGGTGCTGAGTGGGTGTGCCCTCCACCTGAACCCAGTAGCTGCGCCAATGGCCAAAGCGTGGATCGGTGAGTCGTTGTTGCAGCCGCCCATGGTTGGTAAGCAGCAGCAGTCCTTCGCTGTCGGCATCCAGACGGCCTGCGGGATAGACCCCTGGCAGCTTGATCAGATCAGCCAGGCAGTTCCAGCGACTGCCAGCTTCTTGTGTGAACTGACTCAAGCATCCGTAGGGCTTGTACAGCAGCAGAACGTCGCGTTGGTTTTGTTGGTGTGCCACTGCCGGCGAAGACGGCGTCTTGATGTTCGTCTCCAACATTCTGGCTAAATTGAAGAGCGCTATTGGTTCGTTACGGAGGCACATCCCATGGCAGAGCTCATCTACGGATTCGACGTCTCCTTCAACGAGCCACCACCACCACCGGATGCTGGCTCCAGCCCGCCGCCGCCGCCGCCACCGGATGGTGGCTTCAGCACCCCACCGCCGCCGGATCCGGAGCCCCCTCAGGAACCTGACTGGGACGAGCCTGTCTGGGACGATCCAATTTTTGACGATGTCACGATTGCCAAGGTTGTTTGGCCCGGCGGAAAGCACTGGGATCGAGGGCTGTATAAGTTGAGTAACGGCCATTCAGCCTTTGCCAACAAGGGATTGTCTGCAGGGCAGACGCCGTTTGATTACGAAGAAATCAGACTTCAGGGTGGAGGGTATTACGACGCTCCCAGTGGTGTTGTTGGCCATACCCATACGCGTAATGGCGGCGCTTTTATCATTAAGCAGGGCAATTCCTACAGCAAACAGCAATACGCCTGGGGCAATCAGGGCCCTGTAGCGAAGGCGTCGACGTCCGATCTCGGGAACCAGATTTATTCCATAGAAGAGAGAGAAGATGATGATATGACAGGTGATGGATTTATCGGTCTCCCGCAGGTAGACGAAGACGAAGTTGAAATTTCTAAAGTCGTTTATGACAACCCGGACGCAGGTTTTGATCGGTCGATTTATGAGATGACCAATGGAACGGTTAAATTTGCCGAGCAGGGTATTGGCGTTGGCGATATCACCCTGGAGGGCGAGATACTCGCAAACAAAGATGGTTCTCCGGTTGATGTAGTTGGCCTTGTTGGCATCCTGGGTACGAGGAATGGATTCAGCCTGATTTATAATAAAGGTGACAGTGTTAAAAAGTTGCCCTTCAAATGGGGTAATCGCGGTCCACAGATTGCTGGAAAACTGCGCCAGCTTCCAGCAAAGCAGGTTGAGTTAATTGAAGAACGCGAAGGTATTGACGCCAACGGTGATGGTCGTATCGCTGGTGAAAGTGAGGATGCTGAAGTTCAAGAGGTCCTTGTTCCGGCAAGCCGAGAAGGTTTCGATCGCGCCATCTACAAGACAACCAACGGTGATTCGATCTTGGGCGAGCCTGGCTTAGAGCCGGGCGATCTTCCGTTTGATAATGATCCTCTGTTGAATGCTGATGGGAGCCCCTATGACGCAGGTCGAGCTGTAGGCGTCCTGGGGATGCGCAGAGGTTTAGCCGTCATTCTGAAGAATGGAGAGAGCTTTGCCATGCAGCAATTCAGCTGGGGTGGGCGTTCTCCAAAAGCTAAGGGTCAGGAGCGTGATGTAACCAGACGTATTTATGACATTGAAAATAATGAGGATCGCGATTTCACTGGCGATGGAATTATTGGTGAGCCCTACACAGGAAATGATCCTGAAATTTCTCGGGTGATTTTTCCGGGAAATGATGAGTATGAAGAGGGTCTCTACCAGATGAATAATGGTGAGCTTGTTTTCGCGGAGTCCGAACTTGAGCCTGGGGAGACGCCATTTGAAGAGGAAATTATTACTGACAAGAGAGGAAATCCTTATCCTGGCGAAAAAGTCATCGGTGTATACCCAATTAAGAACGGGTTTGCATTGATTGAGGACCATGGCGGTATCCTCAAACAGCAAGGATTCCGCTTTAGAGGCCGTGGGAGACCGAGGCCTTTTGGAAAGCCTCGTAAGGTCAAGGACATCGATAAAATTGAATCAAGAACTCAATTTGATATCAACAATGATGGACGGATTGGTCCTGCAGAGAGAGGTGACGGAGGACCTGATTTCCGTTTGATTGATCCGGTTGATGCCAATCCGTTCGCGGACCCCCTCGCCTGATGTGCCTGGGGGTTAGGAGTCTCCCCGTCGTGCTCGCCAGAGATTGACGACGCCAATTGAAATCAGCAGCAGGCCGATGTTCATTGACAACGGGGGAAGCATCATCGGAGTGCTATGGGATCTGGGAGCCTAATGGCTTCCAGCCCTTGTCGAGAGTGGCCTCATGGCCGGCTTCTAGACTGATCGAGCTTCTATTTCCCTTCAGGCAAGCCACCTCATGATCGAAACGTCGGGCGTGATCGAGAAGGAACAGGGAAACGGGTTCTATCTGGTCACCCTCGAGCAGCCAGCAGGTCATCAGTGCCTCTGCCGGGCGGCTGGAAAGCTCACCAAGTTTCGAATCAAATTGCTGGCAGGGGACAAGGTGCTGGTGGAAATCAGCCCCTATGACCTCACCCGCGGACGCATCACCTACCGGGAGCGCAATGCAGGCTCCCCTGGTGGTCGCCCCGGTGGCAACCGCCCCGGGGGGCCACGGCGGCGTTGAGCCTCAGGCGGGAACGAGCAGCTGCTCGATCGCCTCTTTGAACACGCTGCGCTGCTTCACACCGCGCCACTGCTGCACCATGGCCTTGTTGTGGAACAGCTGCACTGTGGGTGTGCCGTTGACGCCGGCCTGTTCTGCGATCGCCTGATCGGCTTCGATGTCGATCACCACGGCCTGGGCATGGCCATCGAGTTCGTCGATCACCCGGCGCAGCTGAGGCTTCAGCACATGGCAGGGGCCGCAGGTGGGTGAGGTGTAAATCACAAGCAGAGGGTTGTTGCTGTCGTGGTACAGCTTGCGCAGGGCGTAACCGCCCCTTTGCCAGCGGGCCGCAGGGTCGTAGGTCGCTTCGGTTGTGGTGTCGATGTTTTTCGGCACCTCGGCTTTTTGAGGCTCAACGCTGTCCCGTTTCACAAGTGTGGCCAAGTTGTGATGGGTGAGCCAGCGCTCCGCTGCTAATGCCGCCTGACAGCCGCTGCCAGCAGCGGTGATGCCCTGGCGCCACTCCGCATCGGCCACATCGCCTGCCGCGAACACGCCGTCGATGGAGGTTTCTGGGCGACCTGGCTGTGTTTCGAGGTATCCCTTCGCGTTCAGTGCCAGCTGGCCATTCAGGATCTCGGTGTTGGGGGTGTGCCCGATGGCATAAAACAGGCCCTTGGCAGCCAATGTTTCAACGTCGTTCGAGCCTCGATCCCGCAGGCTGAGGGACTCCATCCAGCCGTTGCCCTTCACATCCACCACTTCGCTGTTCCAGTGGACGGTGATGTTGGGGTTGGCGAGCACGCGGTCGGCCATGGCAGCACTGGCCCGGAGCTGATCGGAGCGCACGATCTGATGCACGTGGCTGCCGTATTTGGTGAGATACACCGCTTCTTCGCAGGCGGAATCTCCGCCACCAACCACCGCCAGTTCCTCGTTGCGGAACTGGGGGGTGGCACCGTCGCAGATGGCGCAGGCGCTGATTCCCTGGCTCCAGTACTGCGATTCCGAGGGCAGGTTGAGGCGGTTGGCGCTGGCGCCGGTCGCGATCACCAGGGCATGGGCATAAATGGTTTGCCCGTCCGCTTCGATGCGAAATGGGCGTTGGCTCAGATCGATTGAATCGGCATCCGCCTCAAGCAGATGGGTGCCCCAGCGCTCGGCCTGAGCCTTCATCAGATCCATCAGATCCGGTCCCAGAACGCCATCGGGGAAGCCCGGGAAGTTCTCAACGTGGGTGGTGGTCATCAACTGTCCACCAGGGATGCCACCCCGCTGAAAGCCTGTGATCAGAAGGGGTTGAAGATTGGCTCTGGCTGCATAGATCGCGGCGGTGTAACCGGCAGGGCCGGAGCCGACGATCACAAGGTTTTCGATCTGAGCGTCGGGATGCTGAGAGTTAGAGGGCTGAGCGGGCACGCCTGCAGCCATGGGCTTATGCGGAATGAGTATGAGTTAAATCTAGAACCATTCGAGCGGTTTCTGCGCCGTCAAATGCAACACGGTTGATCCAAGGGCGACTGTCTGTGGGGGTTAAAGCTCGGAACCCTGGTCACTGGTGAGGCCATCAACCAGTCGATGCCGCTTGCTGGGATTGCGAGGAACCACAAGGGTGTTGTCTTCCAGGAGTGATTGATTTTCACCCATGCAAGTAATCCATTCTCTGAATTCCTGGGTGATTGCATAACTGTCCTCATAACGCTCTTCGCTGTCGAGGACTGCGATCCTTGTGGATGCCCAACCCGTAGCAACGCTGACTCTGCGTTCCATTGAGGCATCCATGGTGAAGTCTCCTTGGCTCATCAGGTTGGTGGTCCATGGGCCTTACAAAGGCCGGGATTTGCAGAAATTCGCATTTTTCTACCCCAAAAGATGTCGTCAGCGCTGCAAAAAAGATGGCAATTGAGGTGTTTTTAGTGAAATCACCGTCCCAGCCCCATCCCCTACCGCCTCAAGAGGAAGGCTGGGGCCGCTCCAGCAGGCTTGGGGACCCTCGTCGCCACTGGGGTTGTCTTCAGCGGCTCGGATCACGTATGGCTCCGCGACGGACCAGCCTCGGGCGTACCCCATCAAAAGGGGATCAGCAGGTGCATAGACATAAGAGGGGTGGCGGGGGATCGGCTCGTCCTTGGCGAGTTCCGGAGTCATCCGCACGGCGCGGGTGATCCCCTGAATGAACCGGCTTCGGGTCACAACGGTGGTCAGGTAGGCCACAACACGCAGGCGGGGAGCGTCAAAGCCTTCTGAGCACATGTCGATGCTCCCCAGCCAGTCGGCGGAGCCGTTCTCAAAGTTGGCCAGGCGTTGAGCGGCCTCCCGATCCTGGGAGTGGACGAGATCAACCCGGCTGCCGTCCTCCTCCAGCAGCCGCGTGATCTGCTCCGCATGATTGATGTCGCGGGCGATCACCAGGCCAGCAGCGCGGATGTGATGCTCACGGATGCTGCTCAGCCGTCTCTGGGCTTTGAGCAGCACCTGCTGCCCGATGCTGCTGCTGTCGGCCAGGCGGATCGCCCGCCTCAGATTGCGTGCCCGCCAGCTTTCGCGTGCTTCTGCCGACAGCGGCGACACATCGCGATCAGGCAGCCCCTCGCGGCTGTGCTCCACCCAGCCGTCCTGAAAGCGGAATTCCAGCGGTCGAACGTCACCGGCGGCGATCAGTTCCCGCGGTTCCACGCATAGATCCGGAATGATCTGCTCCACCACATCGTCACCCTGTCGAAGGCGGACCCGTCTGGCGGCACAGAAGGCCAGGTTGTCGGCTCGGAAGGGTGTGCCGGTCAGTCCCAGGCGCAATCGGAAACGGCTGCTGATGTCCTGAAACGTTTGCCCCCAAACGGCGGCTTCGGGCTCCTCAGGATCCACGCCCAGATGGTGCGCCTCATCGGCGACCACAAGGGTGGTGTCCGGATTCCATTGCCCGAGGTCGTCTTGAAGTCGATCAAGTTGGCGTGCTGCGGCCTGATAGGTCAGCAGCAGGCCATGGCCTGAAAGTCCCGACGGGCTGCACTCTGGCCACTGGCAGGGATCAATGCCAAGCCTGCTGAAGGCGCGCTGCCACTGCTCCAGGATTGAGGTGCGGTGGCAGAGCACCACCAGACGCTCCAGACGTCCCTCCCGCCGCATGCTGCTGAAGGCCAGCAGGGCCCCCAGGGTTTTGCCTGCTCCAGGCCCGGCAAACACCAGCAGATCGCGATCCGTTGATCCTGCACTGTCCAGTCGGCGGCGCAGCAGCAGCGTTAGTTGCGTCTGCCATTCCCGAGGGCGGATGGTCGCTGGCAGGTCAAACGATGGGACGGCGATGGCGGATCAGCGGAAGATGAGTCTTTTTAACCATTACTTTCCGCGATGGCATCTCTACTGTCCGGCCATGGCCAAGCCTCGCCCCTCCAGCGATTCCATCGATCAACTGCGGCAGCAGCTTGATCGCTGCTGGGGCAACGAATGCGATATCGATCCGCTGATTCTTCGCGAGCGGGATCTTCGCCGTCAGGGTCGGTGGCCGCAGGCCCGCTGCATCGAGCAGGAACTGCAGCCGATCGTCTGGTTTGAATGCGATCAGAGCGCTTCGGCGTGATTCACCAGGAGTCGTTCCACTTCCATCAGCGCTTCTTCTGAGGCGGTCTTGGCAGCCTGGTGATCACCTTGGGCGGCTTCCAGCAGCTGCGTCGATAGACGCTCGATCAGGCTCTGACGCCTCTCTTCCAACATGGCGACGATCTCTGTTTCCACGAGCGTCCGCACCGCCTGAATTCGAAGATTGTCGGCAGCAGCTTCGTCGAAGGTTCCCTGCACCAGCTCCTGGATGAACAGGCGGTGCACCTCACTGCTGCGCAGGAAACTCTCCGTGGCGTTGATGATGCCGTCCACCAGCGTGCGATCCGGTTCGGATTCCTGTTCGTTGAGCTTGAACTCCCAATCGAGGTGACGACGTTGCCAGCCGGCAGCGTGCAAGCTGGGCATCACGCTCTGCGAAAAGGTATCGACGGACATTTCATAAATCCGTTCCGCGAGCCGCTCACACCAGTCACGTCCGTGATTCTTCAAGCTGGCCTGCATCGTGGAGCGCTCAACGGAGTGACCGCCGTGGTGGCTGTGACAGACGCCATCGGGACACTCGATCGCTGTGAGACCCATTGGATCGGGGAATGAATGCTCCTCACGTAGCTAGATGTGGTGGCGTTGCGTCCGGTTCTTCAGAAAACCTCCTGATCCCCTGGGGGCGACCCCGTAACCTCGCATCGTCGGAGGCTGTGACACCTTGCCCAGACTTTTGATTCCGGTAGAAACCGCACCGGGCGAAACACGTATCGCCGCGACGCCGGACACGGTGAAAAAATTCCTGTCTTTCGGCTGTTCGGTGTCTGTTGAATGCGGTGCAGGCACCGCTTCGGGATACCTCGATCAAAGCTTTCAGAATCAGGGAGCCGATCTGGTGCCGGTGGCGGACCCTGGAGCGTGGGCTGACGCCGATCTGGTGTTGTGCGTTCAGTCCCCTGCACCCGAAGCGCTCTCGAGGATGAAAGCGGGAGCCGTGCTGGTGGGTCTCCTATCCCCGTACAGCAATGCATCCCTGACGAACGCACTGACAGCGGCCAAGCTGTCAGCGATGGCCCTGGAACTCCTGCCACGCATCAGTCGGGCCCAGTCGGCCGATGCCCTCTCATCCCAGGCCAACATCGCCGGATACAAATCAGTGCTGCTGGCTTCATCGGCTCTGGATCGTTATTTCCCGATGCTGATGACCGCGGCCGGGACGGTGCAGCCGGCCCGGGTGGTGATCCTGGGTGCCGGTGTGGCCGGACTGCAGGCGGTGGCTACGGCACGCCGGCTGGGAGCGGTCGTCTACGTCAGCGACATCAGGCCGGCCGTCAAAGAACAGGTGGAATCCCTTGGTGCCCGTTTCATCGACCCCCCTGAGATGGAGGACAAACCCTTGGAAGCCGGCGGATACGCCAAGCAGGCATCCGATGCCTTCCTGGCGGCTCAGCGCCAGCAGCTCTCCGATCAGCTGGCCGAAGCTGATGTTGCCATCTGTACGGCTCAGGTGCCCGGTCGACAGGCGCCGAGGCTGATCAGTGAAGACATGCTCGACCGCATGCGTCCCGGTGCTGTGGTGGTCGACCTGGCGGTTGCCCAGGGCGGCAACTGTGCAGGAACGGTCCCCGGTGAAACAGTTGTACGCAACGGGGTGAAGCTGGTTGGCGGCAATGATCTGCCCTGCACGGTGCCGAACCATGCCAGTGCTCTTTACGCCCGCAATCTGGTGGCTCTTCTCGAACCCGTGCTCAAGGAGGGCGCGGTTCAACTCAACACGGATGATGAGTTGATCGCTGGTTGTCTGATCAGCCTCGACGGCAGCATTCGTCGCCAAGACGTTCTTAACCCGGGAGGCAACTGATGGATTCCAGCTTTGTTGAATTTCTCTGGGTGCTCCTGCTGGGCAGTCTTCTTGGGCTGGAGCTGATCGGCAAAGTGCCGCCCACGCTGCATACCCCGTTGATGAGCGGCGCCAATGCCATCTCCGGCATCACCGTGCTGGCAGCACTCACCGCCATCATCAAGGCCGGCGACAACGTTGTCCTGTTGATTTTGGGTTCGGTGTCCCTCGGTTTCGCCCTGTTCAACGTGATTGGCGGCTTCCTGGTCACCGACCGAATGCTGGCCATGTTCAGCCGCAAGCCCTCGCGCAAGGAGAACCGCTGATGCCCGCTTCCTTGATCATCAAATACGCAATCGAGCTGATTGCGGTTCTGCTGCTCGCCCTCGGTATCAAGGGCCTCTCCAAGGTGCGCTCGGCTAGGGGGGCCAACCAACTCGCGGCAGTGGCCATGGGCCTCGCCGTTGTTGGCCTTTTGTTCAATTACATCGGAACCACCGGCATTGCCGCTGCGGCCTGGATCTGGATCCTGTTGGGAACCCTGATCGGGGGACTCCTCGGTGCGGTGATGGCTCAGAGAGTGGCGATGACCTCCATGCCGGAGACCGTCGCTCTCTTCAACGGCTGCGGTGGCATGTCGTCGCTGCTGGTGGCGCTTGCTGCAGCTCTTTATCCCGAAGCACTCCAATCCGACGGATTGGTTGCTCTGATCTCGATCGTGGTCTCGGTGTTTGTTGGTGCGATCACCTTCACCGGTTCGATCGTGGCGATGGCCAAGCTCCAGGGCTGGTTGTCCACGCCGGCATGGATGCAGAGCCGGGCACGCCATGGCGTCAACATCGCTCTGGCTGTGATCTCCCTGATCGCTGCAGTGCAGATGCTGGTGAGTGGTCAGGCCTCCCAGGGGCTGGCCCTGCTTGTGATCGGCGCCTCCCTGCTTGGTATCGGCGTCACACTGCCGATCGGTGGGGCAGACATGCCCGTGGTGATTTCCCTGCTCAACAGCTACTCCGGTGTGGCCGCGGCAGCCGCCGGATTTGTGGTGGGCAGTCAACTCCTGGTTGTGGCCGGTGCCATGGTCGGGGCCGCCGGTCTGATCCTCACCCAGGTGATGTGCGACGGCATGAACCGTTCACTGGTCTCCGTGCTGTTTGGTGGAGCCCTCGGGGCCTCAGCGAGCGGCGGCGGTGGTGGCGAATACACCAACATCACCAGCTGCAGTGCCGAGGAGTGCGCACTCACCCTCGAGGCGGCTGAGCGGGTGGTGATCGTGCCTGGTTACGGCCTGGCGGTCGCCCAGGCACAGCACACCCTGCGCGAGGTAACGCGGGTGCTTGAGAGTGCGGGGATTGACGTTGCCTATGCCATTCATCCGGTGGCAGGACGCATGCCGGGTCACATGAATGTTCTCCTGGCTGAGGCCGATGTGCCCTACGAGCAGCTCAAGGAGATGGATCAGATCAATCCGGATTTCCCCGCGACGGATGTGGTGCTGGTGCTCGGTGCCAACGATGTTGTCAATCCGCAAGCCAAGAGCGACCCCAGTTCTCCGCTGTATGGCATGCCTGTTCTCGATGTTCAGGAGGCCCGCACCGTCTTCGTGGTGAAGCGGGGCATGAGTGCTGGATATTCAGGCATCAAGAACGACCTGTTCGAGCTGGCCAACACCTCCATGGTGTTCGGCGATGCCAAACGGGTGCTGGGCGATCTGCTGACGGAGCTGAAAGACCTGGGACTCGGTAAGAAATGATTGATCGCGAGCTGGGGCTTCTGCCATTTCGGCAGCGGCTCCCCTGGCTCGGCGGTGATCTTCAGACCCTGCGCGACACGCTCAGGCCCGTGGATCTTCCGCCTGAGAGCGGGAACCCCGTCCTGATTGATGTGCCAGCCCTCGCCAGCGGTGCCGCTCAGGCTGGTCAGTTGCTGGCCTTGCTGGATCTGCCCTGCTCAACTCCGCAGGGCCTGGTGCTGCTGCTCCACGGCCTCGGGGGCTCCAGCTCCAGAGAGGGGCTGCGACGGATGGGAGCGGCCCTTCGTAATGCTGGTTTTGCCGTTCTGCGCTTGAACTTGCGCGGCGCCGACCCAGGCCGTCATCTGGCGGGGGGCACCTATGCCGCGCGCTGCAACAGCGATCTGTTGCCCGTGATCGCGCGGGCCCGCCAGCTGGCGGATGGTCGACCGCTGCTGGGTGCGGGCATTTCCCTGGGCGGAACGATGCTTCTGAATGCCTGCCTCAGCGACGCGACTCTGCTGGATGGTCTGTTCTGTGCCAGCAGTCCCCTGGATCTGGCGGCATGCAGCGCGTCGATTGAACGGCCCCGCAATCGTCTGTACCAGCACTGGCTGTTGAAGCGTCTTGTACGCCAAACCGCAGCGGACCCCTTCGGCCTTTCAAAGAACGAGGAGCGGATTCTCTGCGGTGAGACCCCACCAACCACCATCAGGGCGTTCGACACCGCGATCACGGCCCCTCGCTGGGGTTATGCCGATGTGGAGGACTACTACCGCAAGGCCTCACCGCTGCCGCATCTCAGCTCTGGTCAGCCGGAGTCATGGCCATCCACCCTGCTGCTGCAAGCCCTGGACGACCCCTGGGTGCCCGCAGCAGCCGCGATGCAGCTGGAGCAATCGCAGGCTCCGGACGGGCCGCTGAAGTTTGTGTTCACCCGCCGTGGTGGTCACAACGGCTTTCACGGCCAGGCAGGTTGCTGGGGTGATCAGCTGGCGGTGGCCTGGTTGCAGAGCATTGGTGTCCGCTGAATCAGCCACTCCTCGATCGGTTCCCCCGCGATCACGTGCTGTCGAAGAATCGGCTCGAGGCGCTCGGGTGTGACGCCGCCATACCAGCAGCCATCGGGCCAGATCAGCAGAACCGGGCCGCCTTCGCAGATGCGCAGGCAATCCGCTTTGCTGCGCAGCACCACGCCTTCAACGCGATCAGGGTCTTCCAGCCCCAGTTGTTTCACGAGCTGTTTGAGTCGGTTCCAGGCCGCGGCACCAACCGTTGGATCACAGCACTTGGCCTTGCTGGCTGTGGCACACAGCAGCAGGTGATGGCTGATCCCTTTCACGCCGCCACGGCGGGAAGCGTCATCCGACGGGTGCCGCGTTGCACGGCTTCCCGGACGGCCTGCCTGGCCCACTGATCGACGCTGAGCACGTCCTCAAGCTGCGGCTGATCCATGAAATCGGCCTTGTGGCGCTCGCAGGCCGTTTCGATCAGATCGGGAATGTCGAGGAAGTGAATGCGTTCATCGAGGAACTGGGCGACCGCTTCTTCATTCGCGGCGTTCAATACGGCCGGCATGGTGCCGCCGGCTCGGCCAGCGGCGTAGGCCAGCTCCATGCAAGGGTATTTGGCTGTGTCCGGTCCACGGAAGGTGAGTTGCCCCACTTCGGTGAGGTCGAGTCGCCGCCAGGGCGTTTCAAGACGGGACGGCCAGGACAGGCAGTAGAGGATCGGCAGCTTCATATCCGGCCAGCCCAACTGGGCCAGAACCGAGGAGTCCGCCAGTTCGATCATCGAGTGGATGATGCTCTGGGGATGGATCACGATCTCGATGTGGTCGTAATCCAGGCCAAACAGATAGTGGGCTTCGATCACTTCCAGCCCCTTGTTCATCAAGGTGGCGGAGTCCACGGTGATCTTGCGGCCCATGCTCCAGTTGGGATGGCGCGTGGCATCGGCCACGGTCGCTTTCTCCAGGTCAGCGGCTTCCCAATCGCGGAAGGCTCCTCCGGAGGCCGTCAGCTGGATGCGCCGCAGACCTGGGGTCGGTACCCCGGTGGAAAGTCGCGCATTTTCGGCCCAGGGCGTTCCCTGTAGACACTGGAAGATCGCGGAGTGTTCCGAATCCGCTGGCAGAAGCCGGCTGCTGCTTTTCTTCAGCTCCGGCAGCACAACAGGGCCAGCTGCGATCAGCGTTTCCTTGTTGGCGAGAGCGAGATCCTTGCCGGCACGGATCGCGGCCAACGTGGGCAGAAGGCCGGCACAGCCAACGATGCCGGTCACCACCAGATCAGCCGTGTCCCATGAGGCGGCAGCGTTGAGCCCGCTGGGTCCAGCCACGAGCTCGGGCGCTTTGGCGGGTCGCTGGTCGGCGGGGAGATCCTCCAGGTGTTGCTTCAGAACCGGCAGCAGCGCAGGATCTGCCAAGGCCACCAGCTCGGGCTGATGGCGCTGGATCTGCTGCACCAGCAGCGACAGATTGCGGCCGGCGGTCAGCGCGACAACGCGAAATTGATCGGGGAACTCCTCGGCGATCTGGAGGGTCTGGGTTCCAATCGAACCGGTGGAGCCCAGCACGCTGATCGCTTTCACAGGAGAGCGGCAAGTCGCACCAGTCTCCCATCAGGACAGGCGATCACTGGCAAGCTGTGCCGGAGATCGGCTCTACGGGCAGCAATGGCGGCACGGGAACAATGGAGGTCGGGCTTCGGCTTCGTGTTGGCGGCGGCAGGCAGCGCCGTCGGACTCGGCAATCTCTGGGGATTCGCCTACCGGGCTTCGCAGGGAGGAGGGGCCGCCTTCCTTCTGCTCTACGTCCTGATTGTGCTGCTGGTCTGCCTGCCGGTGCTGGTGGCTGAGATGGTGCTTGGACGCAGTACGGGACGCAGCCCGCTGATGGCACCCGTTCTGGCCGCTGGTCAGCGTTGGCAGGCCATGGGCTGGCTGTTTGTGCTGGCGTCCTGCGGAATCCTGGCGTTCTACGCGGTGCTGATGGGCTGGACCGGCGTCACCCTGGTTCAGGTCTTGGCGTCCGGACTGCCCCAGAACATCGGCGAGGCCGAAGCCTTTTTCGAAGGACTGAGTGGAGGACAGGCGGCACTGTTGGGTCAGCTAGTCAGCTTGCTGCTGACAGCCGCTGTTGTTGCAGCTGGGGTCCAGAGCGGGATCGAGCGGCTCTCCCGTTGGGGCCTGCCGTTGCTGTTCCTGCTGCTGCTGGTTCTGGCGGGTTGGGCTGCTGGGCTTCCGCAAGCCGGCGAGGGCTATCGCACCTTCCTGCTGCGCTGGGATGGCAGCCAGCTGCTCGATACCACCACCATTCGCAACGCCTTCACCCAGGCGTTCTTTTCGATCGGCACGGGGATCGGCTGCATTCTTGGCTACGCGGCCTACCTGGATCGCCGCTCCCAGCTTCCGCGCCAGGCCCTAACCATTGCCGGCCTTGATACCGCTGTTGGTCTGCTGGCCGGAATGGTCACCTTCCCTGTGGTGATGAGCTTCGGTTTGAAAGAGGTGGTGAGTGAGTCGACGCTTGGCACGATCTTCATTGCGCTTCCTGCCGGTCTGGCATCCCTCGGCGGGGTTGGCCGTGTGGTGGCCGTGGTGTTTTTCGCTCTGGCCTACATCGCCGCCATCACCTCGGCGGTTTCGTTGCTGGAAGTGCCGGTGGCCTGCCTGATCGATCGCCTGGGATGTTCACGCCTTCAAGCGGTCTGGGTGTCTGCGGCTGTGATTTTTGTGGCAGGGCTGCCGGCCGCCACGTCCATCAAGGCCCTTGGCTGGATGGATTCCGTTTTCGGGGGGCTGTTGCTGATCCTCGGCGGCTTGCTGCTCTCGCTTCTGCTGGGCTGGGTCCTGCCCGATCGCTTCCGCAAAGATCTGGATGCCAGCGGCACCCCGCCGCTTTTGCAGGGTCTGTTGCTGGTGATGCTGCGCTGGGTTGCGCCGCCGGTCGTTGCGCTGGGCTTGGTGCTCAGCGTTGTTGATCTGGTGAAGGCCTGACGCCTGCCTTGTTGTGGCCCAGGTGAGCCATCGCTGATGTTGCGATCTTGCTGGTGGATTGGTGTTGTTCTGTTTGGCTGTACGCAGTTAAACGATCAGGACTTCAAACGGGTCCATTGTGAAATCTGGAATCAAAGTGCGAAGGATCAGCATGCACTCTCCTTTTCATACAGATCGATCACCAACAAACAGCTTCCAGTTGTGTCCACAGGGAAAGCTGCCAGTGAAATGTTTGTCAAAGATGTGAAGCTCTATGTTCGTGAATTGGAGTCCATCTGCTCTGTTGATAAAGGACAAGATGTTGAATCCTGAGCTGATGATTCAGCCTTGATCAAGAAAAGTGTTTCTGGAAATATTGTGGATCATTTATTGAACTGATTGTACTGGGATTGAAAGGCTGTCTTTCAGTTGGCGGGAAGCGAGTCTGATTTCCCTGAGAAAATTGATGGTGGAGACCATCAACATCAGCATTGCTGCCACAAACAGTGGAGCGACAACCTGTGAGAGGTTCAACTTAAGAATCACAGACAGAAAAATCATGGCCACCACCGTTGCGATGGCAAGTGTGGAACTTGCCAGGAGTTCGATGGAGCTGGTTACCAGTTGCATTCTTTTTTTCAGGAGGCCGTACTCGATGCTTTCTGCCTCACTCAACCGCTCGCTGGATTCCTTCAGCGTTCTTGCGCGATCGATGCAGCGAACAAGCCTGCCAGGTAACACATTCATCATGGCTCCGATGCCGGCGAGTAAAAACACCGATGAGACCGAAAGTTGAATCGCTTTCGGCAGGGATTCAGCAGTGAAGGCCATCAATCACAAGCGCCATCGTCATGATTTCGGTTGGCTTTCACCGTCCATCATGGTTTGCATTTTACGGATTCTTACCAACATTTTTGTCCAAACCTCAAGTTTCCAGGCCTGTTCCGGATCGTTGGTGCTGGCAGCAAGATCGGCTTGGGTCTGAAGCTTGGCGTCCAGATTGTCCCCGGCTTCAAAGGCCTTCATCAGCTCCATTTCAAGCTTGGCCGTTTCCATGAAGTTCAGTTTCTTGAGCCAGAGCATGTCTGCCGATCCGCGTTTCATCAGTCTGGCCTGAGCGGCTGGACAGACGCTGGCTTAGGTGGTTCGCCTCAGGCTGTGGCTAGTCGCTTCAGGGCGTCGAGTAAGGCGTCCACCTCCTCCTCTGTGGTGAACGTGTGGGTGCAGGCCCGCAGGCAATCAGGGTCCGCCAGATCTCTGATCCAGATCCCCTCGCTGCCCAGTTGTTTCACCAGGTCGCCCAGGGGCTCATTGCTGCCCCATTCGAAGCTCACAAGTCCGCTGGCTGGTGGGACGGATAGAAGTGGCGTCACCCCGGCCACATCTGCAAGCCCCTGCCAGAGCCTGCCGCTCAACCGACAGATACTCCCCAGCCGCTGCTCTTGTGTTCCAGCCTGCTGCAGCAGATCGAGCGAGCAGCGCAGACCTGCCATCAGGGGCACGCAGCTGGTGGCCACTTCAAAGCGACGACTGTCGCGGTGAAACGGGTCGGGTTCGCTGAGGTCTGCTTTGCTCTCATTGCGGAGGCTGCGCCAGCCGATCACGGTTGGATTGGCCTCTGCAAGCACCCGCTCCGACAAAGCGACACCGCCGAGCCCTTCCGGTCCGCAGGCCCATTTGTGTCCAGTGAAGCCATAGATGTCAGCCGCCGCTGCCGCTTGACTGGTCGGGATCTGTCCGAAGCTCTGGGCAGCATCCACCAGCAGAAACGGCCGATGTGGGTGGCTTTCAAGCCGATCGGCTACCGCGGCAATCGGGATGATCTGTCCGGTGTTCCAGAGCAAATGGCTCAGCACCACCAGCCGGGTGCGCGGCTGCAGGCTTTGCTCAAGAGCATCGATCACAGCGGCGTCGGTGGCAGCCGGATCGCCTCGCAGGTTTTTCACCGGCAAGGTGTCGATCTCCAGTCCCTCTCGACGGGCTAACTCAACGCAGGCCGCTAAGACGCCTGGGTGTTCGCAGTCGCTGATCAGCAGATGATCACCATGGCTGAACGGCAGTCCCCAGAGCGGCAACACGCAACCGCTGGTCACGTTTTCCGTGAGGGCAAGGCGATGGGGGGCAACGCCGCAGAGCTTCGCCAACTGTTGCCGGGTGCTGTTCAGTTCTTTGCCGATGAATGGCCAGAGATCGGTTGTGAATGGGCCCAGCTCTTGAATGCGCTGCCAGCAGCCTGTGATTGCGTTGAGGGCTGGGGTGGGAAGTGGCCCTTGCCCACCGAAGTTGAAGTACGTCTTGTTGGCTAATGCAGGGTATTGTTTCCTAAGGGAACTGAGCTTATCTTGGTTCGTAGTTTGGTTCGCACTCATTGGCTCTGCCTCCATACACCAGGAAAACGGCGGGAAAGGGATTCCAATTCCAGCGTGCAGTACCAAGGTCCATGCAGGCTGCAGTTGGCAAGACCAAATGGATTGAGCCAGCAGGAGAGACCATCCAAGAAGCAAGACGCAAGAGCCCTGCATTCATTGCCCGTACAGACGCCCTGATCAGTACCTGGAAGCAGACAGGGCTGCTCTCTACCGATGAGCTGATAGAGCAACTACCAGGCCTGACTACTGACCTAGATCCAGCTGACCTGAACGTTGGTCTTCAGATGCTGGCCTTGCAGGGCGTTGACCTACTCACCAAAGAACAGGCAGCACGTGGTGAGGAGCTGTTGCTGGGTGGAGCTGAACCAAAGAAGCTCTTTACTGCTCAGGATCTGCTGGACATCAAGTGGATGCACAGCAACAAGAACCTGAGGACACATGTTGAGCTGAAGTCAAAGCTGGAATCCTTTCTTGCGTTCTGCAAGGTCAGCTCTCCTCTTCACTGCTCCCGTGATCACGCTGAGGACTACCTGGAACACCTGATTTCTTCCGGCAAGTCCAAAGGCACCATCAGGACATCTCTTGCTCAGCTCAGTGGGTTGTGGTCTGCACTGCGTAAGCAACGTGAGTACCGACAACACGATCAGATCTTCCAAAACCTCACAAGTGATCAGCGTCTGAAGCCAACACCTGCTGAGGAAGCACAGAAGATGCTGACCCGTGGCGATCTCATAACGACACCCATAGGTCAGTGGGATGAGTCGGAATGTATGTACGTACCTATCTTTCGCATCCTGTATTACACGGGTGCCAGGCTGGCTGAGATCTGTGCATTACGTGGTGAAGACATCAAAGCAGACCGAATAAGTATTGAGTGGATGGACGAGCGAGGGTTGAAGAATGCGCACTCACAAAGACCAGTACCCATACACCCTGATCTTGAGGAGACACTCAAGCCATTGCGTCAGATCAAAGGGACTATCTGGCCTTCAACCATGCAGATCAATAAAGACACTAAGGTAATCAGATGGGGTGCCAACCTTGCTAATCCTTGCAAGAAGGTGACAGGGTTAAACCCTCACGGTCTACGTCACCGTGTCACCAACATCCTTGTAGAGAACGACGTACCAGAGAGGACTATTGCACAGCTGCTAGGTCATTCCAAGAAGACAATGACACAGAAGTATGGAGGTCTTAATTGGCAAAAGTTGGTTGATGCTATTGCGCTGATTGATTAGTGCTATTCCTGTATTTGTCGTGTGCGCTAACAAATTACGTACAGATACACAAAAAATAAGAATACAATCCCTGTCCAAACCTATTTCTGTAAACCAGCGAGGTTTTGCAGTGCACAAGCAGTATGCACGCTACTGCTTTGGTTCGTAATCAGCCCAGATACAATGCTTCTACTTGATTTGCCTTGGTTCCCAGCTGAATGCTGAGCGTGGCCATAGGCAGAGCAAAAACCATTTTGACCTAGCTGGCCGAGACGATTTGGCAGAATAGTAGTCACGCTATGGGGTCTTTCTGCGTCCCTACTACTACGATAATAGGCTACACAAAATTATGTCATTTTTTATGAGGTCACTACTCAGAACTATTCCATTAATTGGTGCACTACTTCTTTCAACAGCACCAGTTCATGCTTCTAAGACGTCTGAGGAGATAACGAAACCCTGTGAAACCTCTGAAGCAGCAAGGGAAGCTTGCTTAGGAAGTGCGTTCTTTTTTGCTGCGCTTAGTGGGTATACACTCCTTTGTGACTTAAGGGATACGGGTGAAATAACACCAAAGGTATTTGCTAGGAGAGAAAAAATTAGTAGAAACGTGCTAGAAGAAGAATTTGAAAAAGTTATGTGGAATGAAGGAGTTAAGATGGTGCTATTAGACTATCCGAATTGCCCAATTAAACCTGTTCGTTAGTTGTTGGCTCCAGCGTCATTAGTTCTTTCAGGCTAGTCCTATGAAACTCATTCCACTCATCGGTGCACTCCTTCTTTCAACAGCACCAGTTCAGACTTTTCAAACAAGTGAGGCAGGTAAGCGTAAATTAGTAAGTTACGTATGCGACTATAGCTATGAAGGTAAGACTGCTGAAGAAATCATTGCAGACTTTAATGAAGACTGGCCTGGAGCTAGTTTTTCATATGCAGCAACAACGTTTGATAAAAGCAATGGCGATTATTATGAATATCAGGTTGAGCATAATTTTGAAATTTCTTTCACACACGTAAAGCCGTTTAAATTTGAGGATGAATTATTGACATTCGATACGAGCCTAGTGAATAATACTTTCAAGCTCATTATTTCGACATATAAAATTGTTGATAATTCATTGATTGCAAAAAGTTCACGTGAGTTTAATATGAACACCTTGACCGAAGTATATACCCCACTATTTGCAAAGAGCGGGGAAGGGCTTGAATCAACGACGCATGAATGTATACTTATACCCATGCCAGAAAACTTTCAAGTCAATTGGAAGGATTAAGCTGATAACCCAATTAAACCTATCCCCTAATTTTTATCATCACTTCTTTCAGGCTAATCCCATGAAACTCCTTCCACTCATCGGCTCACTCCTCATTTCAGCAACACCAGTTCAGGCTATTGAAACATTTGAAGAGCTAAGAAAAACTTGTAAAGCTTCAGAAGAAATGGATAAGATTTGCGCAGGAGCTGCTGAATATGTTGGCACTATGGGATGGGTGAGTTTGCTTTGCACCTTAGAAGAAAAAGGCAGGCTTACAAAACAGAATATAGTTTTGACTTGGGATGAATTGTATGAGCTTGATGGTTGGACACCACTAGGGAATGAAGCATTATACGATACATTAAAAGATTACCCAGAGTGTTCAATTAAACCTATCCCCTAATTTTTATCATCACTTCTTTCAGGCTAATCCCATGAAACTCCTTCCACTCATCGGCTCACTCCTCATCTCAGCTGCTCCAGCTCAGGCTTTTACTTTTTTAACATTTGAGGAAATAGAGAAAGCTTGTAATGCTTCAGAAGAAAACACTAATTTGTGCGTAAGTGTTGCTCAAATGAGTGCTATGAGGAATATGGTGATTTTGCTTTGTAACTTTGAAGCGAAAGGCAGGATTACAAAAGAGGATTTAGATTTGACTTTGGATGAATGGAGCTTTAATCAGGGTATGAGCCCAGCGTTGAAAAAAGCAGTAGAGATGACATTAGAAGAATTCCCAGAATGTTCAATTAAACCTATTCCCTAGTTGATGTCTTCATGCATCATCAGTTCTTTCAAGTGCTTCCATGAAACTCTTTCCGCTACTTGGCGCACTGCTTCTTTCAACAGCTCCAGTTCAGGCTTTTGAGACATGGGAAGAGTTAAGTAATGTTTGCCTATCTACAGACGAAATCGTTAATATTTGCACAGGAGTTGGCGATTTTGTTGGTGCTGCAACGATGGTGAGTTTGCTTTGTACCTTAGAAGCAAAAGGCAGTCTTACAAAAGAGAAGTTAGTTTTGTATTGGGATGATTGGTATGAGTGGAATTATCGTGGGAGACCACTGTCAAATGAAGCAGTGGAGAAGGGTTTGAAAGCTTTCCCAGGCTGTTCACTTAAACCTAAGTTATAGGTTCCAGCAATGGAGGATTTATAGGTGGTAAAACAGGTTATTTAATGCTTACCACCCAATCACCCATAGCAGTCCCTGACACTACCTTATGTCTCTTCTCACATTTCAGCAAAAATTTAAGAGGTAGTTGTCTAATAAAAACCAACTAATAGCCTCTGTAGTGGGTTCGTAGAACTTACCCTAAGGCGTCTGCAAGGCCCTCTAGCAGTCTTTACGGCTGAGTTAGGTACATTCTATAAGGTAACTATTAGAGGCTCTTATAGGGTCTTGTAGAGGTGTTAGTCTTACGTATGCACTAGCTCTAATGAAACTTCTTCTCGCAACACTTCTTTCGACTTCTTCTTTGCTGGCCGTTATACCTGCTCAAGCTCAATTCACTAATCCTTCTCCACCGGAATGCGATGAAGTTGCTGGGTGCAGAACAGCATGCGAAGATTATGGCGCAGGAATTAAAGGGTGCATTTATCTCAAAGTCATTTCAAGGAATTTCCCGTATGTCACCTTTAAAACAAGCTTTGAAAGAGAAATAAGTGAAGCGGATTGTCCGCAGTTCAAATTGAGAACTCTTCGTGTAGAAGATGGAATGCCTAATCGTTGGGAACAGGTGATACCAGGGTCACGTGATTACGCAAAACTTATGCAGGCTTGTACTGTGCGTTAATTTTCAGTCAACCTGACACAGCAAATACCTCCCTAAAATATGACAAAAAAGTCTGAACCCATACAAAGACCTGTGTAGAAGGACAGAACTCCCCTATGCCGGCGTGTAGGCTTTTAAGACCCACTATTCGCATAGCCTCCAGACACATTGGTCGGGAAATAATTTCTGTTCATAGGTCTTACCTTTGAACATATAGCGTCTAACTTTAAGCATTGCCATCATAATAATCTTTGCGTCAAGAACTAAACATTCATCGTGCTAGTTCTTGTTGGCTATGTAAGAATATTTCTTCTCCTTCTTGTCCACTAGTTTTTGCTGACCCATGATTTCTAATGCAGCTCTTCGGGCATCTAGCTGATCAACAGCAGTCACCCTGAAGATTCGTCGTTTTGAATGATGACCACTTGATTCATAGCCAGCCACTGAGATATATCCATTGTCTATGAGTACTTGTATAGCTGTGATGATGGTCTTCTTGCCTAGTCTTAAAACTTCTGCCATCCCTTTTATTGTCCATTGTGTCGTGCCACCTGTGTCTCGTCTTTGGTCTGGCGGTAAGTAAGTTCTGTCGTCATAGTTGGTATCTTTGAATGCGCTTTCAAACATGAGCGCATATATTTGAACTGCGCCGTTGGTATGTAGTTTTGCTATCTCGTAAATAGGTGGGGGTGTGTTGATAATGACCATATATTATTGTGTTCTGTGGAGAACCTTGTTGACTGGAAAGATGGAAACAAATGGGACCTAATTGATTGTTATTGGTTCTTACGTTGTTTATAGATGGATTGTTAATGCCTTTTCAATTTATTTTGTCATAACGCACTTGTAAAAATAACGACTCACGTCATTCATTATTACCCTTTTACATCATCAACACAGTTTGGTCTCAATCCTGTTGCGCCTCATAGATGGGTGTTTAGGTCTTTTCCTTGACCAAAGTGACTAGCACAATCCTTTGTGTGTCTTCCTCTGTATTACTCCGCCATCGCCTTTTCCCTCTATACGTACGCCATCGCTCTTCTCCTGTATTACTCCCCTATTGCTCTTTCCCTGTATTACTCGGCCATCGCCGTTCTCCCTGTATTACTAGAACATTGCTTCTTCCTGTATTACTCCGCCCGTACAGCTTCTCCCTGTAAACATCCGCCATTGGGTTCTCCCCTTATAGATCCCCCTTCGTCATCTTCCCTGTATTGGTACGCCATTGGTCTTCCTGTAAACGTACCCCTTTGCTATTTCTCCTGTATTGCTAGGCCCATAAATCTCTTCTCCTGTAAACGTAGGCCCGTAAGCATCTTTCTCTGTATTGGTAGGCCCATAAGGTTCTTTCCTGTAAACGTACGCCCGTAAGCAGTCCCTCCTGTATACGTAGGCAATCGTTCTTCCTGTAAAGGTAGCCCATCGCTTTTTCCTGTAGACGGGGCCTATCGTTCTTACCTGTACACATAGGCCATTGCTTTTCCTCCTATTACATACCCTTTTGCTCTTCTCCCTTCAGATACGCCATTGCTTTCTCTCTGTATAACTCCGCCCATACCATTGACACCCTGAAGGCCCTCAGGCAAGGGTTAGATGTTAACTGGCAGATTGCCTAATTAATATTTGAGCCGCTCACAGAGCCTCCTAGGCATGTCTCAGGGCTTCCTTAGCTGTAATGCTGCGCCAGCTGAAGAGAAATTGGATCGCGATAAAAGGGGTTGATACGTCCATAAGACGCGCAACGTTTGAGTAGAAGAACCGGTCCTGGTTGGGTCCTGTCATGCCCCATGCCCATCAGCACTCGGTCCTCTTCCTGCTTCATCCGATCCATTGAGACCAGGATGCTGCTCTTTGTTGGGTTGGTTGGCTGGGCTGGTTGGGTGGTTGTAGTTGCATGGGTCTTGGTTCAGGTTTTGGTTCGCGGCTTTGTTCGCGCCTCCTGTAAAACCCAGTTCACCACTCAATTATTAGAACCCTCTCACTTGTTGAAGTACGTCTTGTTGGCCAGTGCTGGAAAAAGATCTCTGAGTTGAGCGCCGTTCAGATCCGTCATAATGATCGAGCCCCATGCAAGTTTGATCCGTTCTTGATTCTAAGCCTGGCTTATTGCATGTATTCAATGTCTGGCGGATGGCGCTGTAGTGTGAGCTTTAATATTGAGCTAATGTCTGATTTTTCTGAGATGTTATTGAGATATGCGTCGCCTAATGGGCTTGATTTCGAAAAATGGACTCAGATGTTTGCCTGATAAAGTTGTCTTGTGCGTTTTGTTGACACACAAGATGATTGCCTGAGTGATTCTTCGGTACATGATTGCGATGGCTGATTCGATGAAGGATATTGGATTGGTCTGGATAGCTCGGTGATTTGAGTCTGCTATTGATTGTATGCCAATGATTAAAGTATTTAGGACTCCTTGTTTGTAGAGAGAAAGATATCGTTTTGGTTTGCATCTGCTTATCGCACTATAGATATTGAGAGATTTTTGAGTGTGAATCCCTTTGCCTCTCATTCAGGTCAGCATGAAAGTTGTTATGAGCTCACCGAAGCACGCCCGTGACCACCGTTGATTGGTTATGGCTCCTGCATCCGGCGTTGGCCGTCGTGGTCGTCTTCCCGCTGATTGGCATGGTGCTCCGACTCGCCTGGCAGACCCGCCAGCGACGGGTCAACAAGGTGAAGCATCCGGCAGTGGTCGGTCAGGACCACAGTCAGCTCGGACGATGGTTGGCCGCATCGGTGCAGCTGCTTGTTCTGATTGCTCTTGCGGTGGCGATTACCACCCAGAAGCCCCTTGCCGAATTTTCCGGCGGGATCGCTCGAGCTGGACTGCTGCTTCTGGTGCTGCTGGGCAGCGTTGCCAGCTTGGGGGCCCTTTGGTTCAGTCAGGCGTTGTCATTGCGCCTGGTGTTTGCCCTGATCAGTTGGGCTGGAGTGCTGGGTCTTGGTGCCCAACCCGAGGTGTGGAAACAGGATCACTATTGGTCGGGCGTCGTGGTCACCGGCCTGATGCTGCTGTCTCTGGCCATCCGTCCCGAGATTCTGCGGGACCTTCGTGTTCGGCGTCTGCACATCACGCTCTCCGTTCTGGCGGCTGCCTTGTTTGTGGTTCAGGGCATCACGGGCAGCCGTGATCTGCTGGAGATTCCGTTGAGCTGGCAGAAACCCGCCGTGTATGCCTGCGATTTCGAGGCAAAGGTGTGCCCAGCTCACCCTCAGGGCGCCTCATAAACCCAGACGCTCCGTCCATCCTTGAGCTGCCGCTTTCGGCGTTGATAAACCTCTGGGGCGTCTTCCCAATCATCAAGAGCGGGCCAGCGACTCGCCGAGATGCGATAAACCTCCCCTCGCACCTCTGCTGATCCCGATCGGAGCATGGGATATCCCGAGACTTCAATCAGCTCGGCAGCTTCAAGAACCCCATCGGGTTCCCGTTCAGCTCCTTGGATCAGATCGTGGGCGCTGCCGTTGGCTTTCAGGGAGCCGTAGACGAACAATCGATCCAACAGCTCAGATCGGGGTCAACACGTTTTGAATCAAGTTTGTACGAGCAGTGCTGGGACGGTTCAGAGCACCTGCACCACTTCACTCACCTCAGGAATCGATTCGCGCATCTTGCGTTCGATGCCCATTTTCAAGGTCATCGTGCTGCTGGGGCAGCTGCCGCAGGCTCCCTGCAGCCGTACCTTCACGATCGGGCCATCGAGCTCGACAACTTCAACGTTGCCGCCATCGGCCATGAGGAACGGGCGCAGTTCATCGAGCACCTTTTCCACGTTCTCGATGGTGAGGGCCATGGTTTCGGTGCTCATCAAGCTGCGCAGAACTCGTTACAACAAGACTACGGAGCTGACCCATAGGGTGGCCAGAGCGGTTTCCACCCCCAGCTCCGTTGCGGAACGACAGCACTTTCGACGCAGATCGCCGATACGACGCCGTGCTCGTTGGAGCCGGAATCATGGGAGCCACCCTTGCTGCGTTGCTGCATGAGCTCGACCCGGACCTGCGCTTGCTGATGGTGGAACGGCTTGAGGCTCCGGCGCTGGAAAGTTCAGCGGCGGTGAACAACGCCGGAACAGGCCATGCGGCCAACTGCGAACTGAATTACACGCCGCTTCAGGCGGATGGCACGGTCGCCACTGGCAAGGCGGTGGCGATCAACGCTGCCTTCGAGCGCAGTCTTGAATTTTGGGGATCCCTGTCCGAACGGGGATGCCTGGATCCCAAGGGGTTTTTGCATCAGGCCGCTCATATCAGCGCGGTGTGGACCCCGGAAAACATTGCCTTTCTGAAGCAACGCTTTGACCAATTGTGTGAGCTCCCAGCATTCGAGGCGATGCATTGGAGTGAGGACCGTCAGCAGCTGACGGAGTGGATGCCTCTGGTGATGAAGGGGCGGGATTCGCAGCAGCCAGTTGCAGCCACACGCATCGAGCGCGGCACCGACGTTGATTTCGGAGCGCTCACCCGCGCCTATCTGCTGCCCCTGCAGAACTCTGGTGCGCTGACCATTTGGTACGGCACTGAGGTGCGCGATCTCAAGCGCCTGCGCCGCTCGGACATGACCGAGGCGGATTGGCGCCTGGAGCTGAACGGTCCCTCCGGCCGTTCTGAGGTGCAGGCCCCCTTCGTGTTCCTCGGTGCTGGCGGCGGTGCGCTGCCGTTGTTGCAGCGTTCCGGGATTCCCGAAGCGCTCGACTTTGCCGGATTCCCCGTGAGTGGGCTGTGGTTGGTGTGTAGCAATGCCGATTTGGCGGAACAGCAATGGGCCAAGGTGTATGGCAAGGCGGCTGTGGGAGCTCCGCCGATGTCGGTTCCCCACCTCGACACCCGCTGGATTGATGGCCAGCGCTCGTTGTTGTTCGGGCCTTTTGCTGGCTTCAGCAGCAAGTTTCTAAAGCAGGGGTCGTTGTTCGACCTCCCCAAGTCGGTTCGGCCAACCAATCTCTTCCCGATGCTGCAGGTTGGCGTCAAGAACGTGGAACTGGTGCGTTATCTCGTGAACCAACTCCGTCAGAGCCCGGAGGAGCGCCATGGGGCGCTGCAGGAGTTCATGCCCACGGCCGAGGCTGAGGACTGGAGCCTATCGGTGGCGGGTCAGCGCGTTCAGATCATCAAAAGCAACAAACGTGAGGGAGGCCGGTTGCAACTCGGCACGGAGGTTGTGGCCTCAGGCGATGGCTCCCTGGCCGCCCTGTTGGGGGCCTCTCCCGGTGCCAGCACGGCGGTGACGATCATGCTGGAGGTGCTGGAGCGCTGCTTTGCAGACCAGCTGGCGACTCCGGCCTGGCAGGAACGCTTGCGGGCTGTGTTGCCCTCCTATGGCCAAGATCCTGCAACCGATGGCTCCGTTCTGGCCGGAATGCGCCACCGCAGTAATGCACGGTTGGGCCTTGAGGGAGCAGGCGGGTAGCCGCTGGCGGTCGCAACGCTAAGACCCATCAGCGAAAAAAAACGGTTGGTTGATTAACACCTGCCTTTGATCCGTTGTCGTAAGGAACATTTGCGCTTGCTCTTGCCTTTCGAGCGGGCTATTTTCTTCGTTTTGTTGTTGTTTTTGGTTGTTGTTGAGGAGCTTTTCTTCGAAATTTTGACTATTTTTTTGGTATCGTCTAAGGGTGTATTTTCAGCTGTCGTTGCATCACTGAAGCAATGCATCTGAAAGTTGGGATTGACTTCGACAATGCGACGCTCAACGTCGATGTTTTGTTCTGGTCCTTTGAATTGATAGGTAACCCTGGTTACTCTATTTGCTTGATCAGGTGTGATTGTGCGTTGAATCGCATCATCATTGCTTGCAGTTCGATGAGTGGGCTTTTTGACAAATGCGACCCCTCCTTCCTTGATCAATTCGTTCGCAAAAAACTTTGTTGGTGAAAGGCATGCGTCTTGTAATTTCTGGTCATCGAGTTTTAGGTCTTTGGTCAGCTGAACATCGGCCTGGTGAACCAATTGGATATTGTCTTCAATGGCATTTTCAATCCGACGGCGGCTTGAGATATGGCTGCTTCCAGCCAGTGACGAGGTCAGCATTTGCCCCACTGATGTCATCACCAAGGTGAAGATAACACCGGAAACCATCACTTCTGTAAGGGTGAATCCGTGGTTGCCGCTGGCGTGATTTGCTCTGCTTCGTAACTGGAAACCGCCCATGTGGATGACCTGGTCGATATTCCATGAATACGTGCTCTTCTTTTGATGAATGTTGAGCGACGTCAAGACATGCTGTGAGCTTGCTCACAACGGATGGTCAACACTTAATTCATAGAATTTCTGATGGCTACTGTCTGTCCTTCAGATGAAGGGTTTTGTGGCTCAGCGACCGATATTCACAAGCACTACACCAGATGTGATCATCGTGATGCCGATGATCTGAGTGATGGACAACGCTTGCTGATACGCCAGCCAGCCCACCAGCACGATTGCGATGGTGCCAATGCCACTCCAGAGGGAATAGGTGAGGCCGAGTGGAATGGAGAGCACCACCTTGGAGAGCAAGGCCATGGCGATGGCATAAGCACAAAAGACCAATACGGTCGGAATGGGCTTGGTCATGCCCTCCGACAAGCGCAGGCATGAGGTGCCCAGCACCTCTGCAGTGATGGCCAGCATCAGTAAGGCCCAGGGGTTGCTCATGGCTGCTGGTGCCCTCTCCCTAGGATTGCTTTAACGAAGCCAATCGAACCCGAGCCGGGTAATCGCCGCTGCATGACCGACGCTCCCGTCTCACGGATTCGCAACTTCTGCATCATTGCCCACATCGACCATGGCAAGTCGACACTGGCAGATCGCTTGTTGCAGGACACCGGAACGGTGGCCAACAGGGACATGCAAGACCAATTCCTGGACAACATGGATCTGGAGCGGGAACGGGGGATCACGATCAAGCTCCAGGCCGCTCGGATGAACTACACGGCGGCCGATGGCGAGCAGTACGTGCTCAACCTGATCGACACCCCTGGCCATGTGGACTTCTCCTATGAGGTGAGCCGAAGCTTGCAGGCCTGCGAAGGGGCGCTGCTGGTGGTGGATGCCAGCCAGGGCGTGGAAGCGCAGACCCTGGCCAATGTCTATTTAGCGCTTGAGAATGATCTGGAGATCATCCCGGTGCTCAACAAAATCGATCTGCCCGGTGCCGATCCGGATCGAATCAAGGAAGAGATCGAGGCGATCATTGGGCTGGATTGCGACAACGCCATTCCCTGTTCAGCCAAAACCGGTTTGGGAGTGCCGGAGATTCTTCAAGCGGTGGTGGATCGCGTGCCGCCACCGCAGGACGCGGTTGATGAGCCCACTAAGGCACTGATTTTCGATTCCTATTACGACCCCTACCGGGGGGTGATTGTCTATTTCCGGGTGATGAGCGGTCGGATCAGCTGTAAGGACAAAGTTCTGCTGATGGCGAGCAAGAAGAGCTACGAGCTCGATGAGATCGGAATCATGGCGCCCGATCAGAGAAAAATGGATGAACTCCATGCCGGTGAGGTGGGCTATCTGGCGGCTTCGATCAAAGCGGTGGCCGATGCCCGTGTGGGCGACACAATCACCCTGCTGAATGCACCAGCCGATTCACCGTTGCCCGGTTACACCGAGGCCAAACCGGTGGTGTTCTGCGGTCTGTTCCCAACTGAAGCGGATCAGTACCCGGATCTGCGCGACGCCCTCGACAAATTGCAGCTTTCCGATGCAGCCCTGAAGTACGAACCGGAAACCAGCAGTGCCATGGGCTTTGGTTTCCGTTGCGGCTTTCTGGGTTTGCTGCACATGGAAATCGTGCAGGAGCGGCTTGAGCGCGAATACGACCTTGATCTGATCGTCACGGCGCCATCTGTGATTTACAAGGTGAACCTGATCGATGGCAGTGAGGAGATGGTGGACAATCCGGCGACCCTGCCGGATCCCCAAAAACGTGAATCGATTGAAGAGCCCTACGTGAAGATGGAGATTTACACACCGAATGATTACAACGGTGCCTTGATGGGACTTTGTCAGGAACGCCGGGGTGAATACATCGATATGAAGTACATCACCACCGACCGGGTGACGTTGATTTACGAATTACCGCTCGCCGAGGTGGTGACGGATTTCTTTGATCAGATGAAGACGCGTACTCAGGGCTATGCATCGATGGAATACAGCTTGATTGGCTATCGCAAAAACCAGCTTGTGCGCCTGGATGTGTTGATCAACGGCGAGCGGGCCGATGCCCTCACCACGATTGTTCATCAGGATAAGGCCTACAACGTGGGCAAGGCTCTGGTGGAAAAATTGAAGGAACTGATCCCACGCCAGCAGTTCAAGATCCCGATTCAGGCCTCGATCGGCAGCCGCATCATCGCCTCCACCAGCATCAGTGCCATCCGCAAGGATGTGCTGGCGAAATGCTACGGCGGTGACATTTCCAGGAAAAAGAAATTGCTGAAGAAACAGGCCAAGGGTAAAAAACGCATGAAGGCCATGGGCAAGGTTGATGTACCCCAGGAAGCCTTCATGGCTGTGTTGAAACTCAACGAATCGAGTTAATAAGATTTTCCGTAAGGCGTACGTCCTCTGCGCATCAACTGCACCAGTACATCGCTTGCGGTACAAGTGACGCATCGTTGGTGATCGTTTTTCCGCGGCTTGTGCCGATGTGGGTGATTTCCAACTGACGATTGATGATTTCAATCTGTCGTTCGATTTTGATGTTTCCGTTATCCATCAGAATCGAGCTCTTGACAGGAAAATCCGCAAGCGGCTCATCGCTGGAACAATGGGATGTGTCGTAGCGCATCGGCGTATCGAGATCTGCAGCTTTCCCCGTGCAGGCTGTCCCGGGCTCGCACTGCCATCCGAAAGCTTCCTGGCGCAGCAGATTGAGGTCCTGACGAATATTGTCCTGGATCTGGTTGAGCTCGGCGGATTGTTCTGTGCGCTGGGCACTGTCGAGTTGAGAACGAAGCACCACCATCAACACAATCATCAGGATTAGGGATGAGACGACAACTTCGGTCAGGCCGAATCCACCAGAACCATCCGCACGGTTTTGCTGCAGCCGCCAACGTCGAGACTCATGACGGATGGTTCTTCTCAGCAGCAACGTCCTTTTGATGATCAATCGCTCAGCCGTTTTGTGCTGGATTGAAACACCAGCATTTCGATGTCAGCGAGGTGAAGTGTTCCTCCAGCGGCTGAGCGGAGAATGCAGTGGCTGACGCTGCAGCCACTCAAGCTGTAGTCCGATTCAGGACCTTGTAGATAGACACGGTCGAAACCTGACCCTCCATTCACGCTTACGTTCTCTGTTGATTCTGATGCGGAGATCCAGGGAACAAAACTGTCATTTCCTGCTTCTCCATGCAGATGATCTTCGCCACCACGGCCGATCAAGGCGTCATGGTCGGGACCTCCCTGGAGCGTATCGCTGACTGTGGTGCCCAGAAGAATGTTGCGCCCCATCCCACCAACCAGTTTGATTCCTTTGGTGGTGTTTCGATCCGGCGTGGGCTGACCATCCATGACGTAATTTCCATTGGCCCCCTGCATCCCATCGCCGAGTTTCACGGATCGATTGGTGCAAATGGTGCTAGTCCCGAAGACAGGTTCAGCTAGCACGGGCGCTGCATAGAAGCGTGGATGATCTCCCGGCAGAAGAGTTTTCACGCCATGGCCACAATGAGTGTCCTCTGTTTTACAGACCACATTGCAGCTCGATTGGCTGCTTGGGATCGGAGGGACCTCATTGATCCTGGACAATCCCCCGCTACTTAGAGTCTTGCTGATGGCTGGAGCCGAGTTGACGCGATCGAGATTGTCTTGCATCGCCAAGCTGAATTCCACCCGCTTCTGATTATCCGCTGACTGGGTGACTGTTAAACCGTCACCAGAACTCAGATCAAGTTTGTCCAACACAATCGATTGCTGATATGGCGTCCCTTGGGTGTAATCCGCACTGCCATCTTTGCTGATGGTCAGCCGTGGACCACAGCGGATCAACACTCCGCCCTCCGGGCCGCCCATCCATTGATTGGCTTCGCTTGCTGGCAGCGATTGGATCGAACGGACGCCATACAACACATCCGGCATTGTGCCGACAAGATGCATCCTCATTTGCAGGCGTGTTTCTGGATGCTGGAGTAATGGGCAGTCATCTGTGACGTTGTCTGGGCTGAGGCTGGCCGATTCAATCGAATGGCTCATGGCGATTTCTGATTGGATCAGCTTTGTTGTCCGGTTCCAGTCGTCGTGAATTCTCCTCTTCGTTTCAGCGCGAGCATTACTTTTGGTGTTTTCTATCATCACATTTACTGTGATCAGGGAGAGTAATCCTGCGATGAAGGATGCAACGAGCAGCTCTACCAGAGTGAATCCCGTTTCAGCTACAACGGTCTGCTTTGCTCTGGTTTGATCCGTTCTAATAGCTGTTGTCATAACGGCATGTTGAGGACTCATCTTCTGCAATTCCGTCGCGCATCATCCCAATCGGAGAGATTATTCGAATGCAGCGTTGCTTGGTGAGATCACGATGGCGAAGACGCAATTCAAGAGTTCCCTCTGAACTGAGCTGGTGATTCTGGCTGAAGCCTCGGAATGAGAAACGAATGCCGCCATCGGAGTCGTCAGGACGCGTTGAGGGTGTGCTTAGCAATTCAAGTTTGTCGCTATCGGCACCAAAGCTCGCGGCAAGGTCAAAGATGCCTGCACCAGCTGCGGAGGGCACATCTGAACAGGGAGTTGCGCCCTCGCCTGAATCAATTGTGCTGATCAATCGTTTGTTGGCATGGTCGATGATTACTTTGCAGGTGAGATTCTGGCGCATGGCAAAGCGACGTTGATCACCTAGCCAGTTTTCCAGTTCGCGTGTGGATGCCAGTAATCGCTGGCCGGTCCAGGACCGGGATAAATTCACCAGGGCAATGCTGCCGAGAATTCCCACAACTGAGATGACAATCGTGAGTTCAACAAGGCTGAATCCATTGTTGAGCTTCGTGTGCCTGAACAATGGGAGTGTCATTCTCTCTGCATTTGAATCAGTCGCCACCGATCGATTCCCAAGGCTGCAAATTCTTTCTGGCTTTCTCCACTACTCCCCCCGCAGACTTGGTAGGTCTCACAGATCGTTTTGCCGGCATCTGTGGGTACGATTAATCGTGCATAGTCTCCAGTAACTTTGTAATTCTTGGCGATGACTGATCCTGTAATTGTGATTGGGTACGTTGAGTTGCCTCCGCTCAGGTTCACGTCAAAACATGGCATATAAAGAAATGCATTGATTGAGCCTCCCCCTGACAGGTTGAGTTGCTTGCCACCGCAGCCACGTTCTGCATAATCAACGTATGTGGTTTTATACGTCGATACCCCGCCGTAGATCACAAATTGGCCGAAATTACCGGTGTTCACAAAGTTATTTCCAGACAGATTAATCTGTTCCCCTTCCATATAAAATCTAATATCGCCATCATCAGGCTTGAGTTTCATTGTGGTTGTCCCAGTTTGATTGATGCGCAGTATCCTGCAATGGGTTGTTTTTTTGTTGGTTGTTTTATTGGTTATGGTGATGCAATGATTTGGGTGTGTGTTGTGGCCGATCGTAATTGACTTGTAACGCATATCCCATGGCGCGAGGTTCTTTAAATTCTCAGATAATTCATTGCCATTCTCGTCCCTGATGTCGTGCCAGGTTGGGGCTTGAGGGATGTCCATGTCTCCTGCAGACCGCACGCCATCGATGATTCCGGACCCGATCAGTTGACCCTGTAGAAGTGCAGATCGTTCTGTCTGAGAGAGTTGGTCGTTGTTGATGGCCGATTCCAGAGATGAACAGTCGTTGGAAATGGTCTGGTCTGCACTGGTCCAGCCTTCGCATTTATCTGCAGGTGGTGGATCACAGTTGATGCAGTGCACGTTTGCACCGCTCAAGGCGCTTGGGCGCTTTTCGTCGATTACATCGCCAACATTGAGAGTGATGTTTTGCGTTAATAAGCTGTAGCTCCATCCACTTCCTGCTGTTCCGCATGGTTCATAGGGAGCGCGATTGCAGCACTTCGGAACAATGGTCACCTCTTGCTCAATGATTGCCGACGAGGCGATGGTGGGATCATCCTGCGGCCCTTTCAAACGTAATCCTTGAACCTGGATGATCGCTGTCCCACCCTGGATCTGATCACCAAGGAATTCGTAATTTCTGAGTCGATAGATCCCCCTGCCTTTGGCGACTGGTTGCGATAAAAGATCCATCATCTGATTGGGGCTTGTGGATCGGCCATCGCAAGTTTTCGTTGAACCTCCGTAGGCTCCAAATTGAAAGTCTCGCCATCCAGCACATTCCGGAGACTCTAACTGCTGAGCAGGCGAGTTGTTTTCAACCTGGCAATTCACCGTAAGTAAATAAGGAAATTGATTGTTCAGTTCTTTGAGCAAAAGTGAAAGACCACTCTCGGCAATTTCTTCTGCTTCGCTTGTTTGATTCTGTTGGATTGTATTAACAAGGCTTGAAAAGCTTCTCGTGGATATCATCATGGCGCCGACAGCAAGAATCAGCCCGCTTATGATCACCAGCGGGAGAATGTAGCCTTGCTCTGAGACTGATTGTTTGTTCTGTCTCAGGTCGCCGTTGGTTGTACCCATGCCCACAGCTTGCTGATGCTTTGCAAGCATCGCAACCTAGCTTTGGCTATTGATGATGCAATAATAATAGAAGTTTAATCATTGTTCTGTATTGGTTGGCTCCCTACCGTTTTTCCTTAGGGAAGGCCTTTCCCTCAGGGTGTCTTCTGTGCGTCTAGGCTTGATTGGTTGCTAGGTCCTTCATTGGCTCTGGATGTAATTACCCTCTGTCTTTTTCGAGAGGTCTTTCATCCACTCTGAGTCCAACATGACGGATGTGCTATTGACCTTGAGAGGATTCGTCTGACGCTCGTCTGCATTTTTCCTTGCGAAGAATTCAGCAGCAGGCTTGTAATCATTTGAGTAGCTGGCGTCCTCGCCAGGCGTAATCCTGTAAGTACTTGTCGGTAATCCGTCAGAAAGAAAGTAGAGGGTGTCGGCTTCAGTGTCGTCAAATGATCTCTCCAAAGCATCCCAGGGATTGGTGCCGCCCCAGCTCTTTGCACTTGCCTCGTCGAGAGAGCTGACAAAGGCTTGGGCTGAATCCCGGTTATCTCCATCACTGATGGTGACAAGCCCGTTCTTGGATCTGTCCCACTGACGGTCGTTGTAGCTGCCCGGAGTACTGAACACTTCCAGGCTGATGCGCGTGTCTTCAGGGAGTTGCTGAATCAGCTCCGAAAGCTCACGCTGAAGTCTCTCCATTCGTGTCTCATTGCAGATTGCATTCGAGTATTCATAGGCATTTCCTCGATACAGGGGATCTCCTTGAGGGGTATGGAACCAACGTGATGTATTCCCCTTTTCCAAACTCCCCTTTTCGTCAAAGCTCCAGGACATGCAGGCACTCATTGATCCGGAGCCATCAACGAGAAAACGAACATTCTTGCTGTTGACATCCCGGAACCATTCAGACCCCAGCGAAACGTTGTTCTGTCCAGGAGCCATCAGTCGTTTGTCTGCACGAGCGTATGCTGTAAGCATCAGAGGCTGACTTGTTTTTGAATTATTGGAGCCTGCAACAGTGATCTGAGTGTTTTCCACACAGACCTCTGTACTGTCGTCACAATCCATCGGGCTGATCACACGAATCAGCTTCCTGCTGTTATCAGTTTCAAATCGAAAGGCGGGTTCGAGATAGCGTCGAACTGGTGACAGGTTGTTGGCGACGTTGAAACGATAATTATCATCAGGACCTTTGGCTAGGTATTGCAGAATATCGTTGGCTGTAATTTCATATGGAGCTTTATTTGGGAAGGGATGGTTGGTGTCAACGCATTCCTTGTCTTCGTTGTAACTGAGGCAAGGCATCATTCCAATGCCATTAATTACTGTATCCACAAAAGGACTCTGTGTATTGTCATACCGGCCATCCATTCCCAGTGGTGTGCCGCAACGTTTGACTGCGAAATTACGTGATCCAGTTCCCTGGGCTAGCCCATACAGCACAGGTTGGCCTGTGACATCAGCCATTTTCAGGCCAAAGAGTGGAACAAAGGACGTTTTTGGATCGGGGGAGGGGTTGCCTTGGCTGGCAAGGGTCTGGCACACCTGAACAGCATTTTGGTATTCACCAAGATCGGTGTAAGCGAGTTCCGCGTCTGGAGGCGTTCCATTGACCAGGGCATGCAGGCTGCGTTCAATTTCGGACCGCATTAAACGGATCCCGTTAGCGGAATTCTGCTGTTGGGTTATCTTCTCTCCGCTGCTCTTGATCAGTGTTTGCGTTGACCGAAGGGCCATGGCACCAGCTCCGATCACAAGAGTTCCTGCGGCCAGTGCGATTAGGGCTTCATTCAGGCTGAAGCCGTTTGAACCTGTAGTGCGCTTGACCCTTGATGGACATGTTGTAAGTAATGACTTTTGTTTCATTTGAAATTACACATGCTGGAGCTCAATGCTTTTATTTTGCCCTTGATTTGAAGGGCACGTCTGGAAGGAACGTGAAGACTGTCTGAGAGATTACTGATCTGCACTCAATTTTCAATGCATCGATTCGCGTCCCAACGCCCTGAAAAGATCTGGCCGTTGCCAGTGACTTCGATGCAGCGTGTCACCAAACGACTGGATCCATCATTTTTGGTTGCCCAAGGTTGTTCGGACTCAACAGAGCGAATCAGGATGGTGACATCATTGTCGTTGGCGGTTGTGCCTGGAGGTGTGAAGGCAAATGTTGCAGCACTTGCGGACACTTCAACAGAGTCTCTCTCTCGGCTGCCTTCAAGGTTGACCAGTCTGATCGCCGAGGAATTAAGTTCCTGGTTGACGTCGTCGGCATCGATTTGTGCAATGCATCCACTCAGGGCATGAGTCTTACGTCTAGTTCCATTATCCTCCTGGACTTCAAGGAGATTGATTGGGTGCGTAAAGGCATTCACTTTGAACTTGGGCGATGCTGCAAAATCAATTTTGCAGCTCTCCTTGATCGCGCCCATCTTGGCGCGGATGCTGAATAAACCACCTTCCAGATTTTTCGTGTAACGGTCGACTTTGGCCTGGGCCATACCACGTCTGAATTCTGGAGTGGCCCAAACAGCAGTCATGCTAATGATTACAGCTGCCACGATCAATTCCAGAAGGCTGAAGCCTTCGCTCGATTTGACCGTGTCATGACGTTGCATCTCAGGAATTCAGAGCTTCATAGGGTGTGCAATAACTCTGGAAGTTGGGGCTGAGCTCCAAGGAACGGCTTTCTGTTCCAATATTAGATTCAGGAGCTTCAAAGGAGTATTTGACGGTCACGATGGCGTTGTCTTCATCAAATTCATAGCTGGTTTGAATATCGGTCTCACGCGTTCCTGGGTTTTCAAACGCTGTAAACAACTGGATGCTGTTCGCTCCTGGATTAGACCTCCAGTCGCCATTGTTCATGGCACCTTGCTGAGCCAGAGCTTTGGCCAGGTATGCAGCTGGCTTTCTGCAAGCACGGGTGAGACCGTTGTCTCCATTCCGGTGTGCAAGAGGGATGCGGTCGTAGGTGAGTAGGGAGTCAGCTTTCTGGACGAGTTGGATGTGGTCTTCGATTGATTGCTCAACGTTCCGACGTTCTTCCAGGTTGGCCTTACCCGCGATGGCAGACACACTCATGCGTCCAACGGCAGTCATCACAAGGGTCAGCAGAACACCAGCGATCAGCGTTTCGATCAGTGTGAATCCCTTCGACCCTTTTTGGTTTTGACGTGTTTGGAAGTGGGATTTCAGTAATCTCAACGACGCTCACCTCCTGAGGTGATTTAAGGGATTTCGGCTCTTTTGCCTCTTCCATTAGTGTCGTTCTTTCCATTAGATCTCATCTGAGCTGTTCACCATCGGCTGATGATCAGTCGCTAGGAGTTATCTGAAAGCAGTCTGAGAAGCCATGCTGAAGCAGGATTTACCAGCGTTTGAAGATGTCGAAGCCGCTGCCACGGATGCCACGGACAATTCGGCGCCCGATGCCGCCGGTTGTGGGAATGTTCCAGTACGTCTTGGCTTGATCGACAAAGGCGGTTCCGCCGCTGTTTTCGCTGGTGACCGTTAGATCTCCTTGGGCGCATAGCGAGCTGGCCCAGATCACGCCTTGCATCGAGGCATTCACCGGCCTTACCCGTCCAGTGTTGAACGAAACCCAGGCCGCTGGGAGGCTTACACCGGTAAACAGAAAGTCGTCGGCTGCCTGATCGGTTGGGCAGGATCGCAGCTCAGAGTTGCGATCCTGGGTGATCACGAGCTGCGCCGGTTTCAGGTTGCATGTCGGCGTTGCACCAGCAAGTGAATTGACTCCGCAAAGCTGGGCGTTGGTCCTTAATGTGTATTGGTAATTTGCTCGTGAGGTATTTTCACCGACATTAAGGTGCAAGACAATAGCGCGGGTGTCATTTTTAATGAACAACTGGGTTTTTGTGAGGTTCAATTTCTCAATAAAGATGTGGCATACATCTGAGGAGTTGTTGTTTGTGCAAATATCGTCACTGTCGATTTTGAGAGTGTAGTTAACGTTGGCTTCTGAGTCTGATTCAGCCGTTGGTTCTGAAGAGCCTTCAGTAGGAATATTCCAATCCCACATGTTATCACCGAGATCGCAGTCAATAGCATTGTTTTCAATGCAGGTGCCGACTTCGATAGTGCCTTTGTTTTTATCCTTCCAACGCCATATGGTGATGACGCTTCCATCAATTTTGTCTGATCTATAATATTTGTCAGACCAACTCCAATCTTTGCTCCCGGTATCGTCTGATTCGCAATTTTCTTGTGCTTTGTCTATGTCTTTGATTTTGCACGTCCCGATTTTAAACCATTTCCCTCTCCAATGCTTTTTGATAGTTTTGTAGTTGTCGATCGAACCAGTGTTGCTTGAGTCTGACTGAGATGAGCCCTCTTCCTGCAGCAATTCCTGGTTCTGAAGAATCGCTGCTGGTTGCCGACCCTGAGTATTGCCAGGGCTTGTACATGCAACCCAGCCACAGATGGTTGGGTCTGTGTCATCGAAGCTCCAGACACGGTTGTAAGTTTTCCCGTTCACAGAGGCTTGATCAACTGTGCCATCACGGTTGTAGAAACTGGATGCAGGGATGAATTGACTGTTGTTATCACGTAGAACAGGCCAAACAACATCTGTTGATTGCCCTGAAATATTGTTGAACTTTTTATTGCATAAGTCTCTATCGGCCATTGATGTATACCAAACCAGTCGACCAGGCCCTTTGATCTCCAGAGAAGCAGCGCCACTGCTCCCAAGAAGATTTGACGTCTGAGTCGCGACAACCCCCCAGTCATCGGGTCTGGCGATTGCTGATTCCAGTTGCAGAGATCGGGTGAGGCGTGCACGGGCCAAAAGAGGTGATGTTGTTTCTTCATTATTGTCATTGTTGCCGTTGTTCTCGATACGACGAACAAATCCTTCGACCTCGAAAGTGCCGGTCCCCTGCCCTTCCGAAAAGGTGCTGGAATAACTTCTTAATCGGTAAGTCGTTAACACAACTCCTTTGCCATCACCTCGCATCGATTCTTCGTTGAGCTTGTATCCATCAGGACTTACTGGCCAGGGGGCTTCGGTACTACCGGAAGCGTCTGTGTAGATGGGAAGGCCTGCCAGCCCTGAGCAATATTGCCCTTTCTCGTACGGTGTGTTCCAGATCCAACTATCAGGTTCGTTATCCTCAGTAAACAGAAAACCTCGGTACTCTGCTGTACTGGCGTTGTTCAAGACAGCGAGAATTCGATTGAATCCATTACTGGCCGCTATTTCAGCCATTTGTTGATAACTTTCAGAACTTGCTGACTTTTTTGCTGCGATTTGTCGTATCAGTAATCCTGTTACACCTGTGATCAGGATCACGCCCATCAGGAGAGAGATGACCAGGGAAACTCCCTGCTCTTCCTTTTGAAGACTTTTGTGGGCTCGATTTGGTTTTGAAAGTCGGTAAAAGATTGTCATGGCTGTCGTCTGCAGGTTAATGCCTCTGCCGTAACAGCACCTTCAGCGTCGCGGCGCCCCAGCTTCAGATCACTTGCTCCGTTATTGAGGTCGATGCAAGACATAGCATTGAACTCGGCTTTGTCTCCAGTCTCTGCGTCCGGTGTCGCTGTGAAGGTGAACAGGCCCGAAGCATCATCTGAGGATTTGCTGATTGTGAAGTCGCAGGCAGGCGTAGTAATTGCCTCAGTGAGATTGCCATCAGCGGCATTGGCAGGGCCTGCTTTGGTCATGACGACTGCAACTTCGCTGACATCCTCCCAAGTTTCAGGGTAGGTGCCATTGATAGCTTTATAAGAACTTACTGTGCTTGAAAGAATATTGAGGATGTTGGCAACTTCTGTCTGGCAGGTTTTGTGGATATTGCTGATGTAGCTTGGAATCGCAATGCTGCACAGAATTCCTAATATACCGACAGCCACCAGCATCTCGGTGAGGGAGAATCCCCTTTCTCGTGTCTGCTTGGAGGCCAATTGATCATTAGAATATCTAAGTCACATTTTAAGGCAAGTCGACGCTTCTGATACACCCTTTGGGGTGAAAGATTGGTGAGAATATTGGGCTTGACAAAAGTTTCTTAAATGCTGAAGCTCTCTGGTATATTAAAGTAAATCAACCAAAAATTGTGTTAACGATGAAAACGATCTTTTAAGTCGGAGAATTCTGTGTATTGGTAACTGCATTTGCCCGAGGAGTCGTAAGCCTCTTCCTGCTCTGGCCAGAATATTGAGATAATTATTTTGCTTGATCTGGGGCTGCCGCAGCCATTAAGGCGTCAGAGTTTTTCATATTGGCTGCTTTATTATTCTTATAATGTTGCGTATGCCATCAAAGTCCAGGCATTGTTTTTCATTTGTATAGAGAGAATTCTTCCGATTGATGTTTTCCAGCGGTTCTTTTGGAAGAAAATGTTTAGATTTCGAATCACGTCTGACGAATCTTATTGATTGACATTGATGATGTGATTTTACGGCATTCTTGGGGCTCTTTTCCATGTTCGCCTTGCGTTGCCGCCAATGGAAGATCAAGAGTTTGGCTATATATTCATTAAATAAGGCAATGCTCGCTTTTGTTAAGAAAAAACCGCCCTTTTTTGAAGAGCGGTTTTAGTGGTTTCGATTTAAAAGATAAGAATTTGTCGTACGTCTGGAGTCGTTTAGGCAATGTTTCCTTAGCCGCCGGGGGCAGGTGCTACGCAGGCATCCAGTCCTGGGGCGTCTCCGCAAAAAGTAATTTTACCGCCCGTTGCCACGTCTAGGGTTGCAACAACGGTTTTGCCTTCTAAGTCGCCTGCATTATCACTGCCTGTGGATGTTACGGTGACTATTGTGCTGTTAGCTCCATTGGTGCATTCAATATCAAAAGTATCTGTATCTGGAGGGCATTGACCATCGTCGTCAACATCGGCTTTCCATGTTGTTAAACCGGCTGCCCCTTTTTCTGTCCATGCCACTTGGGCTTCTTTAAGTGCAGCTGATGAAAGAGTTTTTGCCTCAGTCGCTTTCGCTTTGCTGGTTTGACTCAGGAAGTTTGGTAGTGCAACCGCTGACAAAATGCCAACAATCACAATCACGATCATCAGCTCCACGAGTGTGAAGCCCTTCTCGAGCAGGTTGCGGCCTTTTTTGCGGTTGATCAGCGTCAGCTGAAGCTTGGAGTTGAGAGAGGTCATGGATGAGATGCAGTGTTTGCGGTACGGCACCGTCAGGTGTGGACAACTCCATGATTTCCTCTATTGATGGTGTTGTAAGGGAAGAGCCGCTAAAGCTTCCCTAAGAGGATTCTTAGCTTTGCTCTCAGAATCATCAGCACCTCGTCGGCTCCCCTCGCTGCGAATCTGGCTGCAATCCACGTCGTTGTTGGCTGTTGTTGCTGGTTACAGCCTTTTGCTCTTGGTAGGTAGTGCTTTTCGCAGTGCTGAACGCCAGCGCGATCACCAGCAATTGACTGATGCAATCAGTAAGGAGCTTCGGGTCAGTTCAGAGTCCAATCTCATCGAGCAGGCCTTGGGTGTCCAGGTTTATTTGCTGCCTCAGGGCGACCCGCAACCCCCTCAGCTGGTAAGCCAGCCAGACGGTGAGCGATGGATGGTGAGCCGTCGTTGGTTTGTACTAACTGGAGATTCGGCGTTGCTGGAGGTGCGGCAAAACGTGACGGCCCAGTTGCGCCAGGACCGTATTGATCAGCTGCTGCTTATGGCCACTGCGGGTGTCTCGATGTTGTTCACCTCGCTGTTGTTGCGTCTAGTGCTGCGCCGTGGACTTGTGCTGCCCATCGGTGAACTGAGGGATCAACTCAATGCTTTGGAGGCGGATCGGCTTGGCCAGCAGCTTCTTGATCCTCTTCGTCAGCCGGAGGAATTGCGGCCAATCGCTCTGGCATTCAACGGTCTGCAAGGCCGTCTCGCTGAGGCATGGCGAAGAGAACGAACCTTTGTTGATGGCGTGGCCCATGAACTGCGCACCCCGATTTCAGTGATTTCGGCTCAGGCCCAACGGCTTGGACTGGCTGAACTCCCCCATCCATCCGCGGCATCCGCCTGCTTGATCGCCTCTGAATCAGAACGCATGGGCGAGCTGGTGCGAGTTCTGCTCGATTTCGCCCGAAGTGATTCCGGGCGTCTTCACTTGGAGATGCAGGCGATGGACCCGGAACAATTGTTATTAGAGGCCTTCGATCGGCTTTTAACGTTGGCCCCTGAACGGATTCAGCTTGGAGCGGTGAGTTGCGAGGATTTGCCTCAGATCAACGCTGATTCCGCGCGCTTGCATCAGTGTTTGGCGGTACTGATCGATAACGCTCTGACCTATTCCAATGGGGCCGTTGTTCTTGCAGCTGACCAAATCAGCGAGGATTCAGTGGTTGTTCTGCATGTGCTCGATCGCGGCCCCGGCATTCCTGCTGCTGAACGCGGAGTTGTGGTGCAACGCTTTCAGCGGGGCAGCAGTGCGATTGGTACCCGTGGCAGCGGCATTGGCCTGGCCACCGTGACGCTGTTGATGGATGCGATGGGCGCAGAGTTGCTGATCGCCGATCGCCCTGGCGGTGGCGCTGATCTGCAGTTGCGATTTAAGGCTTAGGGGCACCCACCCTCGCCATAAATCCCGCTCCACGAATCGTGTGGAGGAGCTGAGGTTGCCCGCTCTTTTCCAGCTTTTTTCTCAGATAACCCAGATACACATCGAGGGTGTTGGGATCTCCTACAAACGGTGAGCCCCAGACGGCTTCCAAAATTGATTGTCGGGACTGAACCGCATCGGCGTTGCGCACAAAATGGCAAAGCAGATCAAACTCACGCTGTGAGAGCGAAATCTCCTGTTCGCCGCGCAGCACTTTTCGCTCCAGCAGCTGAATCTGCAGATCACCAAGACTGAGCTGTTCTGATGATGGGTCGTCGGAACGCTGATAGCTGCCGCTGCGGAGTCGGGCCCGCACGCGTGCATGCAGTTCCTTGAGGTTGAATGGTTTGGTGAGGTAGTCGTCCACGCCGGCATCGAGGGCGTTCACCCGTTCATCAATGTCATCCCTGGCTGTCAGCATCAGCACCGGAGTGGTGTTGCCGCTGTTTCTGAGACGTCTGCAGACTTCAATGCCTGAAAAATCAGGCAAGGTCCAATCCAGCAGCACTAGCTGAAACTGTTCCTGCCGAAGTCGCAGCAGGGCATCCTGACCGTTGTCACACCCACTGCAGCGGAAACCAGCTTCGCTGAGCTCATCCACGAGGAATCGCAACAATTCCGGGTCGTCGTCGACGATCAGTAAGCGGGCAGCCTCGTCAGCCACGGCATTGCACTGGTTCAAGCAAGTTAAATCGCTTTTGGGCGTGGAACGCTCAGAAGCATTGCGTCGTATTGCAAGCCATGTTGATGCCTCCTCCCACCCCCGCTGAGCAGGGCTTTGCCTTGCCGCTGGCGCTGACAACGTCCTCGCTGTTGCTGCTCAGCAGCCTTTCGTTGCAGACCCTGGCACTGCATGGCCAGCAACGAGGTCGCCATCAATGGCAGATCGCCTCGCGCCGTGATGCGGTTCGCTCGGCAGCAATGGATTTTTCACAGCGCAGCCGCGCTGAGCAGGCGTGTCTGCTGGCCTGGCCGTCGGACCAGTGGTCCCAGCTGCACGAGTGCCCAACTGCTGATCCTCAACAACTTCTCTCGGGCGAGGTGGATGGTCAACGCTGGACCCTGAAGGATTGGCAGCCGACTGGCCCCAAAGGCCAGCTGGTCCTCAGTAGTCCTGATTTCGGTGAGGTCACTGTGTCGCTCCAGGTTTCCCCCTATGGGGCCTGGCTGGGAGGGCAGGGTTGATGACCTTCAGTGAAGTGCTAGTGGCCGCTGTGGTGCTGGGCATCAGTGGCCAGGTGAGCGTTTCGAGCTGGTCCAGTGCAGCAGCAGCAGCCAGCCGCGGCGAAACCTTGCAGCAGTTGCTGCATCGATCAGATGAACAATTGCTGGCTACGCGCCGTCTTTTGAGCCGAGGATCTGGCGATCGTCTACTCGCCGCAAAGAACGCCTGTCGCTTCAACGCTGTGCGCTTGCTCGAGCGGCTTCAGCCTGTTCAGGCTGATGAGTCAGATCTGATTACAGATCTGAGCATCGATGCAGCCGGCGATGGTCTCTGGCTGCAGATCACCCTTGCGCGTCCTGGTGATGCGGAGCCACTGGTGCGTCGTCAGTACTTCACCCCCGCGGGGCTTGGGCTCTGTGAGCAGGGGAAGCCATGACCCGTGGCTTCACCCTTGTGGAACTGCTCGTGGTCTTCGTCATCCTTGGCCTGTTGGCGAGCATGGCCTTTCTGCCGCCGGGCCGTCAGCGTGAAAAGCTGGAGCTGGATGTAGCCCTGCGTCTGCTGCGGCTGGGGCTTGATCGCGGTCGCATGGCGGCTGAACGCCAGGCCGAGCCCTGTGGCCTCAGCCTTGGTCCCGATGGTTGGCAACCGCCCCGCCATGGCTCTCTGCCGGCTTGCCAAGCCGGGGTGACACGTCTCAGTGAAACCGCCGAAAGCCAGGTTGAACTGCGCAGCAACCTGCCGGAGCTGGTGCGCTTCACCGCCAATGGTTTGCTGCTCGATGGGGGTTTGGTGGTGCTGCGGCATCCGCGGTTGGAGCGAGCCCTCTGCCTTGTGGTGAGCCTGCCGTTGGGGATTTCCCGCACCGGTGACTATGACGCCGATCCAAACGTTGCCCTGCGCAGTTCCTATTGCCAGCCTCGTGATGAGGCTTAAGCGCTTTAGCCGCGGCTTCACGCTGGTGGAACTGCTAATGGCGGCAGGGCTCGGCGTTGTGTTCTGTGGGCTGGCGGCGCAGCTGTTGATCGGTGATCTGGCCCATGGCAGGGCCCTGGCCCGGCGTCTGCAGCTTCGCCGCCTGCAGCGGCGCACCCTGATGCTGGTGAAGGGCGACCTGTCCAGAGCCGATCACTGGCAACTGCAGCCAGCTTCCGATCCCGGTTGGCGTTGTTCGATGGCCGGACGTCAACCCCTGATCGCCATCAGCTCTGCAGAGGGCGTCGCTGCGGTGGTGTACAGCCTCGGCCCGCCGCCATCGTCGATCTGGAGGGGCCAGGTGTTGATGCGTTGCGGCCCCTCCTTCGACCTCCAGGGGCAGCCCAACCTGGAAGGCGCTTACCAAAACCGCGTGGTGTTGGACCAGGTTGAGGCGCTGCATGTGGAACAGGATCCCGATCGGTTGCTGCTCAGGCTCGAGATTCAGCAACGGCTGCCGGGATCGGATCAGCTGCTGCGGTCTTCAGCTGTTGGTTGAGCGGCTGTTGAGTGAGCTGTCATTACTTGGGGTTCGAGCAGGAAAAAGGCAACCACGCTGAGTTCCGCCGCGGCTAGCAGCACGTGATCCAACCATCCAAATTCCACACCCATGCCCATCGCCGTGATCCAGCTGTTGACCACCACCATCACAACGGCAAACACGCCCAACACAATGGTGGGTATGGCTTGCAACTGGCGTCGATCGTTCCAGAGCGTGATCAGCAACGGCAATAGCAGCAACGTTGACGCTCCATGCAGGATCCGCATCGACACATCGCTGTGCAGGTGTGGTGTGATCGCTGCCCACAAATTCACCGGGATCAGCAGGGAGCAGAGAATCAGATAGCTGATCATCGGGGCAGGCTCACGGTGAAACAGCTGCCCTCGCCCAAGCGGCTACGCACTCCAATCGTGCCCCCCATTCCTTCCACCAGCAGCTTCACCACGGACAGTCCCAGGCCTGATCCGGTTCGTTCTGGGGCATTGCTAGCACGGTGGAAGCGTTCAAACACCGTCTCCAGTTCGTCCTGCGGGATGCCGATGCCCTGATCAATCACATCGATGCAAAGGACTCCCTCGCCGAGATGCATCACGAGCCTGATTGGTCGATCTGCTGGCGAATACTTGTCTGCGTTCTCGATCAGATCCAGCAACACCTGCCGCAACCGGCCGGGGTCGGCCTGGGCGACGGAATCGCGTTCTTCAGGATCGGTTGGTAATGGAGCTCAAGGGACCGCTCCAACGTGCTGCGGGCCATATCGGCCACCTGCTCCAGTTGATCGGCGAGATGCACGGGCTCGTTCTGGATCGAGAGTCGCCCGGAATCACCACGGGAGAGATCCAGCAGATCATCCATCAACCGGCGCATCCGGATGCTTTCTTCCTCGGCTGTGCGCAAACCACGCACCTGGGCTTCGGTGAGGTTGTCGCCTCGCTTGACGGTTCGGTTCAGGTATCCCTGAACAATCGTGAGCGGAGTGCGCAGTTCATGACTTACAGCACTGACGAACTGCCGCTGTTGACTCCAGGACATCGATAAACGCTCGAGCAGGGCGTTGTAAGTACGCCCCAGCTTGAGCACCTCCACAGGGCCCCGTTCCAGCGGCAAGCGGGCGGAGGCCAGGGTTTCAGCGGTGACCTGATCGGTGGCTGCGTTCAACTGCTCAAGGGGCTGCACGATCCGCCGTACCATCCAGCTCACGGCCAAGAGCGTGACCACCAGGCAGCCGCTCCAGATCAGGATCATCAGCGCCAGGTAATCGCTGAGGGCCTGTTGGTTGGTACTCACCTCCTGGCTGATCCAGAGCCGGGCTCCGGAGGCATAGCGCTCCACGAGTTCGGTGAGATAAAGCTGGTCCCCGAGGCGGATCAATTCCTGCCGTCCAGTGATTCGCGCCGGGTTCTCTCCCATCGCTGCCCGAATCGCTTTATCTGAAATCTCTAAGTGATCGCTCTGCGGAAGCACTAGCGACCCATCAGGGTTCTCCACCCAGAGGCTTGTGCGCATGCTCGAGTGCAGCAGCAGCTCCTGCTGCACGAAGTCTTTGCCTGTGCCGCCCTTGGTGAGGCAGGCCTGGATTGAGGCCGCACTGCGACGCAGTTCTGCGGCGTTGTTCTGAATCAGGTTGCGCTGACCGGTCCATAGCCCCACCGAGGAAGCTCCTGTAAAGCCCACAAACACTGCCAGGTAGGTGGCCAGCTGGAGCTGACCTTGCAGGCTGCCGAGCAGCTGATCGCGCCAGGAAGGTGATGACTCCATGCAGACATTTTCATCATGGTCAGGGGTTAATGCAGGAATTCACGACGAGCTATTGGCGACTGCCTTAAACTATTCAGTCGAATGGCCATGGCCAGCTAGGGGCTGTTGATCGTTGTGCTCCTTGTCAATGGACTTGCAGTTGCTCGGAAGAAATCGCAGGTTTTGCCTAAGAGAAACTGGCATGTATTGCCTGGTTTATAGATGGCCTTGCTCATTGGGATCTGCCTTTGCTGTTCGTAATGGATTGGCGATTCTTTTGGCTTGATTGATTTGCTTCGAGGTTTTCTTAGGTTTAGTCTTTGATTTAGCGAAAATAGATTGTTTGCAAGTAATCAAACATTCTCTTGAGAATCGTTCGTGGAACGTTTTCGTTCCTCCAGTCTTGCTTTGTTCTTAGATCCTGAAGACGCGATCTGCGCGGTTGATACTTTCGAGGCGATGACTTGCCATCACGACTGTGCAGTTCAGTCTTCGAAGTAACTCAAACACCTGAGCTTCGCTACTGCTATCCAGGGCTGACGTGGCTTCATCAAGCAGCAGCAATTTTGGTTGCTGAACAAGAGCTCGCCCGAGATTGAACAGTTGACGCTGCCCTCCGCTGAGATTTGTCATCCCAAGATCGAGCTCTGTGTCGATCCCATGAGGTAACTGTTCAAGCACCACAGCCAGCCCCAGATCGTTGCAGATTTCTTGCAGCACCTCATCGCTGATCGTGGGATCCCAGAGTGTGAGATTGTCTCGCAGACTCACATCCAACAGAGCATCCTCCTGACAGACCATGGCCAGAGCATTGCTGCGCTGTCTTGCAGACAGGCTCAGCAGTGGATCTCCGTTCAGAAGCACTGCGCCTGATTCCGGCTGCAGCAGGCCAGCCATCAGGCTGAGCAGGGTGCTTTTGCCGCAGCCACTGGGGCCTGTTATGGCTAGCCATTCCCCTGGGGCCACGCTCAGATCGATTCCATTAAGTAGCGGTTGCTTGTCTGGTTCGTGCCCAAAGCGCAGCTGCTGAAGCTCGACACCAATGGCTGATGTCTCGGAGAGCTTCACGGATGGAATTCCACCGCTGAGCAAAAGAGCATCCGTGGGTTCGTCGTTGAGGTTGGCCAGGCCATCGAGAGGTTCGCCGATTGCTAGCCAGTGCTTCTGTTGCAGCTGCAAGCGATGCAGCACCCACCACCACAACAAAGTTGGGATCAGTACTGGTAAGCGCAAACCTCCAAGGCTGAGTATCAGCAATGGCAAACCCCAGCTCACCAGGGTTGGCAACCATCCGGTGAGCCGCGCCTCATGCTGTTGCTGCAGTCGTTCGCCTCCAGCATCAGCCTGAAGACCACTCCAGCGCTGCAGCACCCGTCGTTCGAGTCCCAGCGACTTCAGCGTGCGTGGATCCTCCAGTGATTGCTGCAGGCTTTGCCATGCACGTCTCTCTTTGCGCGCCGTCTGATTGTTCTGGGGGCGTTGCACGCTGTGGCTGAGAACCAGCAACGTCACCAATACCGGCGTGCCTCCCAGTACCAGCAAGCCGAGCAAAGGCTGTGCGCCGAGCTGACACCCGCTCCAGATCAGCAAGCTCAGAACCGCCGGGAGTTGCCAGAGCAGATCGTCTCCGATCAGCTCGCTAACGCGACGCGAGCCCTGGTGACGCCCACTGAGTTCTCGCAGGAGGTGTTGCTGTAGAGCCCATTCCGGCATCTGCAGCATCTGACGTTGGATGCTTAGTCCACTGCAGCTCGTGATGGATCGGCGCACAGCTGTAATCAGGAGTGGAATCACGCTGATCATCAATACGAGCCCCATCAGCAGGGCTGGTAGTGACCAGGCATCCGCTGTCGTGCCGAACCAGACTGCTAATGCCACAGCCACCGCCTGGCAGATCAGCAAAGCACCACTTCGGAGCGGTTCGGCGAGTCTTAATTGTCGAAGTAGTTCACTGGCTGGATGTCTCTGCTGCCCTCCCGGATGAAAGTCGGCACTGGGCTGCATGGTGATCACAACCCCGGTGTAAGCCCTATCAAATTCCTCGTGGCTGATGCAAAGTCTCCCGGTCGTTGGGTTGTTCACCCAGATTCCTCGAGTGGTAATCGCCTCAAGAACAACAAAGTGGTTGAACTCCCAGAACAGGACCGCCGGAAGTGATAGCTCCCGCAGGCTGTTGAGTCCACGTTTCATTCCTTTTGCGTCGAGCTGGTAACGCAGGGCCGCTCGCACGAGTTGCGCGGCACTGCTGCCGTTGCGGGACACGCCGCAGGCTCGCCTTAGTGCACTGATGGGTTCGATGCGTCCGAAGTGGCTCAGCACAATGGCCAGGCACACCGCGGCGCATTCTGTGGTTTCCAGTTGGCGCAGTTCCGGTGTACGGCTTTGCCGCTGCTGCCAGGCCAGCTGCAGCAGCTCCATCAGCTCCGGGCCGAGTCGGCGTAAGGAGTCACGTTGACGTTCAAACGGAGCTAATTCTTCGTTGCCTTGGCTTGAGCCCTGCATGGCGCGGTAGCGGAATAGCCCCATCGCTTCAGCTCTCCTGCTGCTTCATCAGATCGCGGAAGGCACCATCGACGTTTTCCAGGCTGCTGTAAGCGCCCTGCTGCACCAGACGCCCGCCCTGAAGAACAAGGATTAGATCGGCCTCCTTCACCGTGCTGAGCTGATGGGCGATCAGAATGCGCGTGCAACGCAGCTGGCGCAGCGTGCCAAGCACGGTGGCCTGGCTTATTGGATCGAGAGCGCTGGTGGGTTCATCCAGCAGCAATAGCCGTGGATGGCCGATCAATGCGCGGGCGATCGCCAGTTTCTGACGCTGGCCTCCAGAGAGTTGACGTCCCCCATCGTGGAGAGGGGTTTCCAGGCCCATCGGGAGGGTTTTGAGGTCAGCGCCGAAGCCAACGGCTTCAATGGCTTCCATCGCCGCGGTCATCGTCAATGGTCGGCCAGCAGCCAGCACATCCCAGATCGTCTGTCCGACGAGATGTCCTTCCTGGAGCATGGCGCCGATCTGCGGCCGGAGCAGGTCCTGCTGCAACAGGCGGGCGTCCGTGCCGTCGAATCTGAGCACGCCATGCTGCGGCTCAGCAAAGCCCAGGAGCAGGTGCAGCAAGGTCGACTTACCGCTTCCGGTGGGCCCCACGATCACGACATAGGCCCCAGCTGGGATCTCAGTGGTTAGATCCTTCAGTGCCCAAGAGCTGCGCTCGTCATAGCGGTAGCTGATTCCCTCGCAGCTGATGGATCCCAGGAGTGTGCCGGGGTCGTTCGCCTCCGGCTGCCACTCTGGGGAGTTGTTTAAGAGGCCCTGGCCAGCGCTCCATTCCATTTGCAGGCTCATCAGCGGCTGCAAATGGTGAACGATCAGCAGGCTGCAGGCCAGTTGCAGGACGATTAGAGCCAGCACCTGCCCTGAAGCAATTGCATTGAAAGCGAACCAAAGTGCAGCGCTTGCGCAGGACAAAGCGAAGAACAATGCGATCGCGCGATTGCGATCCAGCAGACCTTGCCAGCGCATCGCCTCGCGCAGCGGTGCGTTCCAGAACTCCAGGGCTCTTTCTTCTGCCCCGGCTAGACGCAGGCTGGCATTGATGCGCAGCAGGGCCAGGCTGCGACGGTCGGCCTGGCCGAAGGCCCGGTCGCGATGAATCACCAGTCTTTGGTTGCTCCAGGTCATCCACCCCACGGAGAGCAACCAGAGCAGACAACAGCCCAGCACCGCCAAGCTCAGCAGTGGCTCAGCTAATGCCAGAAGCGCACTGGCACCGAAGAGGGTCAGCAGACCGACCGCAAGATTTCTCAGGACCTCTGGCTGACGCTGACTTGCCTGCAGCAGTAGTTGGATCAACCCGGAACCCAAGCTCCCAGACAAGCGCACGACTGTGCTGACGGGAAGTCGGAGCCACTGCTGAAGGGAAGCCATGGCCAGCTGGGTGGCTCGAAGGCTGGTTGCCATTGACGTCGCCTGATCCCTTAGGAGAAGAATCACCAGCGGCATCAGCAAAGTTGCGGGATGGCTGCGTATTAATAAAAAAGGGATGCTGATCCACAACACTGATTCAAGGATCAGACCAGCCGTCTCTGTACGGGACAGCGACCAGAATCTTGGAAGTTGATGACACCCTGGCCAGAGGCTGAGAACATCCCGTTCAAGTTGGTCTGGATCAGGAGGGGTCGCTTTTTTCAAACCGATCGGCTGAAGATTCAGCCGAAGTGTTGTCGCGTGTTGGTTGACAAGCCAAATCTGTGGTGATGGGTTTTTCTCGCGCGTCAACCACAAACCGGAATCAAATGCCAACGAGGTGGTCCACCATCGAGCCGGGAGTTGCATCAAACGATTTGGTATCCCGGCATGCCATAAAAGGCGGGATGCCGTGCTGAGGTCGTTATCACCCCAGTTCTTTAGGACGCGCTGAATCTGCTCAGCAGCGCGGGTCATGCCGTTGCAAGTTGACGACATAGCCAGTCGAAACGCCTTCCGGCATGGCTGATGTTGTCGAGGGTGTCGAAGTCGATCGCTTCATTTAAGGCGGCGCGACTGGCGAGGCCATGGCTCAGCAGTTGATCCCTGCAACGATGGGAAAGCAGCATGGCGAGTGCCCGATGGAACCTTTCGCTAAACGTGGCATCGGCCCCCATGCGCTGTTTCAGTTGGTCCTGGGGTAGCGCGAGCAATTGCATTCTGTTCCTTGCAATCACGCTTGCTGTTGCCAGATTTTTACTACTAAGCAGTGCGATTTCCCCAAGCAATTCGCCCCGGCGGGAACTGCCTACAAGATGGCGTTGCTCCGATGTGATGAGGAAGATGTCTGCCTCTCCTTTAAGAACCACCCAGAGTTGATCGATTTGGTTGCCCTGTTCGATCAAGGTCTCACCTGGTTGGCAGTGCACCACAGTGCCGAGGCGACCTAGCCAATCAATGTCGAGGTCATCGAGTTCAGCAAACACGAGCAGAACCTTCCGAAGGGGCTCGATTTCGGAGCTGTTCCATCGGTGCACCATTGAGTTCTGGTTCTGCAGCTGCAGTGCAAGCTCTCGGGCGAGCACGTTGTAAAAATCTGCGGCCAGGACAGGATTACTTTTGATCGCGTCGCGAAGATTCTCAAAGGGAAGGCGGATCCAGCGGCTCCTCGCCCGTCCGACCACAGTCGCAACCGTTGGTCGCCGTTCTAAAAAAGACATTTCTCCGAGAATTTCGGGTGCTTCAAGTACGGCAATTGCGGTTAACTCACCGTTGCGCTGTTCGCTGCTGACATCAGCTGTGCCATCGATTAAAAGCAGAAGTTCTCGACCCACAGATCCTTCTTCAATCAAGGTTGTTGCTTGTTGCAGCTCGAAAGTGCTCTGAGATTCCTGCACCCAGGAGTAAAAGAGAGATGGGAAGAGAATGTCTCGGATCTGCTTGCTCATCGCTTCGCTCGGTGGCTTTATTCAGGTCTAACCTGTTTTCAGGACAGCCAACCAGATGCTGGCATAACCATCGAGGTGTTTTGCACAGTAGTGCCACTGTGGGAGTAGGTCACTGTGATGCTGTCACCGTCAGCCTTAATGGTTCGAATCACATTTTCTCCACCAAAATCTTCCTGTGTTTGAATGCCGACTTCGCGTTCATTAAGGTCTTGAAGGTCTAAGGAATCAATAAACTCCTGACCAATTTCTCCTGCCTCGGCATTCGGCCTGTAGGTGCCGGTAGCAGCGTCCAGGTTGTGGTTGCTGAGGTCATGACGTATGGACTCAATATCCGCTCGAATTCCAGAGTTGATTGCATCTTGAATACTGCTGGTACCTATCGCGTTCACCCCATTGGTAAATAAACCGCTGGTACCAGCAACCATGGTCATCAGGATGGTGGAGGAGACGAGCGCTTCTGGTAAGCCAACTCCCCCAGTTAGTTGCTCGAGTTCAGCCAGGCTAAGGTCAGCACATTCATCTTCGTTATCGAACGCATTCAATGTCTGTAACAGATTTGATTTCGATAAACTGGTCCCATCGGAACTGTGAAAAACCAATTCTTTTTGATCTGAAAGAGCCTGCTGGACATTCCGACGGCCAGAAGTTTGCTTTAGATCAATGGCATGAAGCTTGAAGCAAATGCTGTTTGTCATGATTATTGGCTTTGCAATAATTTCTACATTAGCACCCACGAGCCTCTCTAAACGTGGGTGATGCATTTGGATTAGAAAAGAATTTAGTTTGTATATTGCAGGACCTGTTAAGCGGCTCGTAAGAGAGATCTTTCGGCATTCTTACTTGTCCATAAAATTGCAAGTTGGAGGTGTTGCTCCGGATGCGAGTAGAGAGTAATCCACTTCCGCTAACTCCATACGCACATGCGCCATTAATTTTTCTTGCAAGTATTAGACTGCCAGAGTGATATTGCATATTGGTATTTCTTCTGTGGTGTTTCATCGTTGGAGTAAAACAGAATCTATCTTTGACGTCTTGCGGCAAATCTTCAACCTCTGCCCTGATATTTCTTGACCAGTTTGCGATAAAGCTTCTGCGACTCTCTCTGGTATATTCCTCCTTGACGCTGTTAAGTATATTAAACCCAATAGTTTTTGCTTCTATTAGCGGTAGCCAGCGGGGATCATCTTCATCACTCACTTCTGGTTCAGGAGCTTCGGGAGGTTCATGAATTGTTACTTCTACATCGCATGAATCTCTGTTTAGTGGTTGTAAGTTTCCCGCTTCGCCCTTAGGGATATGGAAGACTTCGTTAGCGAAGACGAGTATATTGCCGAACTCTACGTCAACATTTTTCTTGTTATCGGTATCTTTTTTGGTGATTCTGCATGAAGCCTGAGTACAGGGTTCAGGTCGTTCGTATTCATATTCAGCTGTATTTCCTTCAAAATAAATAATATCATAAGAGTCCTCTTGGCCAATGACTTTATCGTGATCACAAAAATCCCCTACTTCGTCAATACCACTAATGAAATGGTTGGTTCCTGACCCTCCACGAAGAGTATCGTCACCGCCTAATCCAATTAAAATATCATCTCCATCTCCCCCATCAATTTCATCATTTCCGTCACTACCGATGATTCGATCATCGCCACCGCCACCATCAAGAACACTGTTCTCAAAACCGCCTGCTTCTATCAGATTATTTCCATCTCCTCCAGTAATCGTGTCACCCCCTCCATGACCACATATCAATGCATCTGCATTCATCTGTCTATTCCATTGATCTTGGTTCTGCTCTGATGTAAATTGATCAGAGTTTGATGTTAAGTTAAATCTTATGCCTTTAATATTTTGTTGCGAAGTTTCAAAACAGACGCTTGAAATATTAGGACGTACGATGACAGTTTGAATGCGTGATCTTGCAACTCCTTGCTGCCGATATCGGGCGTTAACCAGGCCGTTAAGTGCAATATTAAATTGCACAAGTTTTTCATCTTCGCTTATGGATGCTGTAAATCCAGAATCATTATTTTCAAGCTCATCAATAATTATCTCATTAGATAATGTACTGTCGTAATCGCCGCTGGAGTTAATTGCAGGGCCACATCGTTTAAGGATAATACCGCTCCAGCGATTGTCATTTTCGGTTGTATAATAGATTGCTGGCTTTATTTGTTGGTTTCTTTGAAATTGAATAACCATCTTTATCTGACTTCTTACAATGCCGCATTCTTCAATCAGTTCATCATCAGCTTCAGTGGTGACTTTCATGGATTGATTAACCTCAGAAGTGATAAATTGGTTTGCTGCAACCCAATCGCTACGGAGTCTTTCGCGTCGACTCATCTTCTGAGAGGAATCAATTTGCGACACCATTACTTGACCGCCTGCCATAACAGTGATTAGTCCTATGGCAGCTGCAACCAGTAACTCGATAAATGTTAATCCTTGATTACCATGTTGATTGAAAAATTTGATCATCGTTCAATTCGAAAAGTTGCAGGTGTTTCTATTCATATGAGTTTTGCGAATTAAGCCAACTGGCTCTGTGATAACAATGCAGTATCCTTTTTTAATATTTGGTGAATAAAGTTTCACTAATGCTCCCTTGGAGACGGTTCCTTTTGGGGTGAATTCAATATGCGTTGATGTCTTCAGGATGCCGTTTGTATCAACATCACTCCCGTCATTTTCTTGATCACAATCCATGCTGAAGTTGGATGTATTATTTGTTCCGCAGATGACTAGATTCTGTAAATCGTTGGAATCATCTATTAAATTTAGAGTTTGTCTCTGTGTACATTCGATCGGATTGGAAATGGTTATTTGTGCTTGCTCATGGCTGACAATGAGTACGCATGGAGAGGCGGAATTCAAGCTGGAAGATTTACTCTCTTTTGCAAAGCTCACGAATGCCTGCGCTGCCTGATTGAGGCGTGCACTCTGAATATTTCGATTAAAGTTGATAACCGCAATGCTGCTTAGTATCCCTAACATGCTAATGGCGAGCATTAATTCGACTATGGTAAAACCAGTATTTTCGCTAATTGATCTAAGGTTTAAGGTGTTAGACATTTTAGAAGTATTTATCGAGACATTTCCCAGTCAGTTGTACCAACTGCCACAAAATCGCTTGGACCTGCTGTAAAGCTAGGCCCAAATTGATCGGTCAGTTGAGTGCTAAGATCAGAAGGTACAGTTATTTCCGCAGAAGTATTCGCTGCATCTGAGTCCCAATCTCTAACCCAAGCAGCACCATCTAGGTCACCTTGACTGCATACTCTTGGCTCTTCCCCTTCAGATTGATTGTCAAATTCTGCATTCCTCTGCTGGTCGTTTGGGCACTGCGCGTTGTTGTTGTTAGGGCTGTTGATGATGGTGACAGAAGCACAGGGTGCATAAATAAAGCTTTTCAATGTGTTTGCACCACTCAGAGTAATATTTTGATATCGGTCCTCATTGACTTGGCAGCTTGCATTTCCAATAATCACAAGGTCAGATGATTTACCGCCTTGATTTACGAGATTAGAATTATTTGAAGTGTTTAGATCTCCCTCCAGGTAGATAAAAACAGGTCTACTTCCTCCGGCTGTATTAACGATGACGTTTTCAGATCCTTCAAGGTTGATGTCGTTGAATCGGCAGTGGACACGCATCTTCTCATCTGTTACGCACATGGGATCACCTCCTTCAGGTCTGATATGACTTGTTCCTTCGCATCCAATGCAGAGGGGGTCAAAGGCTTTAAAGGGCTCATTAGGTGATTCAATCCTGATCGATTCATCGCCTTGTGGGGTGATATCACCAATTGAAACAGCTTCCAGTAACTCAGAAGGGAATGTTGGCACATCTGGAAGTATTACGGAGCCAGTGAATGGGAAACCATCTACAACACTATCACCATGCTTATTGATATCATCAGTTTCTTCACATCCAGTGCAAATAATATGGGAGAAAGGGCCGCCGATCACATCGTCTTTTCTTAGATTGATTGATCTGGCTATCAAGCCTGGTAGGTATTTAGGATCATGTGTCTGTAAGAGCGTGCGTTCACATGGTTTGCTCTTGATCAGCATTGTTTTTTTTAAAATGGTAGTAGCCACGGTCTCCCCACTTCTATTGATGCGTTTGCCTTGAACCGTGATGACTCCCTTCCCCCCAGTTAGTTGGTTGCCGTAAAATGTGTAGCTCTCAAGGCCCCATTCTCCAACTAGAGGTATTCCATCGTTGTTTTGAGGCTCCAAGTCGATAGTGCCTTGTAAAACAATTCCGTCAGAATAATTTGCTGTCTCTATTGGTTGTCCGTTTTCATCAGGGCAAGTAGATCCTGAGACAATGGGTAATGGAGATGCATTTTGATTCCAGCCACCGATGTCGACATTATTGCAGCTGCTTTTTGAGTCGAATGTGATTGCTTCGTTTTCTCGATAACAGTTGATTAAAAGATATCTGTATTCACTATTCAATTGTCTGGTGATTTGCGTTAAGCCTGTTTCGGCAATGTCAAATGATTGCTGGTGAAAATTAGTTTTTCTGGAGGCAACCAAGGACTGAAACATTTGCGCTGCAAGCGTGAGTCCGCTAATAATCAGAAATAGACCTATGATCACAACTACTGGAAGAGCGAAGCCATTGTTTTGACTTTCTGGCTTTCTTGAATAATGTTCCGCCCCTGGTTTGTTCATGGTCAAGGCATTGATCTGTCTGCTTTTGCGATTGGGTTTTTGCAAAAAGCCCTGCCTCTTAAAAGGATGGGCTTCTTTTTTGGATTTGGTTCTAGTCGAAGCAATTTTCTGCCTTCTTAAGCATGGCTAGATCCGTTAAGTTCATTTCGGAATTAAAATTTTCTTAAGCATTTTTTATAGGTGCTTCGTGTATTGAAGAGTGGGTTTAGCGCTTCTGGAGCTTATTGCCGTACGTAGCTTTGGAAATTGTCTGTTCAAATATTTCGGTAGAAAGCGCCATACTTAATCAGTCTTTTGTGGGGCGCGCCAAAATTATGGTTTTTTTGAGTCCCTCGAACCTTCCTGAAAATAAAATGCTCTTCCTTGGATTAGAGAATTGTGTGTCGATGTCAAATCTTTCGCCAGGACTGCACCTTGAAAGCATTTGAGCCAAGACCTACGAGATGATGTTTTCAAGTGTTGTGCATCAAAGTTGATCCCCAGTCTTTCCACCCGAATGGCCCGCTGGGGGCTGGTGATCGTGGCCATTTACGCCGCTGTTGCCCTGATCACCCCCGTGCTGATGGTCCTGGGACTGTTGCCCGATGCCAATGCGGGACTGAGCAATCCGATCTACGAGGCCCCCAATCTCACGCACTGGTGCGGTACTGATCGCCTGGGAAGGGATGTGTGTGTACGCACCATGGCCGGCAGCGGTGTCGCTCTCCAGGTAGTGCTGCTGGCGGTGGGTCTGGCCCTGTTGATCGGAGTGCCCCTCGGCATGGTGAGTGGCTACCTCGGTGGCGCCGTGGATCGCTTGCTGGTGCTGCTGATGGACACGCTGTACACCCTTCCGGTGCTGTTGCTTTCGGTGGTGCTGGCATTCCTGCTGGGTAAGGGGATCCCCAATGCGGCTGCGGCCCTGTGCGTGGTGTACGTGCCGCAGTACTTCCGGGTGGTGCGCAATCAGACAGCCCAGGTGAAAAGTGAATTGTTTGTGGAGGCGGCGCAGTCGCTCGGGGCCGGTCCGGTTTGGATTCTGCGGCGTTACCTCTTCCGCAATGTGATCACCTCGGTGCCTGTTCTGCTCACCCTCAATGCCGCCGATGCCGTTCTGGTGCTGGGGGGCTTGGGGTTTCTCGGGTTGGGTTTGCCGGAGACGGTTCCCGAATGGGGTGGTGATCTCAACCTCGCCCTTGCAGCCGTGCCCACAGGGGTTTGGTGGACGGCCATCTATCCAGGGCTGGCCATGTTCATCCTGGTGCTGGGCCTCTCCTTCCTTGGGGAAGGCATTGAAGCCTGGGTCAGCGGCGGAGAAGGGCGTCCAGCGTCAGACTGATCACATCTGAGCTTGCCTCCATGCCCTGGTGGATCAGCATTCTGTTGATGGCCGTGGCCGTGGGTTTGTGGCTGAAAGGCCGGAATAATTCCGACGATGTGATCGGGTTCCTGGAGAAACTGTTGGCCACGACAGCTGCCCTTGTGGTGCTGTTGTTTGGCCACAACCTGCTGCTGGAATTGCTGACGCTGGCGGTAGCGATGCGGCTTCCCCAGGCTGGAGGTGAGATCACACCCAGACCCAAAACGCGGGACAGCGACAGCGTGCTGATTCGTTTCTGAACAGGATCACGGCGATCCTGCACGGCTGTTTTTAGGGCTCTTCAGATAGAGCTGTTCTGCGGGTGCTTCACCTCTCGGATGGAAATCCTGCAGGAGGATGGGAAGAGGGCATGGGCGGCCTCCACGGCATCGCCCAGATCCGTGGATTGGAGCATCTCCTCTCCCCATTCATTGCCGCAGTGGTAAGTGACGGCGAACTGATGCAGTGGCTTTTGCTCCATTGCAACCTCGATGGGTGAATTCAGTTATGGCTCAGTGTTCTCAGGGATACAAGACTTTCCTTCGGATCAGCAGCGCAGCTTTACGTTGCGGGGTAAGTCCTCCATCAGTTCGCCCTCCTCACTGAGCGGTGGATAGGGGCGATCCTCCCGGCGACACCAGTCAGCCACGTCCGGGTAGGACCACTCGAACAGCAGCTGCGCATAGTGTTCTGGGGTCAGTCCCTCCCCCTCTGTAGGGGCCGTTCCGTTGCGCTCTCGTTGCCGCAGCGCCTCGAACAGAAGCGTGGCGCTGGCCACGGACACATTCAGGGACTGCACCATGCCGCGCATGGGGATGTAGAGGGCCTCATCCATCAGATCGCGGGCCCGATCCGTCAGGCCCCATTTCTCGGCGCCGAGCACGAAGGCCGTCGGTTTTGTGAAGTCGCACTCGCGGTAATCCCGCGCGTTCACCCCGAGGTGGGTGCCATACAGCCGAAAGCCCTTGCCTTTGAGGTGCTCAATGGCGGATGTGATGTCGGGGTGGTCCCGCAAGGCCACCCATTTCTGACTGCCCTGAGCAGTGCTGTTGAAGGTGCGCGGACGTCCATCAAGACTGACGGCGTGAGCTTCCAGCGCCCCCACCGCGTCGCAGCTCCGCAAAATTGCTGAGAGGTTGTGGGGCTTTTCCACGTGTTCGAGCAGCACCGTGAGATCCGCCATGCGGCGATTGAGCACGGATTTGAGCCGCTCAAACCGGCGCGGCAGCAGGGGCATGGGCGGTGGGTGTGGTCAGAGCAGAAGGTTTGATCTCTTGAATGATGTGGTGCCTGGCAAATTCACCGCAAAATCTGCGGACTGATCGCCATCCACATCAACAGAGAGGGTTTCCTTGGCGAACCGTACGTCGCCATTTGCACCGCTGAACTTGTCAGATCCGATGAACTGCAGAGAATCGGCCATGGCGCGCAGGTTGATTTTGTCTTTCTTTCCGAAATCGAGAATCTTGTCTCTCTCGCCCTTGGCGTCCGGTGAATCATTCGGTTCCGTGAAAAGAAAGTGGTTCTTGCCCTGACCACCAATCAGCAGGTCAGCACCTGCTGCTCCCATCAAGGTGTCATTGCCCTTGAGGCCGATCAGCAGATCACTATCGTTATCACCATTAATGCGATCGTTTCCATCCAGTCCGATCTTGAGCTGATCAAGGTTTTCGTAATCGTTAGAGGTGAGCCCAAGTAATGCTGGGTCAATATTGACGTCTTCCAAAGTGGGAAAGACTGGTACGGTTTCATCTTCTGGAATTGATCCCAAAAGTTCTACCGCGAAGCTCAGAGCACTGTCAGCGGGAATCCCAGGTCTTTCAACATCTCCGTAGGCAAGATCCGCGGGGATGGTGAGATGCAGCACCTCACCCAGTCGTCGATTCTTTAAAGCCTGATCCCAACCTTCAATAACCTGCCCAGCACCGATGGTGAACTCGAAGGGATTGACGTTTCCGGGTCCCAGGATGAATTGCTCATCGGACGTGAAGTAATTATTGGTTGGAGATTGAAAACTGGTGAAATCAAAATTGGCGTCGAAACGATCACCATTCATCAGGGTGCCGACGTAATAGACAAGCAAGTTGTCTCCCTCGCTGACCTTGCTGCCCTTTGATGAGCGCAGAACTCTTGTCTTGAGCTTCTTGACGGATTTGTTGGACATACACCCTTTGGACGTGATTTCTACTTTGACGAACTATCGCTCCTTTGACTGGACTTGATGGAGGTTTCCTTCGATCGTCGTGTTCTTTGTGTGGTGACCCGCATTCCGCGTGGACAGTTGGCCACCTACGGCCAGATCGCCGATCTGATCGGTGCCTGGGGCTGTGCTCGCCAGGTGGGCTGGGCTCTGCGGCGGCTCAAGTTGCCTTCCGAGGTGCCTTGGCATCGGGTGGTGAATGCCCAGGGCCGGATCTCGATGAGCCTCAGCCGTGAGGGCAGCGACTGGATCCAGCGAGAGTTGTTGATGGCCGAAGGCATCCCCGTCGATGAGCAGGGCCGGCTGCCATTGCGCCAGTTCCTCTGGCGACCGGACGCTAGTTCTGGAGGTAGATGAATGTCCCCCTTGCCCGCTTCAGCGATCACCGGATTGGCGTCGCGGCGTTTGGCCTGGGAGGTGTTGCTGGCCGTTTCGGCAGGGGCCTACGCCGATGTGGCTCTTGAACGAGCTTTGCGGGACAAACCTTTGCAGGGGCAGGACCGTGGTTTGGCCACCGAGCTTGCCTACGGCGCCATCCGCCGCCGGCGATGGCTGGATGCCTGGCTGGATCGGCTCGGCAAAGTCCCAGCCTTGAAGCAGCCGCCCAAGCTGCGTTGGCTGTTGCATCTGGGGTTGTACCAGCTGTTCTGGATGGAGCGGATTCCCGCGTCCGCTGCTGTGAACACCAGCGTGGAGCTGGCCAAGGCGGTGGGTTTGGCGCGCCTGGCTCCCGTGGTGAATGGACTGCTGCGGGGCGCGTTACGCGCCCGTGATGCCGGAGAGGGGCTAGCGCTGCCGGCGGATCCTGCCGGTTCACTGGCCCTCCAGCAATCGCTGCCGGATTGGTTCACGGCCCTTCTGCTGCAATGGCGAGGCGAGTCGGGGGCTGCCGCAGTTGCGAGCGCCTGTAATCAGGTTCCGCCCCTGGATCTGCGGATCAATCAGCTCAAGGCCAGCCCGGACCAGGTGGCCGAAGCCCTGGCAGCGGTGGACATCGCCACACAGCCGATTCCTGGCTGTCCGGATGGGCTCGAGGTGCTGAACCACAACGGCGATCTGCGTCGTTGGCCCGGGTACGAGGAGGGCCATTGGTCTGTGCAGGATCGAGCCGCCCAACGGGTGGCACCTCTCTTGGCTCCAGCCCAGGGAGAGCGGATTCTTGATGCCTGTGCAGCGCCAGGAGGCAAGGCCACGCATCTGGCTGAGCTCATCGGCGATCAAGGGGAGCTCTGGGCGGTGGATCGCTCCGCCGGGCGCTTGCAACGGGTCGCTGCCAATGCTGCGCGTCTTGGCATCGACAGTGTGCAAGTGTTGGCAGCCGATGCCATAGAGCTTGTTTCCATCAGGCCGCAGTGGCATGCCTATTTCCAGGCAATCCTGGTGGATGCTCCCTGTTCAGGCCTGGGAACCCTCGCTCGCCATCCCGATGCCCGCTGGCGCATCACACCGGAAGCGATCGAGGGATTGTTGCCCTTGCAGGCTCAGTTGCTCAGCAGTCTGCTGCCGCTGCTCGCGCCAGGTGGGCGCCTGGTTTATGCCACCTGCACACTGCATCCAGCGGAAAACGCTGAACAGATTGCTGTGTTGCTGAATGCCTGCCCAGACCTCAAGTGCGTCTCCGAGCACCAGAGCTGGCCGGATGATCCGCAGGGCGGCGATGGTTTTTACAGCGCTGTCCTGCAACACAGAGGCTGATCAGCGGTCCTGCACCTGGGGAACCAGCCAGTTGCGGGGGCCCTCGGCTGCCGGTGGCGGAGGCGGCGGTGCTTCATAGGCCGGTGGTGGTGGTGCTTCGTAAGCAGGTTCGGGTGCCGGTGCTGCTGGAGGTGCGTAATCGGTTGCCGGCCCCGGGGCTGCATAGGGCTCGTTGGGATAGTCCGGCGGGGCGTAGGGAGAATCGTCGAAGCGAGGGACCGGCTCGTACTCGTAGCCGCGGTAAGGGGATTTCTGATCGCGCTTGGTTTTGTCCTTTTTGCCGGGTGGCGTGAACTTCCTGTTCAGCACGGGCTTTTTGGGGAAGTAGCTCACAGGTATTCCCCCCTTGATCTTGATCATGAACTGATTCCAGGCCCAGGCCGCTTCGCCGCTACTGCTCTTGGTTTCGCGATTGTTGTCGTATCCGAACCAGACGGCAGTGGTCAGCTGAGGAATCGAGCCGATGAACCAGAGATCGCGACCACCTTCGGAGGTGCCGGTCTTGCCGGCAACCGGTCGGTCATCAAGCTTGGCCGCAATGCCGGTGCCACCGGTCACCACACGCTGCAGCATCCAGTTCATGGCGTCGGCAACATCACTGTCGAGAGCGCGGCTGCCGCGATCGCCGTCAACTCGACGGCTCCACAGCACTTCTCCGCCAGGCCCCCGGATTTCCTCGAATGGCGTGGCCTTCACGAAAACGCCCCGGTTCGTCACTGCGGCATAGGCCGTGGCCATGTCGAGCACGGTCTGCTCGTAGGCGCCGATCGCCATTGGGTAGTACTTACCGAGCGGACGGCTGGTTCCGATGTTGAAACCGTTGGCGATGTCGATGATGGCGTCAAATCCCACCTTGTCCTGAAGTTCAACGGCCACAGTGTTGAGAGAGTTCTTCAGGGCGTCGGCAAGAGAGACCTTGCCCAGGTACTTCCCTCCGAAATTTTTGGGGCAGTACTTTCCCCAGCAGCGGGCCTTGTCGATGAAGATGGTCTCCGGCTTGATGCCGCTGTCCAATGCTGCTGCATAAGGAAACAGTTTGAACGTGGATCCTGGTGATCTCAGTGCCTGCGTCGCCCGATTGAACTGGCTCTGGCTAAAGCTCATGCCGCCCACCATCACCCTCACCAGTCCGGTCCCCGGTTCGATCGACACCAGAGCTCCCTCGGTGTCGAACGGTGCGTTGCTCCGGATCACCTCTAGCGCTTTGGTCTGCCAGTCAAGATCGATACTTGTCCGGACCTCCAGACCCCCCACCTCCAACTGATCCAGGCTGAGGATCTTGGGCAGCTCCTGAGCCACCCAGCTGGTGAAGAATGGCGCAGCACTATTGAAATATTTAGGTGTGGCGGGTTTGAGGTCAAGGGGGCTGTTCCTGGCCAGTTCGGCCTCGCCGGCGGTGATGAACCCTGACTGCGCCATGCGGTCGAGCACAATGGCGCGTCGCTGCCTGGCAATGTCCGGATTCACCAGCGGTGAGTACACCGACGGTGCTGGCGGTAGTCCTGCAATCAGGGCGGCTTCGGCGGTCGTGAGCTGATCGGGCTGCTTGCTGAAGTAAATCCAGGCGGCATCGGCAACGCCGTAGGCGCTTGATCCCAGATAAACGTAATTGAGGTATTGCTCGAGAATTTGCTGTTTGCTGAGCTGGCGCTCGAGTTTCATCGCCAGTGCCGCCTCCTTCAGCTTTCGTGTGATGGTGCGGTCTTGGCTGAGAAAAACGGTGCGCGCCAGCTGCTGGGTGATCGTGCTGGCCCCCTCGCGGACGGCGCCTTCCTTCAGGTTGGTCATCAGGGCCCGCGCCACGCCCCAGGTATCGATGCCGTCGTGCTCGTAGAAGCGCCGGTCCTCTGCTGCGATGAAGGCCTGCTTCACCAGCAATGGCATTTTCCCGGCCTTCACCTTGTCTCTGGTCGCCGGACCCAGCTTCTGAATCACCTTTCCATCACTGGCCAGCAGGGTGATGGTTCCCGGTCGATTGAAATTGGCGATCCCCCGAGCGTCTGGGAGGGTCGCGTCGACGATCTGGACCACAGCCCTGGTGCCCAGGGCTGCTCCAGCTCCGATGGCAGCGGCGGAACCGGCAATCAGAGCCCAGTGCAGGCGGGTGCGGCTCACATCACCTGAATCAAAGGGCTGTGGCCGATGGCCAAGGCAGTCACCAACATGCCCAGAACGAGAAAAGGCTGGGCGCTGGCCTGGTATTTCACGTCGTAGGCAACGGGATCCCGCAGCAGCCAGATGTCCTGGAAGGTGATTTGAGGCACAACCAGCAACACCAACAGAACAGCCGCGAAATGCTGACCGATCACGATCAGAACGGCAACCATCGCCAATTGGAACCCGTCGATCATTCCTGCACTGATCCAGCTCGCACGCTGGATGCCAAAGACCACCGGCAAGGACTGCAGACCCAGGGCTCGGTCACCCTCCACGCTTTTGAAGTCATTGACGACGGCAATGCCCAGGCCGGCCAGGCTGTAGGCCAAGGTCAGCAGGGCTGTGCTCCAGGTGAGCTGGCCGAAGAGGGCCTGGCCAGCCCACCAGGGCAGAGCGATGTAACTGGCACCAAGGGCATAGTTCCCCAACCAGCCGTTCTGTTTGAGCTTCAGCGGAGGTGCCGAATAGATGAAGCTGACAAAGGAGCCCCCCAGTGCCAGCAGGAAAAGGACTGGCGTGCTGTGGCCGGCCCATTGATCAAGTCCCCAGGCCACGGCCAGGCCTGCAAGAAGCAGCACCCAGATCTGCACTTTCACCTGCAGCAGAGGGATCGCTCCAGAAGGAATCGGACGGTACGGCTCGTTGATCGCGTCGATGTCCCTGTCGTAGTAGTCGTTGATCGTCTGGGTATAACCGGCCAGTAGCGGGCCACTCATCACCATGCAGGCGATCGCTGCAAGGAAGTGATCAACGTTCCATTCGTAATGACCACTGGCGGCGGCACCGCAGAGCACACCCCAGATCAAAGGAATCCAGGTGACGGGCTTCATCAGCTGAAGCCGCAGCTTCCAGATGTTGTTGGTGCCCGAGGCACCTTTCATACCGAGGAGCTGGCGGGCGTCACTCACTGGTTGCGGCCTCAGGCAGGAACGATCTCGTCCTCGAAGAACCAGCAGGTGGAGCCATTGCTTAGCTCAACCACCACACCGATACCTTTCCCATCCACTGTGCGGAAGTCGGTGACGGTTCCGCTCGAATCCTCCTTGAGCAGGTTCACCAGGTTCTGGGGGATGCGGTCACGCACACGGCTGACGCGGATCTTTGATCCGATCGTGATCGATGCAGCCTGTGACATGGCCTGCGAGGCTTGAAGAGTGGCGCAACACTAACAGTCGCTTTCGCGCCGAAACGATGGTGGCTCTGCGTTTAATTCCCTGCCTCGATGTTGCCGACGGGCGCGTGGTCAAAGGCGTCAATTTTGTCGGTCTTCGTGATGCCGGCGACCCGGTGGAACTGGCCTGTCGCTACAGCGCTGCAGGAGCCGATGAACTGGTGTTTCTCGACATTGCAGCCAGCCACGAGGGGCGCGCCACGTTGATCGACATGGTGCGCAGAACTGCGGAATCGGTGACCATTCCATTCACCGTCGGCGGTGGCATTCAGTCCGTGGATGGCATGACGGAGTTGTTGCGAGCCGGCGCGGACAAAATCAGTCTCAATTCGTCTGCGGTGCGCCGTCCTGAGCTGGTGTCCGAAGGGGCCGATCGATTTGGTTGTCAGTGCATCGTGGTGGCGATCGACGCCCGCCGTAATGCCTCCGGCAGCTGGGATGTCTTTGTCAAAGGGGGACGTGAGAACACAGGGCTGGATGCGGTGGCCTGGGCTCAGCGGGTGGTCGCGCTTGGTGCCGGCGAAATCCTCCTCACCTCTATGGACGGCGACGGGACACAAGCGGGTTATGACCTCTCCCTGACCCGCGCGGTGGCTGACGCCGTATCGGTTCCGGTGATTGCCTCCGGTGGGGCTGGATGCATCGATCACATCGCTGCAGCACTGGATGGCGGTGCTGAGGGAGGGCATGCCTCTGCAGCCCTGCTGGCTTCCCTGCTCCATGACGGGGTGCTCACCGTCGAGGAGATCAAAAGCGCCCTGTTAGCGCAAGGACTGCTCGTTAGGCCTTAATTTGAAGGTGAAGATTTCTTCACGTTGATGCCACCAGCGCATCCACTGCTTGATTCCGTTTGGGCGTTGCCGGTGGGACTGGTCGCCGTTGGAGTGATCGTGGCGTTGATCACCTGGGCCCTGAAACTGATGCAGTCGGCGCTGGATCAGCAGGAATTTTCTTTGATGCTGGCTGGCTGCATGGTCTGTTCCGCCGCTGTTGGCCTGGCAACCGTGATGGTGATGGCTCTGAACGGCATTCCCCTGTGAAGCCTGGTGATGCTGCTGCTGTTGAGCAGTTGTTCGATGAGGTCGCCCCGCGGTACGACCGTCTGAATGATTGGTTGAGCCTCGGCCTGCATCGCGTCTGGAAACGTCAGATGTTGCGATGGGTCGATCCGCGGCCTGGGGACGTTTGGCTGGATCTCTGTTGCGGTACTGGCGACCTTGCCCTGCAGTTGGCCCGCACGCTGCGCCCCAAGGGACGGGTGATCGCTTTGGATGCGGCCGCAGCGCCATTGCAGCAGGCCCGTCGTCGCCATGACAGGGAGCCATGGCTGGCCGTGGACTGGTTACAGGGTGATGCCCTGGACACGGGCCTCAACAGCGGCTGCGCCGATGGGGCGGTAATGGCCTATGGCCTGCGCAATCTGCGCGACCCTGGCGCGGGTCTGCGGGAGATGCGGCGTCTGCTCAGGCCAGGGGCTCGGGCCGCGGTGCTCGATTTCAACCGGCTTGATTCGGAGCTTGCTGCTGGCCGGTTTCAGAGGTTTTATCTTCGCAATCTGGTGGTGCCGGTGGCTGCTGCGAATGGCTTGCGTGAGCACTACGCCTACCTGGAGGAAAGTCTGCGCTGCTTTCCCGACGGACCAGCCCAGGAACGCCTTGCCCTGGATGCGGGTTTCGCATCCGCACGTCATCGCTCCCTGATGGCCGGCCAGATGGGAGCGCTGTTGCTGCGGGCTTGAACTGATGAATCTTCGTTCGCGTCGCTTGCGACCCGGCCGGCTGATGCTCTAAAAAATAAAGGAAAGATTAAGGAGGAGATTTTGGCTTTCCCCCTCCCAACATTGCTGTCCACGATTGAGGAGTTGCTGCTGGAGGTGCAGTGGCTGGATGGACTGATCCTGGTGACGGATTCCGAGCGTGCCAGCTTCGTGTCGTTCTCCCAGGTCGACCCCTTACTGCGGCGGCTGCGAATGCGTCCCAAGGGTCATGAAGTGGCCGAAAAGCTCTGCATGTCGCTGCTGGAATCCCATGGCAAGGGGGCTGCCAAACCCGTCCTGGTGTTTCAGGGAGATGGCAGTTTCTGGTTGGGAGTGATGGGGCCTTGCAGCAGCAATCCCCACCGCCATCACGCCGTCGCCCATCTGCACCGCTGCTTCTCAATCAGCGCCTGAGCGAACCGCTGCTGGACAGAATCGTGGACCACTTTTTTGGTTCGTCCTTGCACTTTTAAGTCTTAATGAAATACAAGCCAAAGATCCGGCATGAGCGTTAGCAGCAGCGGTTGATCATGTCCAGGCAATGGAAGTTCTCCTGAAGAAGCACACAAACGCAAGGCAATAGCAAATACAACTTGCGTGTCAGTTGTTCTCTGCCGCGATCTTCAATTCATCGACGCATATTGATGAAGCCAACATCAGCGACATCGATGAGGACGAGTGAAGAAGAGCTTTCGTGGAAGCACTGCTCTTGAGCGAGTGCCTCCGCGTACTCATGGCTTAAACCAGAACACCTCGCAGCTCCTCAAGGAGCCTCTTCGCCCAAGAGGTAATCGAATTTTCCGATCGGCACGCCGTTGTGGCGAAGGATGGCGAATGCGGTGGTCACATGGAAATAAACGTTGGGGAGAACGAAGGAGCGCAGAAAGTCCTCGCCTTGAAAGATCCGTTCTCCGCCCCCCATGGTTGAGGGGATGGGCAGCTTGATTTCACGTCGCTCGGCGCCGTTGAACTCCTCTGGCGGCACGCTCTCGATGAAGGCAATACTGCTGTTGATCCGATCCAGCAGCTCACTCAGCTCCGTTTCGTTGTCCTCCATGCTCGGGGCGTCCCGCCCGGACAGGCGCGCCACGCCCCGTCGGGAGATGTCAGTGCTGATCTGCACCTGACGGGTGAGATCGAACATGTCTGGATGCAGTCGGCTGGAGAGCAGCACAGCCATTGGGTAGCCGCAGGACTCAGCATGGGCATCGGCCCTTTTGAGTAGATGGCTCAGATTCAGCAAATTCCTCACCAGGGGAGGAACCAGGGCGGAGTGGAACGACTGAGACATCTGTCGGGGTGAATTGATCCTGTTTCTCTAGCCTTCAATCAATTGCTTGAACAAGGGTGAATCAGCTGGCCGTCTCCATCAGGTGATAGGCGGTGAAGCTAAGGCAGCCATGAAGATTATTTGCCTTGTTCCCTTGGCGCAGGAGTGCAATAGGAGTGCAAGAGAAAATTAAAAAAGCAAGAACTTCGGAGATGAAATTGTTCTATTGACTTGCAGCTGGTGTTTCACCTGTGATGCAGCTGCGCAAAGCACCACGCATTAAGGGCGTACACAAGGAGTCATTTTTCTGATGGCTTGCGGCAGTTGCTATGCAGAAAAAGAGCCCCCGTTTGGACCCATGGCGTCAGACGCCTGGGTGCTCGAGCATCACAGTTGCAAGGTCTGACTCAGTCATCTCAACAGACTCTTGCGTCTGAGCTTCCGTGATGACGAGAGCGTCTGGAAGGCGGAAGGCCTTCTCAAGGTCTGTTTTCGTGGCACCGAAGGGGTAGGTCATAAAAAAAGAGGGCTCGTGCAGCCCCCAGGAACATTCCCCTAGGAACGCATTAGTGACGCATCGCTGCGACTCCGTTACATTACTCAACAAAGTTTTGCAACGAGAGTCATGACCTTTGGAACCCAGGACCTCCTGCTGCTGCTCGGCAGCTTTGCGATGGCCCTCTTTGCTCTGAACATTTACAAGATGACCAAGCCAGCTCAGGGCTAAACGGCAGCGGCAGAAGCGCTGGCTCTTGCCTTGCTTAACGGAATCACCCTTGCTCCCGTTCGTTAAGCAGCTGTTGGCTGCGGTGATGGAGAATGTGGCCACCACAGGGATCTCAGTAGCCAGTTTGCACCGCTGTTAAGCAGGTGGTTAGCAGGTTTCAAGCGCAAGATCCCAGTCCAGTACAAGGGTTTGTTTAACCGTGTTCTTCCAGGACATCATCAGCTCGCTTAACCGTTTCTGGGCTGATCAAGGCTGCCTGTTGTTGCAGCCCTACGACACCGAGAAAGGGGCAGGAACCATGAGTCCCCATACGGTGCTGCGGGCGATCGGTCCGGAACCCTGGGCTGTTGCCTATCCGGAGCCCTGCCGTCGTCCCACCGATGGCCGCTATGGCGATAACCCCAACCGAGCGCAACATTATTTCCAATATCAGGTGCTGATCAAGCCATCACCCGATGGCATTCAAGAGACTTACCTCGCCTCTTTGGAGGCCTTGGGCGTCAAAGCCGCTGATCACGACATCCGTTTTGTGGAGGACAACTGGGAATCCCCCACCCTTGGAGCCTGGGGCGTGGGTTGGGAGGTGTGGCTCGATGGCATGGAGGTGACCCAGTTCACCTATTTCCAGCAGTGCGGTGGGATCGATTGCAAGCCGGTTTCGATTGAGATCACCTACGGCCTGGAGCGTTTGGCGATGTATCTCCAGGATGTGGAAAGCATCTGGGATCTGAGCTGGAATAGTGAGCGCAGTTACGGCGACATCTGGTTGCCCTTTGAGAAGGGGCAGTGCCATTTCAATTTCGAGGGCTCAGATCCAGATCGCCTCAAGCAGCTGTTTGCCATCTATGAAGCTGAAGCCGGTGATCTGATTGAGAAGAATCTGCCTGCACCGGCGCTGGATTTTGTGCTCAAGTGCAGCCACACCTTCAACCTGCTGGAGGCCCGCGGCGTGATCTCGGTTACCGAGAGAACCGCCACCATCGGCCGCATTCGCAATCTGGCCCGCAAGGTGGCCGAGGCCTGGTTGGCTGAACGGCAGGCGTTGGGTTTCCCTTTGCTGGAGGGGGGAACCATCGAAGCAGCTGCTTGATCCGCTCTGCCGCGTCGTTGTTCCGTCCAGGCGATCGCTGTTGGTGTTGTCCTGCTGCTGTTGCTGCGGGGACTGATCTGGGGAGCTCCCAGCCCGGCGCAGGGAGATCCCATCCGATATCTGCGCCAGTCATCAACAGGGCCTGTTGAGCTCACCGGTGATCTTCTGAGCGATGCCCGTCGCTTCGAGGGCAGCTGTTCCGTGCTGGTGGCGGTCCAGCGGATCGATGGGCGCCCAGTTCGTGGTCGCACGGAACTCAGCATGCGTCCTTGCCCCGATCGTCTGCTTCAGGGCTGGCGCGTCCGTGCGAAGGGACTCTTGAAACGCCCTTCAAAGGGGCCGCATCGATTGTTGCCAGGCCCCGCTGAGCGGTTGGCCCGTCAGGGCAGCTGGAGTCAGTTGCGCGTCGGCGAACTTGAGGTGCTGCAACGTCCCTGGACCCCAATCGCCAATGCCCGCAGGACCATTGCTGATCGACTGCAGCTGGTGGCTGGCGAGGAGCGTGGTGGCCTGATGGCGGCCCTGGTGCTGGGCAGTGCTCAAGTGCAGCTGCCGGCTGACCTGCGCCAGGCGTTTCGACATGCCGGCCTGTCCCATGCCTTGGCGGCGTCGGGCTTCCACCTTTCTGTGCTGCTGGGGGCTTGTCTCAGCCTGGGCAGCCTGTTCGGCAGAAGGCTGCGGCTGCTGTTGGCGGGGGCGGCGTTGATGATCTTTCTCACCCTGGCGGGCGCCCAGCCTTCAGTGGTGCGAGCCGTTCTGATGGGCGCTTCGGCCCTGCTGATCCGAGAGTCAGGAGAGCGCAGTAAAGGGTTCGGAGTTCTGCTGCTCAGCTTGAGCGTGATGCTGCTGGTTCATCCAGCCTGGGCGCGATCGATCGGTTTCCAGCTCAGTGCTGCTGCAACAGCGGGATTGGTGCTGAGTGCCCCACCTCTTGAGGCAAGGCTTTCAGCAGCTCTGCCTGGGGCTTTGAGCTGGCTGGCGCCAGCGCTGGCCATCCCATCAGCAGCGCTGTTGTGGACACTCCCACTCCAGTGGCTCCACTTCGGTTCAGCTCCGCTCTATGGGGTATTGGCGAATCTGCTGGCGACACCGTTGCTGGCTTGTCTCACCTTGGCCTCCATGCTGTTGGCCCTGTTGAGTTTGTGGGCCCCGCTCGGGCTGATCCAAGGGATTGCCTGGCCGGTGCAGTGGCTCGTGGGTGTCCTGATCAGCCTTGTGCGTTGGATTAGTAACTGGCCTGGCGCTCAGCTGCTCACTGGATTCCCCCAGATCTGGATGGTGGGACTGCTGGTGCTGGGTCTGTTGCTGTGGTGGTTGTCATGGCTGGATGCAGGGCGATGGCTGGGGCCGTTGTTGGTGTTGTCGGCGGTGCTGTTTCACAGCCATGGGCAATTGGCTGATGGGGTTGTGCGAGTTCGGCAGTTCCGCCGCTCTTGGTTGTTGGCTCGCCATCAGGGTCGTGCTGCCTTGATCAGCAGCAGCGGCGATCGCCAAGGCTGCCGCGTGGCTCAACGTCTCGCTGGCGTTCATGGTCATCAGCGACTCGATTGGGTGCTGTTGCTGGATCCTGTTGCGACTGAAACGCTTCCTTGCTGGCAGACCATCGCTCGAACGGTGGTGTCGGAGCAGCAAGGTTTGGCGCCGTTGGAGATGGGGCAAATGCTGGTCAGTTCCGGACTTTCTGTCCAATTGCTTGCGCAACGTGGTCAGCCGATGCTGTTGAGAGCCGGCCGTCAGCGTTGGTGGCTGCTCCCCAGCCCGCAGGCGTTGTGGTCCTTGCAAGCCAAGGTTTCAGAACTTCCTCGCAGGCCAATGACGGGCTACTGGCTTGGATTTCGACCCAGCCGGATGGACCGTCGCTGGCTCGAATGCCAAAAGGCATCTCGCGGATCAAGATCTAGTGTGTGTACGCGCCAGCTGGCGTTTGGAGAGGTGGCAGAGTCCGGTTGAATGCGCACGACTCGAAATCGTGTAGGGGTAACACCCTCGTGGGTTCGAATCCCACCCTCTCCGTTTTGAGAACCACTGAATCAGTTCCACATCAAGAGATGAGGAACTCGACCAAATGCAGCATGCATTTTGCCTGAACCTTTGATTTGTCTTTAAAAGGGATGTCAATTGGGCTGGTTTGACAACTCGATTCGAGAGGCGATGAGCGGAAACTGTTCAACAAAATAGAGCTATTTTGGCCAAAATTATATAATTAAAGGGGGCTATTGGTATTGTTATTAATTAATCACTAAGAGGGTTGTTTGTATTTTTGCCCTCCGATTGGGCGCGATTTAATGGCTTGTCGCAAACTGGGCAAGCTCTTCGCAATTGACTGCATCATGCAAGGACAGTTGCAATGCCATGCATAAACATTGGATAAGGGGCTTATGGATATGGGAACTAAGAGCGCGGGCTTAAAAAATGGCTTAAGTAAAACGGCTCAGCTTGGGTCTGATCGCACTTAGTGATTTGACGAGATTTTCTTTCTCTAATGTTGACCAACCCATTTTCTTAAACGCCTTTTTGAGGACAGATAGAACCTCTTTGTATTCTTTGCTGGATCTTGGGCCGCGATAGATCTGAAGAGGTTTTTGTTTTGTTTCTACAATCTTGTCCCAGTCCTCTCCCCATACCTTGAGTGAGAATCTCTGATTTGATTGACTGTAGTAGTTCTTTACTTTTTTATAGAGGGCGTCTGTGTAGCCGCAGAAACGATCATTGTGCCAGCCTTTTTTGATCGCTATATTGCGAATAATTTTACCCTTCTTTTTTAAATTTTTGATCGGGTAGTCAACCTCTTCGCAGATCTCAAAGGCTGCTCGGCTCAGCCAGATTCCCTTGCATCCTGGCTGCTCATTTCTTGATTCGCCTTCATCAAGTGTTTCCCACTTCGTATCGTTTGGCCATCCGAGTTTGCTGGCCATTTCTAAAAATGGATCTTTCTTCCGAGTTAATGGAATGAAAATAAAGTCGACATCTGTCCTATCTAGATGGCTTTCAAATCTGTCGGCAAGGTTGTATGTAGAGGAATGATGATTGCGATCTTTTCTGAGTTTTTTGCGGCAAAAATCTTTAAAGCTGCAGGAGCGATAAAAGCGTCTGATTCCATGACAGTATTGGGACGTCATTAGATCAACCTGGTCGCGAACAAAGTAAACAAATGTCAGCTTTAGATCATAGGATTTTGAGATATCCAGCAAAAAATCCAAATTGTTATTGGTCAAAATTCTGTTGCAAAATGCTTCGCTGCTGATCAAAACATGATTCTTGTCTCGGAGCGGCTCTAGTTCTTTGCCCCAAAAATTTTTCTTTTTTGAATTCATTTTGTAAGCCAAATCTCTATGCTTTGCGTGAGAAATAGGCTGCCTTGGAATTCCGATTTTGAGTTCTTCCAGGAGCTTTGTATTTTCCCTCAGCCTTTTTTGGATATAGGTGCTGGCAGTTTTGTGAGGTCCGACGTGAATGATCAATCGTCTTTCCATTTTGATTGCTGCCAAGCTTCTGGTAATACGCATTTTACATGAAGCTCAGAGCTGATCATCTTTCCGTTGCTTGGAAGAAGTTGCCAGGTCCCAGGATTGTTGCTCGCTCTTGCGATGCTGGATGCTCTGTTCCGTTGGGTTTTCGACCTGTGTTAAACGTTGCAGATCGCGTCGCATTCGTTTCGTGATTATTTGAGAGCTTGCAGGCTGATCGGTGAGCTATGCATTTTTGATTGATATCTTGCTAAAAATAATCGTTTGTTCCTTTATTGTGAATTCGCCTTGGTGAGATTATGCAGAGTTTGGTTGCAATTGTTTTAAGTGATCTGCTCTTGTTTGGGTTGTCAGATCGTATCCGGGGGCTTGCGATCTGATTTTGTTGCCGAAACGTTGGTTTTGGAGTGACGAGTTGATCGGGGCTATCGATGTGCTTTGTTGTTCGTTGATGGGATCTCATGCTTTGGAATTTGTGTTTTTGCGGCGTGATGGAAAGTCTTGATCACTGGCCTTATTGTTTTGCCGCCTGATTGGGTCCTCCTGCGTTTAATATTGCTGATGTCACGACTGCTAGATATTTATTCATTCGATTTAGGCGATTTAGGTCGATTTTATTGACTGTAACGGCTTCAAAGATGTGAATGGCACAGACAACGCTGCTGGGTTTGGTTCCGGGGTGGTCTCTCTGGCCGAGGCCATTGGACGCCTGGCTTTGTGGGGACCTCAGCGTTTGAAAGTGGAGTTCATATTGAGCATCCTTCTTTCGTCTCAGCGCGTCTTCCCGAATGGCATGTCGCCATCCAGGATCCGGGAGATCTCAACCTTCCCCCTTACGGAATGCCTCAATCTGGCCCCTGGTTGTTGGGAACCTGAGAACAAAAAACGCTAACTCAACCGCGAGAACCCGCATGCCGTTTCATACACCGTGAAAGAGATGCCGGATTGTTCCATCGCTTTGAGACTTGCTTCCCCGATACTCCCGTAAAACTCAAGGCTGAAAGCATCTCCAAGGCGTTCATGTTCCTTGAAGTAATTGGCGATATGGGGTGCATTCAGATGTTCGAGAAAGGCCGCGTCGTTGACGAACGCCTCGGCCCAGGTGAACGACAACGGATCGCTTGGGTCTGAGACGAACACATGGTGCGCCGTCCCTGATTCATTCTGTTGAACTAAATCATCCGTGGATTTGCTCATGGAGATGTAGTCCTCAACGCAGCCGGCCTTGATCCGAATGCGTGCCAGAACAATGAAAGCGGCCGGTGAGGGAGTGGGCATAGATTCAAAAAATTGCCGGGAGGTTAGCAACCTTCTAGGTGTCGGACTTTGTTGTTGCTGGATGGGTTTTCAGCGAATCGCACCGGCGCTTTGATCCCGTTCTGAATCGATTCCTTAGCGATCAGGAATGGAACAGGAGGACCAGACCTTGCTGAACCTGGTGAAATTCACGTTCTTCGCGGCTGAGATCCAGCCCCACCTTCAGGCCTTCCTCGACGGCCTCCTCGAAGGGCGGAGTCGATGGTGCCGAAGACGCAGTCCAGAGGGCTGCAATACCCACAGGGGTCGCGTGCCAGCGAAACCGGTCGGTGATGCCAATGTCCGGCTCACTGAGCGCGTCCTCAAGGAAGCCGTTGATGGTGAGACTTGAACTGCCCATGGAGTCCAGCATCGTGAGCCAGCGCCATGGCCGCAATCAGCTGAGAGACTTCGTGACGTTGCAGCCATGGGCTGTTGATGGCGCCAATGCCCCCTGATCTGCCGCAGCGCCTCGCTTTGGTGCACGACTGGTTCACGCCCCGATCCAGCGGTGGAGCGGAGTTGGTGGTTGAGGCGATCGACCGGCAGCTGACCGCTCTGGGACGACAACCCCAGCTCGCCGCGTTGGTGGATGGGGAAAGTCGCCGCCCCGGCAGCTGGTTGGCCGGGCGCTCTGTCCTGACCAGCCCCATTCAAAAGCTGCCTTGGGGCACGAGCCATGTGCAGCAATACCTGCCGTTGCTGCCCCTGGCCATCGAGCAGATCGATCTCTCAGGCGCTGATCTGGTGATCAGCAGTAGCCATCTGGTGGCCAAGGGTGTGTTGACGTCTCCAGATCAGCTGCATGTCAGTTATGTGCACACCCCTGTGCGTTACGCCTGGGATCAGATGCATGCCTACCTGGAGCGCTCAGCACTGGTGCGCAGGGGATTTGGGCCCCTGATTCGCTGGCAGCTGCATGTTCTGCGCCAGTGGGATCAACTCAGCGCACAGCGGGTCGATCACCTGATTGCCAATTCACGTTTCACGGCCCGTCGAATCCGCCAGTTTTGGGGCCGGGACGCTGAGGTGATTCATCCTCCTGTGGCGGTGGAGCGATTCCGTTGGGATGCCCCTCGTGAGGATTTCTATCTCTGTCTCTGCCGGTTGGTCCCCTACAAACGGGTGGACCTCGTGGTGCAGGCCTTCAACCGTCTGGGACTGCCTCTGTTGGTTGTTGGCGATGGTCCGGAGCGGAGTCGTCTGCAGCAACTTGCTGGCCCCACCGTCACCGTCCTTGGGCGTCAGTCCCGCCAGCAGGTGGAGGCATTGCTGAGCAGCTGCCGGGCTTTTGTGTTTGCCGGCCTTGAGGATTTTGGGATTGCTCCGGTTGAAGCCATGGCAGCAGGTGCCCCTGTGATCGGTTTCGGCCGTGGTGGCCTGCTGGACACCGTGCGCTGTCTCCGTCAGCAGCCCTCAGAGGCGACGGGCCTGCTGTTTCCTGATCAGACCGTTGCGTCTCTGATTGAGGCGGTTAGTTGGTTTGAGGAGGCGCGTCTCTGGCGTCAGCTCGATGCCGCCTCGATTCGGCAGTGGGCCGAGCGCTTCCGCCTGGAAGCGTTCTCCAGCCGTTTTGAGGCCGCCTTGCGACGCGCCTGGAACGTCCATCAGCACAACTGTGCCGTTGCGGCGAGTGACCCTGCTGGGATGTCAGGACTGCAGGTGTGACGTTGAGTATGGAGAGACACACATTGAGCCTTGACGACGGCCTCCCGGCCATCACTCGCTCAGACAGCCCGACTGGCAATCGGTCGTGGCTCTTACCGGCCTCACCTGGCTGTGACGACGGCCCCCCCGTCGTCACTCAACGCCTACACGCTGATTCGTCAGCAAAGCCTCCTCGGTCGTGGCCTCAAGCGAACCGGTGACGTCTGCTTCTCGCTTGCTGTTCTCAGCATTGGTGCCCCAGCTCTGCTGCTGTTGGCCGCCATGGTCAAGCTGAGCTCACCGGGTCCAGTGTTTTATGTGCAACGGCGGGTTGGTCGTAATTACAAACGTTTCGGATGCATCAAGTTCCGCACAATGCGTGCTGATGCGGATGTGGTCCTGGCACGTGTTCTCTCCGAGGATCCTGGGCTTCAGGCTGAATTTGAGCGAGATTTCAAGCTGCGTCGAGACCCACGCATCACCTGGGTTGGCCGTTTTCTGCGCCGCTCCAGCCTCGATGAACTGCCTCAGTTTCTGAATGTTCTCCTGGGGGAAATGAGTGTGGTGGGTCCACGCCCGATCGTGGACAAGGAGTTGACCCGCTACGGCCACTACATGGATGAGGTTGCGGCCGTTCGCCCTGGCCTGACGGGTCTGTGGCAGGTGAGTGGTCGCAACAACCTCAGCTATCGCAAGCGCGTGAAACTCGATCTCGCCTATGCCCGAGGCCGTTCCTTCAGCCTTGATCTGGCAATCATTCTGCGCACCTTCGGCGTTCTGCTGCTGCCGATGGATCGTGGTGCCTACTGAGTGATCACCACAAGGTGATCATCACAAGGTGGTCATCAGCATGAGAACGACAGCCGCTGCGAGCCAAGCGAGCTCCAGCAGGTTTGTCAGTCTGAGGATCGTTCCGACCGCTGCGCGATCCGGTGGTGGCTTTGCTGCAGCGATCATCGGTTTGTTGACCCACTGATCGCCATAGCGATTGGCTCCTCCCAGGCTGATGCCAACGCAGTGGGCATAGATGGCCTCGGACCGGCCGGCGTTGGGGGATGGATCCTGTGAGCCGTCCCGTTCTGCCGCCCGAACGAGACAGACCAGCTGCCTCCAGGGTTGGCTGATCAGAGGCAACGAGAGCATCACCAGTCGGCAGGGCAGCCAGGTGAGCAGGTCGTCCAACTTTGCTCCGGCAGTCCCAAGCCAGAGCAGCCTTCCGCTTCGGTAGCCCAACATCGAATCAAGGGTGCTGGCGGCTTTGAACCCCCAGGCCAGGGCTAGTGGGCCAGGGCAGCTGCTGTTGATTTGCCAGAGACCTGCTCCCAGCAGCATCCAGAACAGAGGCGCGAACACGCCATCGACGGCGTTTTCGGAGGCACTCTCGGCAGCGGCTCTGACAATCTCCGCTTCATTCAGTTGGGTGACATCTCTTCCCACGATCCAGCTCAGGCGCCTGCGCGCTTCATCGAGACTGTCTGAGGAGGAGGCCGGTAGCGCCTGCAGCACAGCCAGAACGCTCTGACGCAGGCTGCGCGCCGCCAGAGCGCTGGCCAGTCCGATCACCAAAAGCAGGCGGCCCAGCCAGGCGATCAACAGGTTGTTGTCGAGGGCGATCCGTTCCACGCCCCAGCCCAGCAGGCTGCTGCCGCTTACGACGGTGATCGTGATCAGAACGCCTCCAAGGCGCAGTGCCCAGGGCCGGTCTCCTGCCACCGCCTCGGCCAGCGAACGCAGTGAGCGGATCAGGGATCCCATCAGCACGACAGGGTGCGGACTCCAGCGCGGATCGCCGAGCAGTTGATCGAGAGCAGCGGCGGCAACAACCGCGATGCCGCCACTCCCAGCCGTCATGGCGTTCAGGCGATCAGGCCGTTTTGAGCCAGCTGAACATCGAACGCAGGCCTTTGCCCACCGCTTCGATCGGCAGAGCGGCATCACGCTCGCGAATCTTCTTCATTTCCGGCTTGCCGGCCTCACATTCCGCCACAAAGTTCCTGGCAAAGGTGCCGTCCTGAATGTCGCCCAGGATTTTCTTCATCTCGGCCTTGGTGTCAGCGGTGATCAGCCGTGGACCGCTGACGTAATCGCCGTATTCCGCTGTGTTGGAGATGGAATCACGCATGGAGGTCAGGCCCCCTTTCACCATCAGGTCAACGATCAGCTTCACCTCGTGCAGGCACTCGAAGTAAGCCAGCTCGGGCTGGTATCCAGCCTCCACCAGGGTTTCAAAGCCTGCCTTCACCAATTCTGACAAGCCTCCACAGAGCACGGCCTGCTCGCCGAAGAGATCGGTTTCGGTCTCCTCTTTGAAGTTGGTTTCCAGGATGCCGGCGCGGGTGCCGCCAATCCCCTTGGCGTAAGCCATGGCCAGCCCGCGAGCGTTACCGGATGCGTCCTGCTCGATGGCGAACAGGGCAGGAACTCCCTGACCGTTTTGGTACTCCCAACGCACGGTGTGGCCAGGTCCCTTGGGGGCGATCATCACCACGTCCACATCGGCCGGTGGTTTGATCAGCTCGAAACGGATGTTGAAGCCGTGGGCGAAGCTGAGTATCTTGCCGGATTTGAGGTGGGGGGCGATTTCCTTCTCGTAGACGTCCTTCTGGAATTCATCAGGCAACAGCACCATGATCCAGTCGGCCTTAGCCGCAGCATCGGCAACGCTCAGCACCTCAAGGCCGTCCGCTTTGGCTTTGTCAGCTGAGCGACTTCCCTCATAAAGCCCCACCACGACGTCGATGCCGCTGTCCTTGAGATTGAGCGCATGGGCATGGCCCTGGGAGCCATAGCCGATGATCGCCACGGTCTTGCCATTCAGCAGACCGAGATCAGCGTCGGAGTCGTAGAAGAGCTGAGCCATCCGGGGCGCGCTTGCCGTGCAGTGCAAGCGACGAGCTTACGCTTCGTTGGGATGGGAGATCACGCGGTCGATCAAGCCATAGTTCTTGGCCTCTTCGGCGCTGAGGAAATAGTCGCGGTCGGTGTCCTTCTCAATCTTGTCGAAGCTCTGGCCGCTCATGTCTGAAAGGGAGCGGTTCAGCATCTCCTTCATCCGCAGGATTTCTCGGGCTTCGATTTCGATGTCGCTGGCCTGACGGCGGCTGGTGCCCCCGAGGGGCTGGTGGATCATGATCCGGCTGTGGGGCAGGGCGAGCCGCTTCCCTTTTGTCCCAGCCGCCAATAGAAAGGCTCCCATTGAGGCAGCGAGTCCCACGCAGATGGTGACCACATCGCTTTTGACGTACTGAATCGTGTCGTAGATCGCCAAACCCGCCGTTACCGACCCGCCAGGGGAGTTGATGTAGAGGTAAATCGGCTTGCTGCTGTCTTCGGAATCGAGATACAGCATCTGGGCCACAAGGCTGTTGGCGATGCCGTCATTCACTTCAGAGCCCAGGAACAGGATTCGTTCCACACCGAGACGGGTGTAGATATCGACCCAGCGCTCCATCTGGCTGCCGGGAAGGCGGTAGGGAACGCTGGGGGTACCGATCGGCATGATTCAGAAACGAAAAGGGTGAAAACGAGTCAGTTGCTGTTGCTGCCAGGAAGCTCCTTCCGGCTGCTGAGGACGCGGTCGATAAGGCCATACTTGACGGCCTCCTGGGGGGTGAGGTAGCTCATCCGGTCGGAATCCTTGCTGAGCTCGTCCACAGTGCGACCCGTGTTGTTGGAAAGGATCTCAAGCATGGCCGCCTTGTTGTGCAGCACTTCCTTGGCCCGGATCTGAATGTCGGTGGCCTGGCCCTGGGCACCGCTGCGGGGTTGATGCAACACGATGGATGAGTGAGGCAGAGCAGCCCGCTGGCCTTTGGTGCCAGCTGAAAGGATTACGGCTGCGGTTCCCATCGCCTGGCCGATACAGATGGTGTGGACCGGCGGTTTCACGTAGCGGAGCGTGTCGCAGATGGCAAAGGCCTCTGTTTCAAAGCCGATGGCATCGCCGGAGTACCAGCTTGTCCCCGTTGAGTTGATGTAGAAGTAAATCGGCTTTTCGGCATCATCGAATTCCAGGTAAAGCAACTGGGCGATGATCAGTTCCGTCACATCAATTCCCATCTGACGCTTGGAGTCGTCATCCGAGAACAAGGGCAAGCCGAGATAAACGATCCGCTCTTTGAGCAGCAGTGAAGGCAGATCAGGGGGCGGCGTTCGCATCACGGCTGAGTCGCCGTAATAGGGGGCCGATGTGGTCATCCTGGGCACGCCATCTCAGGTTGGTGGAGCCTAGCGGGGGTCTGCAGATCGGCGCTCGGAGGTTTTGGCCGACTTGTGCTTTCGCCGATCTTCAAGACGGGCGAACACCATGCGGCCGGTTGGGGTCTGCAGTGCACCGGTGACCACCACCGGTTTGCGCTGCCCGATCAGAGCTCGGGCGTCCTGCACAACCACCATGGTTCCGTCGTCCAAGTAGCCGACGCCCTGGCTCTCCTCCTTGCCTTCCCGAACGATCTTTAGGTTGAGCTCATCCCCGGGCTGGACCTCTGGCCTGAGGGCAATCACGAGTTCGCTCAGGTTCATCACCTTGAGCTCTTTCACTTCGGCCACCTGGGCCAGGTTGAAATCAGCGGTGACCAGTGTTCCCCCCGTATCCGCTGCGAGCTGCAGCAGGCGGTCGTCCGTTCCTTCGCCGTCGTAGCGCGTGCTGTTGATCACCAGGCGCCGGCCATAGGTCTCGCGCAGATCCTTCAGCAGCTTCAGCCCTCGTCGACCCTTGGCCCGCTTTTCAACATTGGTGGAATCCGCCAGCTGCTGCATCTCGTCGATCACGCTCTGGGCGACGATCACCTGCCCCTCCAGCAGACCGCAGGCCAGCATTCCCCGGATCCGGCCGTCGATGATCACACTCGTATCGAGAATCTTGGCGCTGGCGGGCGTCAGCACGCCGTCCGCCACCAGCAAGGCCTCAGTGCTAGCCGGGTTGAACAGCCTCAGCAGTGTGCGGCCATGAACCTCCGCCAGGTTGGTCCCGAGCACTCCAAAAAACACATTGCTGAGAACGGCAATGAGCGGTTTCAGCAGGGATACCCCTCCGGGTAGAGGCAGCAGCAGCACAGGAGCGAGCAGCAGGTTGGCCACCAGCAACCCAAGGATCAGTCCCACGGCTCGGCTGATCAGCAGATCCGTGGGCATGGTCCGCACCTGCTGCATCAGGCGCTGACGCAGTCGCTGAAACACCAGGCCGGCGATCAGCCCGAAAAAGGATCCGAATCCGGTGAGCACCCAGCGGACCCCTTCGGCATTGGTGGTCTCATCCAGCAGTTCATCGGGCAGCAGATGGACGCCCATCCAGCCCGCCGCTGCGCCGGATGCCATGAACAGCAGCAGGATGAGGGGATCCACCATGGGTTCCGGTCTTGGCAGATCAGTCCGAGTGATCGCAGCATGCCCCATCCCCTCCCGCCACGCAGCGCTTATCTCCACATTCCGTTTTGCCATCGACGCTGCTACTACTGCGATTTCGCAGTGGTTCCGCTCGGGGACAGGGCCAGTGGAGGTGCTGGTCCGGGCAGTGCATCCATCCGCGACTACCTCGCTCTGCTTCACCGGGACATCGCAGCCTCCGACAGCGGTCCGCCCCTTTCCACGATCTACATCGGAGGGGGGACTCCCTCCCTGCTGAGCCCTGATCAGATCGGTGCAGTCCTGGACAGCTTGCGTCGTCGTTTCGGCATTCAGGAGGGGGCGGAAATCACTCTGGAAATGGATCCTGCCAGCTTCGATCAGCAGCAGTTACGGGCGGTTCTCGCCAGAGGCATCAACCGCGTCAGCCTGGGTGGCCAGAGCTTTGATGACCTGGTTCTGCAACAGCTGGGGCGGCGCCACAGGGGCAGGGATCTTCAGGACGCCTGTCGCTGGTTGCAAGCGGCACGTTCTGACGGAACCCTGCGCTCCTGGAGTCTGGATCTGATTCAGAACCTGCCTGGTCAGACCCTTGATCACTGGCGTGATCAGCTGCAGCAGGCGGTGCTCACAGGCGCTCCCCATCTCTCGGTGTACGACCTCTCGGTTGAACCTGGAACGGTGTTTGACCGTCGCCAACGGCGGGGGGATCTGGATCTGCCGCTGGAAGAGGACGCTGTGCAGCTGATGGCACTGACCAGTTCTTTCCTGGCGGCGGCCGGTTTCAGTCGTTATGAGATCTCCAACCATGCCCGTCCTGGGCACGCGTCGCGTCACAACCGCGTCTATTGGAGTGGTGCCGGTTGGTGGGGCTTCGGGATGGGAGCGACCGCTGCTCCCTGGGGGCAGCGCATCGCCCGGCCCAGAACGCGTGAGGCCTATCGCGACTGGCTGAATCAGGCCGGCGGGGCCTGGGAGCGCCTCAGCCTGCCTCTGGATGATCTGTTGCTGGTGGGCTTGCGACGGCGCGAAGGCGTGGATCTCGAGGCACTGGGATGCCCAGCCATTGAGGACCTGCTTCAGCGCTGGCAGCCATTCATCGACAGGGGCTTGCTGGAGTGCGCTGCTGGACGTTGGCGTCTTCGCGATCCAGAGGGGATGGCCCTCAGCAACCAGGTTCTGGTGGAGGTTCTTCTGTGGTGGGAGGAGCAGATGACTGCTGCGACACCCAGTTCCGCAAAGCCTGCTCAAACAGCTCTCGCCCCGGGAGCAGCGCTGGGCTGAATGGGGGTTGCTGGGCGGTCAGCCCCAGCAGATCAGCAGTCACTCGCACCTGACCATCACAGTCGTCGCCAGCCCCGATCCCGATCACGGGAATCGTCAGTTGACGACGGACCTTGCCGGCCAGATCAGCTGGAACATGTTCCAGCACCAGAGAGAAGCAGCCCGCCTGTTCCAGCTCCCAAGCTTTTGACAGCAGGCGCTCCTGGCTGACGGGATCTTCCGCCTGCCGGCGATATCCCATGCGGTGAACCGCCTGAGGCGTCAGTCCCAAATGACCCATTACGGGGATCCCCATGCGCACCAGGCGATTGATCACCGACACCACTTCCGGTTCCGATCCCTCCAGCTTCACAGCGGCGGCACTCGATTCCTTCAGCAGTTTTCCGGCTGCCTGCACCGCGAGATCTTCGCCGCACTGATAGCTGAGAAAGGGAAGATCACTGATCAGCAGAGGCTGTGCCGACGGCAGCGACTGAAAACCACGCTCGACGGCCTGCGTGTGCAGCAACATCTGATCAAGCGTGACGGGAAGCGTTGTGGCGTGGCCGAGAGCCACCATGGCCAGCGAGTCCCCCACCAGAACGGCATCTGCTCCAGCTGCTTCAACCCAGGCAGCGGAAAGACTGTCCCAGGCCGTGAGCATGGTGATGGATCGACCGGTTTGCTTGAACCGGATCAGATCGGCGGGGCGCATCGACCGTCCGGGGAGCCTTAAGCGTCCTTGCTAGCATCCAATCGACTCGGACCCATGCGGCTCGGACGCCCAAATCTGGTCAGGACCGGAAGGTAGCAGCCACACGGGATGCTCAGGGCAGGCGTGGACTCCGGGTCACCCCTTTTCGCTGCTGAACCTGGGCGGATCAGCTGTCAGATCCGGCTTGCTGCTGGCGTTGGCGCAGAAACTCAGGGATACGAGCGCCGTTGTGCTGAGGTTCGTTCTTCTGCTGCAGGGAGGACTGACTGGCCAGGTTGCGAACGGAAGAACGCTCACCTTTGTACTGCTGGCCGTTGTCGAAACCGGTGGCGATTACGGTCACATGCACTTCGCCTTCCAGAGATTCGTCGACCACGGTTCCAACAATGATGTTGGCTTCCGGATCGACAACGTCGTAGATGACTTCCGAGGCCGCAGTCATGTCCTCAAGCGTCATGTCCTTGCCGCCGCTGATGTTGATCACACAGCCTTTGGCGCCATCGATTCGTTCTGTTTCCAAAAGAGGACTGCTGATCGCTGCCTGAGCAGCTTCGATCGCTCTGGAGCGGCCTGAGCCGATGCCGATGCCGAGCAGTGCTGTGCCGGCCTCGGTCATCACTGAGCGGACATCGGCAAAGTCAACATTGACCAGGCCTGGGCAGGTGATGATGTCGCTGATGCCTTTCACACCCATGCGAAGGACATCGTCAGCACTGCGGAACGCTTCCTGAAGCGGGGCCCCGGAAATCGCATCACGCAGACGATCGTTCGGAATCACGATCAATGTGTCGACGTGTTCGGCAAGGCGGGCAATGCCTTCATCGGCCTGGCGCATGCGACGGCGACCTTCGAATCCAAAGGGTTTCGTAACGATGCCGACGGTTAGAGCGCCGACTTCGCGGGCCACTTCAGCCACGACTGGGGCCGCTCCTGTGCCTGTACCACCGCCCATGCCAGCTGCGATGAAGACAAGATCAGCACCCTGAAGGGCCTGTTGCAGATCAGCCCTCGACTCCTCTGCGGCTTTCTGACCGATGGTGGGGTTACCGCCGGCGCCGAGACCACGGGTGAGGGTCTGGCCCAGTTGCAGACGCCGTTGGGCCTGGGACTGGATGAGGGCCTGGGCATCCGTATTCAGAACGTGATACGAGACGCCTTCCAGATCACTGATGATCATGCGGTTCACCGCATTGCTGCCACCTCCGCCGACCCCGATCACTTCAATCCGCGCCGACTGGCTTGGCTGGATCCCGGCAGCCTCCATGGACGTGGACGCAATTTCCATCGTTGAGGCTGAACCGTTGTGTTGTGGATGCATTATGTCCGCGCTCAAGGGATCCATCCGATTTGAGTTACGTTCCTGCCGCAGCAAATTTTCCGCAACGATCCGTCAGGGTTTCCTGCTCAGTTCGCAAGCTCGGCTGGCTTCAGGGGTAACTCGAGTTCAGGTCTGTCCGGGTTGCTGAGATCCAGGCTTGAGTTGTCTTTCTTCCCCAGGTGAGCCGGCATGCTGCGGCTGAGTTCCTTGATGACGGCGATCTGTTCCATCAGGCGACTCAGGTCATCACCGAGATCGATCGATCCCAGCGTCTTGGTTGTCAGCGTGATCGTGCCATTTGGATCCAGAGCAATGCTGATCAGGGGACTGCCGAAGGCATTGCGCTCCTTCAGCAGGGCAGCGATGACTGCGCGTCGATCATCCGTCCAGCCCTTGACGGTGAGGGAGCTGGAGGGAACCCGGTTGGGGGCGTCAGAGCTCGGTTGGATCCAGTGGCCGCGTGCGTCGACCATTCCCCTTTCCGAACGGTTTCCGCGCTGACGGGTGGCATGGGCAATCGGAAGCTGGCCTTCCAGTGCGATCACGAGCTGAGCGGGAAGCCCGCGTCGTTCCACCTGGGCTGAACGCACCGGCAGATCACGGAGCAGGCGATTCTCCAGCTCGGCTGGGCTGATCTCTAGGAGCGGTTGCGGAAAGTCCAGCCCTCCGACACGGGCCACCAGCTCGGGCCGCAGACCCGTATCGCCCTGGATCACAAGCTGGCTGCTCCCCTCCAGCGTCCAGCCATGTCGCAGCAGCAACCAGCCAAGACCGGTGCTGGCCGTGAGCAGCGCCACAATGCGCCAGCACTGGATCAGCAGGTCCCGCCGTTTGTCTCGGCGAAGCTGTCGACGGCGTTCCAGCTGTGGGGATCGTGCACCCTTCGGCTGGGTTCGGCGTTCTGTTGTGCGTCTGTTCACAGATCGCAGCGTGCACGTGCCATCAGTTGCTCTCCCCAGCGCCGTGCCCTGTCGGCATCTGCAAAAGGCACATCCATCTGAACGCCTTTCCCAACGAGCCGCAATCGGCAGCGCCCCTGAGCCTCGTTGGTTAAGGGTGCATCCCCAGAGGCCAGCGCCATCAACTCCACCAACTCCAATCTGCAGACATCGAAGGCTCCCCTGTCCTGAAAGTGTCCTGCTTCGAAGCTGCTCCAGATCAGCTGGCCATCCTTGAGGCGGGCACCCCCACAACCATCGAGCTTGGCGAGTTCCGACCCCTCCGCCCAGGTTCGGAACAGGTTCTGTCGGCGCCGTTCCAACCAGCCAAGGGCAGCCAGCAAAACGAAGGCCAGCAGCAGAGGTAACCAGAGCAAGCCGTGACTCATGGATTCAGGCGGCGATCCGACAGGTCTTTCGATTCATTGTCCAGCGGTTTGCACCAGTTCGTGCACGAGCTGTTCGAGTGTTAAGCCGCTGTTTTCCCAGAGCATCGGATACATGCTCTGATCCGTGAAACCGGGAAGGGTGTTGATTTCGTTGATCCAGAGCGCATTTGCTTCCTCATCGAAAAAGAAATCAACCCGAGCCATGCCGTGCACACCAACCGCCTCGCAGGCGAGAAGCGCCTGCCGGCGCACGCGCTGGCTCACCTCGTCGGGCAGGGGCGCCGGAATCAGAGTCGTGCTGCGTCCAGAGGTGTATTTGGTTTCGTAGTCGTACCAGTCCGCGTCGAAGCGGATCTCACCCACGACGGACGCTTTCAGTTGATCACGCCCCAGAACGGCGCATTCAAGTTCCCGGGCGGATACGCCCTGTTCAACCACCAGGCGTGGATCCAGCTCTGCCGCCTGACGCAGTCCGATCTCGAGCTCTTCGCGGTTGCGCACCTTGCTGATGCCAACCGATGAGCCGAGGTTGGCGGGCTTGACGAAGCAGGGGTAGCCGAGGGCTTCGATGCGCTTAAGAAGCTGTTCTCGGGCTTCGCTTGGTTCCAATTCGTTCGCTTGCAGGCAGACGTAAGGCACCTGGGGCAGATCTGCTGCGGCGAAGGCTGCTTTCATCGCCTGCTTGTCCATCCCGACCGCGGATCCCAGCACTGCGGCTCCGACGAAGGGGCGCTGCATCAGCCGGAACAGCCCCTGAACCGTGCCGTCCTCACCATTCGGGCCGTGCAGCACCGGGTACCAGACATCCACCGCTTCAGTCCCCTCGGGCAGGGAGCGAAACCCCGATGGCGGCAGAGGCTGCGGCAACGCCTGCTCATCCGCTGGCTGGCCGGATTCGAGGACGGCATCAGCCACCGCAGGCCCCCACCAACGCCCCTGCCGGTCGATGTAGACGGGCACCACCACGTAACGATGGCGATTCTCCCCTCCTCTCAGTCCCTGGAGAACGGTGATGGCTGAGCGGATCGAGACGGCGTGCTCGCCTGAATCACCTCCGAACACCAGACCGATCTGGACAGGCGTGGAGGTCTTCGGCACGTTGTCGAGCTGGAAAGCGCGCCAAACGTATCAGTGTTCCCCTGCCGCAGGGAGGGGGGTGCCGGTCAGAGAGAAGGAGCGCACAGCATCGATGCGCACCTTCACCAGATCGCCAGGTCGATGGCTGCTTCCATCGGAACCCCTGGCGTTGAAAAACGTCAGTCGGTTGGTTCGGGTGCGACCCATCAGTTGCGTTGGGTCCTTGGGGTTGAGGCCTTCCGCCAGGGCCTCCACCACGCGCCCTGCGTAGCGGGCATTGCGCTGTCGGGCGGATGCCTCCACCAGCGCATTGAGTTCCTGAAGTCGGGCCACCTTGACGCCCTCAGGCAACTGGTCGTCCCAGCTGGCTGCAGGCGTGTTTGGTCGCGGCGAATAGGCCGCAGTGTTCACTTGATCGAAGCCGATCGACTCGACCAGCTGCAGGGTCCGGCGGAACTGGGCATCCGTTTCTCCGGGGAACGCAACGATCACATCCGCGCTCAGAGAAGCATCAGGCATCCGTTGTCGGATGCGATCGATGATTCGTTGATAACGCTCCACGGTGTAACCCCTCGCCATCGCACGCAGAACGTCGTTGTCTCCGCTTTGAAAGGGAATATGGAAGTGTTCGCAGAGTTTGGGGAGATCGGCACAGGCGTCGATCAGGCGCTCTGTGAAATAGCGGGGATGGCTTGTGGCAAAGCGGATCCGCTCGATGCCCTCGACGTTGTGAACGTGATGGAGCAGATCGGTGAGGGTGTGTTGACGACGCCCTTCGGGCGTGATGCCTGGTAGGTCGCGCCCATAGGCATCGATGTTCTGGCCCAGGAGTGTGATCTCCTTGAATCCCTGAGCAGCAAGCCCTTCCATTTCCAGCCGGATTGCTTCCGGCCAACGGGACTGCTCCTTGCCGCGAACCGAGGGCACGACGCAGTAGGTACAGCGTTCGTTGCAGCCGTAGATCACATTCACCCAGCCACAGATCGAGCTGTCGCGTCGTGCTGTGGTGATGTCCTCGAGGATGTGGTGGTCTTCAGTGGCGACCACCTGCTGTCCGCTCTGCACTTGCAGCAGCAGTGTTTCCAGGCGGTTGGCGTGTTGCGGACCCATCACCAGATCGAGTTCGGGCACGCGTCGCAGCAGTGCCTCCCCTTCCTGCTGGGCGACGCAGCCAGCCACGACCAGCGTCAGATTCGGATTGCTGCGCTTGCGCTGCGCCTGCCGCCCCAAATAGCTGTAAACCTTCTGCTCGGCGTTGTCGCGAATCGTGCAGGTGTTGTACAGAACGAGATCGGCATCAAGCTCGGCGCTGGCCTGTTGATACCCCATGGCTTCCAGGATCCCGGCCATGCGCTCGGAATCCGCCTTGTTCATCTGGCAGCCAAAGGTGGTGATCCAGTAGCTGCTGTGATCGGAAGTCTGGGTAGCGGTGATGGTCGGGGCTGAGACAACCACGGCGTCAGCGGAACGCGAGCAAACGTCTCCAGTGTCCTTCACCAGGGTCTTGTGTCAGGTTGGTGATCGCAGTGTTGGTGGTCATGGCATGGGCCCTGCGACGGTTTTCGCTCACCAAAGCTGTTCCGCTGGCCATCAGTCGTGGAACGACCGCCTCCGTAGAACGACTGGAGCTGACGCTTGAGCGTGATGGGCTGACAGGTCGTGGGGAGACCGGAGGATTTGAGACGGGCCACCGCGGCTTCAGCACTGATGAGGTGGAGCAAGAGCTCCAGGTGGTGAACGTCGCGTTGGAGGCGCTCAATCCTGAGCAGCCTCAAAGCTTTGAACCGCTGCTGAGTCGTCTAAGCCCACCGGCGGCCTGTGCCGTCGATCTGGCGCTGCAGGATTGGTACGGTCGCCGGCTGCAGCAGCCGTTCTGGCGGCTGCAGGGATTGGCGCCAGACCACCCTGTAGCCACCAGCGTCACCCTGGGGCTTGGCTCCGTGAGCGCTGTGATCCAGCGGTTGCATCGGTGGTGGGAGCAGCTACCCGCCACACGCGTGAAGCTGAAACTGGGCAGCCCGGATGGACTGGACCATGACCGGGCTCTTCTGGCAGCGGTGGCGCAGGCCCTCGACCAGCGCAGCAATACCACCGGGACAAGCCTGGAACTGCAGGTGGATGCCAATGGAGGCTGGAGTCGGGACCAGGCGACGTCCATGTTCAGCGCGCTCGAGGGCCACGGTGTGGTCCTTCTGGAACAGCCCCTGGCTCCGCATCCTGATCCCGATCTCGATACGGCCGGTTTTGCCGCCTTGAAGCCGACCTGTCCCATGCCTCTGGTGGCGGATGAGAGCTGCTGGGATCTGCAGGATCTGCTGCGTCTGGCGCCCCATGTGGATGGGGTGAACCTCAAACTCCTGAAAACCGGTGGATTGGCTCCGGCGCTGCTGATGGCCCGGGTGGCCCGCCAGCTCGGCCTGTCCCTGATGGTGGGCTGCTACTCAGACAGTCGACTGTTGAACGGTGCAGCGGCACAACTGATCTCTCTGATCCGTTGGCCGGATCTCGACAGCCACCTCAACCTCATCGACGATCCCTTCGAAGGACTGCCTCTGTTGGGTGATGCCCTGCAGCCCTCTACTGACCACGGGTTGGGAATCGCACGCGTGGGGGGCGCCTGATGCTGTCGGCCAGTGATCGTGTTGTGCTGCTTCAGCACGACGGCCTCAAGAGTCTCACCGGCAAGACTGGTCTGGCGATGCTTCGTCACCGGCCGGGTCCGATCGTGGCGGTGGTGGATCCCTCCCAAGCCGGAGGGTCGTTGCGAGCCATCACTGGGATTGAACGCGAGGTGCCCGTTGTGGGAAGCCTTGAGGAGGCTCTCCCCTTTGGTCCTGAGGTGGCGGTGATCGGTCTGGCGCCATCGGGAGGTCGCTTGCCTGATCCGCTTCGACGCGACGCCCTGGTGGCCCTTCAACGCGGCCTCAACCTGGCAAGCGGTCTGCACACTCGTCTCGCCGATGACGGCGAGTTGCGGGCCGCTTGCTGGGATGACCGCTGGATCTGGGATCTGCGCCGTGAACCCGAGCAGCTTCAGGTGGCTCAGGCCAGGGCATCGGCATTGTTATGCCATCGATTGCTGACGGTTGGTACGGATATGGCCGTTGGCAAGATGAGCGCTTGCCTTGAGTTGTTGAAAGCGGCCAGGGCTCGTTCACTGCCGTGTCAATTCGTCGGCACAGGGCAGGCCGGCATCCTGATCGAGGGCGGAGGCGTCGCCCTTGATGCGGTGCGGGTGGATTACGCCGCGGGGGCCGTTGAAGCGGCCGTGATTGAGGCAGCTGAGTGCCTGCCAGCCCATGGCCTGGTGCTTGTGGAGGGACAGGGGTCGCTGTGCCATCCAGGCTCCAGCGCCACCTTGCCGTTGCTGCGCGGTGCTCAGCCCACGGCGCTGTTGCTGGTGCATCGGGCCGATCAGAGCACGATTGAGCGGCTGCCGGCCATCCCTTTGCCTCCGTTGTCTGAGCTGGTGGCGCTGACGGAGGGCCTGGCACGGTTGGCACGACCAGCCGACGCCCCGTCGCCAAGGGTCTGCGCCGTTGCCCTCAATACGGCTCGCTTGGATGCAACCGCTGCGCGCAGTGCCGTGGAGGCACTCAGCCAGGACCTGGCCCTTCCCTGCACGGATCCAGTGCGATGGGGGGGCGCTCCTCTGCTGGAGGCCGTGCTGCAATCCGAGGCGAATTAAGAGGGCGAGCGAGGGGATTCGAACCCCCGAATAGCGGCGCCACAAGCCGCTGCCTTAACCACTTGGCGACGCCCGCCGCGTCGGTGAGAATCTACCAATTCGTGCTGCAGTCAACCCGGTGCCGCCTTCAGTTCACCACAGGCGGATCCCCGTTGCGGCACTTTCCGCCCTTGGCGCGGGCGCCATCTGCGCGGCTGCACTGGCCTGGACCAATCCCTCTCCTAAGGACTACCAGGACCATGCGGGGGAGCAGTTGGTGGACTACGCGACGCGCGAGCTCTGCGGAGAGAAAGGGCTACCGATGCTTTTGAAGTTGTGGATCCGCGACTGTCCCGAGCTGATCGCATCCCAGCAGCAGGTGCTGGCGGATCTGTCTGGACGCTTCACCACACGCTGGAATTTCGCCATCGGGAGTGTGTACATCACCAGGATTGGAGGGCAGGAACTGTTGCCGGGGCTCCGAATTCCCAAAGCTGAGGTGATCACCCTCGCCGTTGCTGGCCAATTTGTACCGTTACGGAGCGAAACCTCCGCCGGTGGAAGCGAGTGAGTGTTGCTCAAGGCAGCCTGGACGCGTGGATCCCGCGGTGCCTGCTCGAGCCGCAATCCGGTGCGGCGACTCCCTCGGCCGGATCCGATGGGCTGAGTGCGGTGCGGCTGCAGTGGAGCAATGGGCGGCTGAGGGCCCCCGTCCCCCTGCTTCATCCGTCGGCAACCCTGCCGCTGGTTTTACCCAGACTGGCCGATCCCCATGTTCATCTCGACAAGGCCTTCACCTGGGCTGAGCACCCCAACCCAGCCGGCACCTACGGCGGTGCGATGGCCGCCAATCTTGTGGAGCACACCTCGCGGACCCGGGAGCTTGTTCTAAAGCGAGGCGAGCGGGCTCTGCAGTTGGCATGCAGCCAGGGACTGCGTGCCCTGCGCAGTCATATCGACAGCCTCGGCCCTGGAGCGAAGGTGAGCTGGCAGGCCCTGCTCGAGTTGCGCGAGCGCTGGCGCGACCGGATCGAACTGCAGCTCGTCGCCCTGGTTCCGATCGAGCACTGGTCGACGTCAGCGGGACAGGCCTTGGCGCGGGAGGTCGCTGCAGCGGGAGGTCTGCTGGGTGGTGTTCTCGTACCGCCCTTTCGAGGATTTCGCGTCCAGGAGGCCCTGCGAGCCCAGCTACGACTGGCTCAGGACATTGGCTGCGGCATCGATCTGCACATTGATGAAAGTGATGCCCAGCCAGCCGCGGGGCTGAAACAACTGCTGGCGGTGGTGGAGAAGGAGGGGGCGTCGGTCCCGATCACCTGCAGCCATCTCAGCAGCCTTGGGCTGGCGCCAAGCGGCGCCCGTCAACGCCTCTGTGAACGCATGGCACGGCTCCACATCAAGGTGGTGGCTCTTCCCCTCACCAATGCATGGCTGCTTGGGCGTCAGCCAGGGGAGACGCCAGTGACCCGTCCGCTCGCTCCGATCCGGGGCCTGCAGAGGGCTGGTGTCTGCGTGGCTGTTGGAGCCGACAACGTTGCTGATCCCTGGTTCCCTGCCGGCAACTTTGACCCACTGGCCTTGATGGCCAGCAGTTTGCCTCTGGCGCAGCTGGCTCCCTGGCAACGGCTCGGTCTGATGCCGTTCACCACGGCCGCGGCAGCGCTGATGGATCTGGCCTGGGATGGGGTAGTCGCTGAGGGTGCTCCAGCCGACCTGATCGTGCTGGATGTCAGCAGCTGGTCGGAGGCGTTGATGTGTCCTCCTGGGCGTCGCATTTTGATCAGTGGGCGCTGGTTGTCCTCGACAACCCGTTAGACAACCAAGGCAACACAAGCGGTTCAGCCATGAGCCTCGTGTCCGACACGATCAAGTCCCTCAAGAGCACCCTGCTCGTTGATCAAGGACTTGAGCTCCTTGAGGATCCCTCCGACCTGCGGCGTCTGTCTCGGGATTATTTCGATTACTCGCCCGTGCTTCGGGATCAGCTCGCAGACCGATGTGCCGAGCTTGTGGTCAGGCCACGAGACGTTGACGCCGTGGAGCGGCTGGCTGCCGCCTGTTCGAAGCACCGGGTGCCTCTCACCGTGCGGGGGGCCGGGACCGGCAACTACGGCCAGTGCGTTCCCCTCGAGGGGGGCGTGGTGATGCTGAGCGGACACCTGCAGGCGGTTCGAAATCTCGATCCGATCAGTGGCGTGGTGACGGTGGAACCCGGATGCCCGATGCGGGATCTCGACCAGTGGCTGCGGCGGCATGGACGCCAGCTCCGCTTGCTGCCCAGCACCTGGCGCAGCGCCAGCATCGGCGGTTTTGTGTCCGGAGGTTCAGGGGGGATCGGCTCCATCCGCTGGGGATTCCTGCGCGACCCAGGCCATTTGCTCGGCCTTGAGGTGGTCTCGATGGAGGATCAGCCTCAGCGCCTGACGCTGCCGGCCCATCAGGCGGAGGCCCTAAATCACGCCTACGGCACCAACGGCATCATCACGGCCCTGCAACTGGCAACGGCTCCGGCCGTGGATTGGCATCAGCTGGCGATCGATTGCACGAACTGGGAGGACGCCGTCGCTTTGATGCTGGCCTGCGGACGATCGGCAATCTCTCTCCATCTCGCCACCCTGCTGGAGCAACCGCTGTTGCAGCATTTGCCGGCCTGGAGCGGTCCAGCAGGAGCAGGGCACCGGTTGCTCCTGCTGGTGTCCCCGGATGGTGTGAGCAGCGTGCAGCGTCTTGCCGCAGCCCATGCCGGCGAGGTTCGCGATCTTGGACCCGAGGATCTCAATGGGGGCAACGGATTGCGGGAACTGACCTGGAATCACACCACCCTGCATCTGCGCTCCGCCGACCCCGGCTGGACGTACCTGCAGATGTTGTTGCCCCAGCCGGAGCTCGCAGCGATGACCAGGTTGCGTCGGAGCTGGGGCGATGCGTTGCTCTGGCATCTCGAAGCGGTGAGGCAACAGGGCAGCGTGCGTCTCGCTGCTCTGCCCCTAGTGCGCTGGTCAGATCGCCAGCGGCTTGAGCAATTGATGAACGACTGCCGTGAGGCCGGTGCCGTTCTGTTCAATCCCCATGTGCTCACCGTCGAGGATGGTGGTCTGGGGGTGGTCGACGCTGATCAGGTGGCTGCCAAGCAACGTTTTGATCCTGCAGGTCTGCTCAACCCAGGAAAGCTTCGTGGCTGGTTCGAGCGCCCCTGAGCGTCAGCATCCGAGGCTGTCCCGCGTGGACACACCAGTGGACGGATTGATGCCTTCCGCATCGCGGCAGAGGCGTCGTTGGTCGTCCCGATCCAGGAGGGCATCACTGAAATCCGCCCCATCAATGCGGGCATTGGTGAAGCTGCTGCCGGAGGCAATGATTCCAGTCAGAACCGCATCGCGCAGATCGGTGCCGACGAAATCGGCGCGATCCATCAAGGCATCGGAGAGATCGGCACCGCGGAAATCCGCTTCCGCAAAGGCACCCTGCGTGAGGATGGCGCCGTGCAGGTTGGCGCCACGGAAGTCGGCGTTGCGTCCAACAGCTCCGGCAAAGGAGGTGTTGGCCAGATTCTGGTCATGAAAGTCCCCACCGGCCTGGTTGGTGAGCGTGTAATCGACCGTTTCCTGAAACAGGGCGCGATCCTGCAGGCCAAAACCGGCTGAGGTGTCGAGCGCCTGGACCGGACTGACCACCATCAGCAGAACACCGATCAGCAGAGAGAGGGTCAGGGGTCCCATTGGCGTCGCACAACGTGCCGTCACTCTGCCGTCACAAGGTTCCGGCGAAACAGATCCCCCAGCAGATACAGCGAGCCGGCCACCACCGGCATCGGATCACTCCAACGACCCTGAGCCTCGATCTCCACCAGTGCCGACTGAGCGTTGTCGCTCTGCTGAAGCTGGTTCTGCCAGTTGGGATTGAGCTCCAGCAGAGCCTTCAGGTCCCAGCTGCAATGTCCTGGCACAGGAACGATCCAGGCCTGATCCAGCGGCTGCAGCAGAGCCCGCAGCATCGCCTTGGCCTGCTTGTGAGCCTGAATGGCCAGAAGCCAGGTCACCCCCTGCTCCTGAGCGGGCCAGTTCAGTCGCTCATGGGCGAGCTGTTCTGCAGCGGCTGGGTTGTGGGCTCCATCCAGTCGCAACGGCAGGCCTCGCCATCGCACCGTTTGCAGGCGGCCGCTCCAGCGGGTTTCAGCAAACCCTTTTCGAACAGCTGATTCCGGCACTCCCCACCCAAGGGAGTCCAGGGCTTTCAGGGCTCCCAGGGCCACTGCGGCATTGCTGCGCTGGACCGTGCCGGCCAACCCCAGCTGCCATGTCTGCGGCAGCGGATCCACCCAATGCAGTTGTGCCGAACGTTCCCGGCAGATGCGTTTGAGAACCTTGCTGACCTCCGGATGCTGTTCGGCGCTGATCACTGTTGCCTTGGGGCTGATCACGGCCCCCTTCTCCTCGCTGATCGCCGTCAGGGTGCTGCCAAGGTGTTCGCAGTGGTCCAGGCCGATCGCCGCCATGGCGATCACCGGCCGATGGGGGTGGGCGGTGGTGGCATCGAGCCGTCCGCCCAGCCCAACCTCCAGCACCATCAAGTCCACTGCATTGGCTTGAAAGTGGTCGAATGCCACGGCCAGGAGTTGTTCAAACGGGGTCAGCCGGTGCTCCTGGCTAATCCCTTGCAGTTCGATCAGCCGCTGGCGAAGGGCTCGCTCGGAAATCTGATCGCCATCAACGCGGATCCGTTCGCACCAGCTCATCAGGTGGGGAGAGGTGGTCAGGCCTGTTTTGATCCTTGCCCGCTTCAAAGCAGCCGACAGAAAGGCGGCGATGGACCCCTTCCCGTTCGTTCCGGCCACCTGAATCGCTGGTACCGAGGCACAGGGTCCACCCAGCGCTTTTAACGCGGCCTCCATGCGATCCAGTTGCAGATCCATGCCCCGCGTGTCGAAGCGCGGGATCAGGTCGGCGAAGTCGTCCTGCATATGGCATCCAGCCGCTTCAGCAGCAACCGAACTTCGCGGGCGCTGATGATCAGAGGCGGCACCATGCGCAACACGTTGGGCCCTGCTGCCACCAGTAGAAGTTGATGATCAATGGCCGCTGCTGCAAGGTCAGGAGCTGTCACCCCGCAATCGGGACGCAGGACAAGTCCCTGTAACAGTCCCCAGCCCCGGACCCCGAGGAACAGGTGCGGGTAGCGGCTGACCAGCCCGTTCAAACCCTCTTGCAGCTGTGTCCCTCGCTCTTGCACATTGCGCAGCAGATTGCGACGCTCGATCTCGCGAGCCACCGTCAGCCCAGCCCTGCAGGCAAAAGGGTTCCCTCCGAACGTGCTGGCGTGATCACCGGGCTCAAAAACGTCGGCGTCTCCGCGAACAACCAGGGCCCCAACGGCGTGACCGCCGCCAAGTCCCTTGGCCAGGGAAAAAGCATCCGGCTCGATGTCCAGTTGCTGATAGCCCCACCAAGATCCGGTTCGCCCCATCCCGACCTGCACTTCATCGAGGATCAGCAGGATCTCGTTGGCATCGCAGAGGCGACGCAGCTCTCTGAAAAAGGTCTTGTCTCCTGGATTCACACCACCTTCGCCCTGAAGTGGTTCGATCAGCACGGCCGCAACGGCTGGACCATTTGCTTCGTGCTGTTCCAGCAACGATTGGAAGGCATCAAGGTCGTTGTACGGGAAGTAATCGAAGCCATCGACAACTGGCTCGAATCCCCGGTGATATTTGGGTTGCCCCGTCGCTGTGACGGCCGCCAAGGTCCGTCCGTGAAAGCTGGCTGCAGCCGTGAGAATCACGGGGCGCTCAATGCCTCGCCTGAGATGGCCGTGCTTGCGGGCCAGCTTGATGGCGGCTTCGTTGGCTTCTGCCCCCGAGTTGCAGAAGAAAACGCTGTCGCCGCAGCTGTGCTGCACGATCCAGCGAGCGAGCTCTTCCTGTTCAGGAATGTTGTAAAGGTTGGATACATGCTGCAGCCGACCGAGCTGCCTGCTGAGGGCGCGACGCATGGCACGGTCGCTGTGACCAAGGCAGCAGGTGGCGATTCCCGCGACCGCATCCAGGAAGCGACGCCCGTCTTGATCCCAGACCCAGCACCCTGAACCGCGTTCCAGCCTGAGCGGGAAGCGGTTGTAGGTGTTCATGACGGCAGTGGGAGCGGTGGGACTTGAACCCACATGCCCGAAGGCGCTCGATTTTGAGTCGAGTCCGTCTACCAATTCCGGCACGCTCCCGTTCTTCAATTGTAGGTAGCCGTCAGGAATTGGATCAGTTGCTATAGCGCTCGATCCTGGCTCCAACGCCCAGCAATTTGGCTTCGATGTCGTCGTAACCGCGATCCAGGTGCTTCAGGCCACAGACCTTGGTGTTGCCCTGGGCTGAAAGACCGGCCAGCACCATGGCTGCGGAAGCCCTGAGATCGCTACCCGTCACTGGTGCGCCGCAGAGGGAGGGAACGCCTTCAACAATGGCGGTGCTGCCTTCCAGGCGAATCGAAGCTCCCATGCGCTGCAGCTCTGCCACATGCTGCATGCGATTCTCGTAAATCTTTTCGCTGATCACGCTGGTTCCCTTGGCAATGGCCATCAGGGACATGAAAGGGGCCTGCAGATCGGTAGGGAATCCTGGGAAGGGTTGCGTTGTCACATCGACAGCCCGAAGGTCTCCCGGGGTGATGGTGATGCCGTCATCGTCGATGTTGAGATCACAGCCACAATCGCGAAGCTTCTGCAAGACGGAGCTGAGATGCTCCGGCACGACGGGTTTTACTTTCAAAGTCGACCTTGTGATTGCAGCTGCCATGAGAAAGGTTCCAGCTTCAATCCGATCCGGGATCACGGAATAATCCCGGCATCCGTGGAGACGCTCAACGCCCTCGATCGTGATGGTGGAATTTCCAGCTCCTGAGATCTTGGCTCCCATCAGATTGAGCAGGTTGGCGAGATCCTGAACCTCGGGTTCCTTGGCAGCATTCTCAATGGTGCTTTTCCCTTCGGCCAACACTGTGGCCATCAGGATCGTTTCGGTGGCACCCACGCTGGGGCAATCCAGCACAATTTCAGTGCCTTTCAGCCGACGCATGCCACCGGGTAGGGATGCTGTAACCAGGCCCTGATCAACGTTGACGATTGCACCGAGGGACTTGAGTCCACGAATGTGTTCCACCACAGGCCGGGCACCGATGCGGCAGCCTCCGGGCAGTGGAACACGGGCATAGCCCAGCCTTCCGAGCAGGGGACCAATGCTGAAGAAACTGGCTCTCAGGCTGTTGACGAGCTCGTAAGGCGGTTGAGAGGACGACAGGTTTGCTGCGGTGAGGCTGATGCGGTCACCCCGTCGTGTCACTTCAACACCCAAGGACTCAAGAATGGCCTTCATTCCTGCGATATCGGTGAGGTTGGGGATATTGCTGATCTCCACGGTTTCCTCCGTCAGGAGGCTGGCGGTCATCAGAACTAGAGCGGAATTTTTGGCTCCGCTCACCCTGAGGACTCCGCTGAGTCGAGAGCTTCCGTCGATCGAAAGGTGCGGCTTGAGAATCTCTTGAGACGAAGCGGCCGCAACCGTCATTTCTGCAATCTGGCGTTTCCACGCAGCATCTTGACAAGGGTGGATGAGACCGTCTAGACGGCCGGCGATCAAACTGGATCAGGCCCCATCAGTCGTTGGTCGGGATTTCTTATGTCGATGCCGTATGTTCGTCGGTGTCGCAATGCGACGGACGCCAGCGGATGTGGCGGAATTGGTAGACGCGCTAGTTTCAGGTACTAGTGGCAGCAATGCTGTGGGAGTTCAAGTCTCCCCATCCGCATACATACCTTTTACTAGGTCATCTCAGATGCTCATTAATAATGATGAGACTGATAGATCTGGCTAATAGTTTCACCACGTCTCACTTTGACAATCAGTGGATCATGTGCTGTGAAACACCTCGATCACTGTGACAGTTGAGAGTTACATCTAGGCAGTACAGCTAGCGCTGTTTACTAAAGGCAAGGTGTATTGATTGGTAGGTGAATAGGTCTGCTGTCAAAAACGCGACAGATACGTGATAAAGAGATGAGTACATGTGTACTACACCTCTGGCTGGCTAGAAATATTAATTCCTGCCCCCCTGGCTGCAATAAATCAGCCGATGCAATTAGATCATTGGACTAGTGCGGGTTGGCCTCGCTATCTGGCAGCGATAGACCCCCCCCAGGGGTCGATTTGCGCCCTGTACATACGATAATAGGCTTCAGAAATTTATGTCATTTTTTATGAGGTCATTACTTAGAACTGTTCCACTCATCGGTGCACTGCTCATTTCAGCGCAGCCTGTTTCAGCACAATTTCAAGTCACATGTTGCATTGAGAATAATGATAGTCAAATACAAGAGGCTGAGAAAGCAATGCAAATGGCAGCCCAATATTTACAAGATCCTACGATTATTCAGCGTCTTGCCAACCAAATGGAAGAGGCTGGACAATTCACTGCAGGCTTGAGTCAGGAAGAGAAAAATTCTAAAGCGCGAACTTTTATAAAATCACAAATTAATCAGTTGAAAAGCAAGCTTGTCGAAGCAAAAAAGTATCCTGATTGCTCAGAATTGAGAGGTGTACAGCAAAAATGAAACTCCTTCCACTCATCGGTGCACTTCTTCTTTCGGCAGTTCCAGTTCAGTCTATTGAGACAGAGGAGGAGTTAGACAAGGCCTGTTTATATGCAGAAGAAAATACCAGGCTATGCATGGGAGTTTATGAATTTGCTGCTTCCCTGTATAAAATAGGTACGCTTTGTGAATTAGAAAAAAGAGGTATGCTCACAGCTGAGCAAGTAACTGAGGTTCAGGGGGACTGGACAGAGAAAATTGAAATTCTGACTGGGGGTAGGTTGTGGAAAGAAGGAATAAAATCCGTATTAGAAAGCGTCCCAGAATGTTCAATTAAACCTATTCCCTAATTGGCATCTTCATGCATCTTCAGTTCTTTCAGGCTAATCCTATGAAACTCCTTCCACTCATCGGTGCACTTCTCCTTTCAGCATCTCCAGTTCAGGCTATTGAAACATCTGAGGAATTAATGAGAGCTTGCCTATCTACAGACGAAATGAAAAATGTTTGCGCAGGAGCTGGCGATTTTACTGCTGCTGCAGCGATAGTGAGTACGCTTTGTAACTTAGAGGAAAAAGGTAGGATTACAAAAGAGAATGCAGTTTTGACTTGGGATGAATGGAAAGATGTTTCGGCCTTTCTTGATGACGGCCTGAACCTGAAACCAATGGTGAATGAAGGAGCAGAATATATGCTAGAGAACTTCCCAGAATGTTCACTTAATCCTTAGTTGTAGGGTGCAGCAAAAAGGCTCTACAACGAGCGATCAATGCATGCCTGATAGATTGGCCTAATGTGAACATTAAGGCTGCTACAGAGCCTTCTAAGCATCACTCAGAGCCTTTCTTGCTCTTCATGTGACATGGTTGACAAGTAACTTGAGTGATTGGGTAATTAGAATTTACCTTGACGTCTTCTCCACAGACAAGACATTTAAGGATTTTGATTGGATCTAATTGCATTTGTCTAATGGTTTAATCTTTGCCTTCTCTAGGTATTGATGACACATCTGAAGGTGCTCCGTTAGGAGTGCTTGAAGATGTGTCTAATCGCCGAATGTGTGACTGCCCTAACTACGGGTTGCTGCAACACCTACTAGCCTGTGGAATTAAGTAAGCGAACAATGAAAGCCAAAGCTCTTGTCATTGCAGGTGCGTTATCGGTTGTTTCTATCGCGTTACCCATGAGTGTCAAAGCTCAGAGTGCAGAGCAGAGATGGTTCTTGTATACATCTGGCGCTTTCGCAACATTGTGCGACTTACACAAGGCCAACGCAATTTCAACCGAAATCGTGCAAGCATTTCAGAAGAATTGGTTTAAGAAGATTGATGATCAATTCACCGAAGCAATGAACCAAGCAATTGGTCACCTTCTGGAGAAAGAAGACTTTAGGTCTTGCCCATTGCGTCGTTACTAATCGGCGAACGTGTGACTGCCCTAAACGTACCCAAGCCAGCAAGGCATCTCTCATCTATCTATGAAACCTCTTTTAGTTCTTGCCTCATTGCTTCTGTTTGCTGTACCAGTCAAATCAGACGTCAAAGTGTTTCTGATGAATGTAGATGAATCAAAGGGCTATAATTACGGCTATGTTTATGGAGTGGGAGATGCTTTGTGTAACCTAGCAAACAGAAACCTAATTACAAAAGAAGATGCCAAAAGCATACTTGATGGACAGGCTAAGCTTGTCATTGAATACCCTGCTGGCGGAACTGATGCCGACAGATATTATGCAGAACAGGCTTACAAGGACATAAAAGAATCTGACCAATGCAAAGAGATTTACTAATGGCGTTATTTTATTCCCTGGTTGCGTCATTACTAATTCAGCGAACGTGTGATTGCCCTAACTCCGTGTTGCAGCTGCCCCTTGTGCTTGCATCTGTTGTAATTGCAGCAACTTAGCTTCACGAAGTTGTATTAGTTGCTCTTGTTGTTCAAGGATTTGTTGATCCAGATCAGTAGCCACTTGTGCCTCAGCTGGAACTTGTTGACCAGGAGAGAAGCGACCTTGGCTTGTGTAGACAAAACCTTTGTCTTGAGCGACTTTTACAGCCTCACCAATACTTGTGGATCTGTTCCTTTTTTCTTCTACAGCTTGCGTGTACTTCTCTGTAAAAATTGGTTCAGGTGTTGAGGCAAAAGCTTCCCGTACCGCCACCACTGGCCACCCCATCAGCAAGACCGATGGCCAATTGCTTGACAAAAGGCCGACTTTGCTTCAATCTTGAAAAGGGAAAATGTACCCTGACCGCTAGTTTTAGGTACTAGTGGCAACAATGCTGTGGGAGTTCAAGTCTCCCCATCCGCATTAGTTTGACAATCGTGTGTCGACAGCGTCTTCGATGATCGTTCTCAAGATCTCAAATGCTTCTGAAGTCGTTGCATCAAAAGTGGGGCGTTTTTTAGAACGTCTAACGCCTGATTCCGTTGACCACGCTGCAGTGGAGGATCAGGTGATCAAAAAGATGGTGGAAAATCTGGCCGCCGAAGGTCTCAAGGGTGAGATCGCCTCGATCAGCGGGCTTGATATCAACGGCGATGAGCTCTCGATTCACGAGGGTCTCAAAGTGCGTCGTCACGACAGCTTCTGACCCGCGAAGGACTCGACGCCTTGGTGTCTTCCGTCATCACGAGTCGGAGAAATCCTCTTGTTAAAAGACTGCGGGCTCTCAGCAGACGTGAGGGTCGTGATGTTGAGCAGATCCTGCTGCTTGAGGGAACCCATCTGCTCGAGGAGGCATTGCTCACAGACCCGCCCAACCTCGACTTGATTGCGACCGAGATTTGGATCGATCGGCATCCTGCCTTGATGTCCAGGCTGCCGTCGGGGACAAGCATTCAACCGGTGTCTGAGGAGGTACTCACTGCAGCGCTCAGCACGGTGAGTCCTGACGGGGTGGCGAGCTTGATGCCGATGTCGCAGTTGCCTGCTTCCCCCTCAGAACCCAGCTTCCTTCTGGTGCTGGATCGGTTGCAGGATCCCGGCAACCTGGGAACGCTGCTGCGCACGGCCTTGGCGGCTGAGATCGAGACGGTTTGGCTCGGTTCGGGAGCTGATCCACTCAGTCCGAAGGTGTTGCGTTCCTCCGCAGGAGCTCTCCTGCATCTGCCCCACCAGCGCCTGGGCCCTGATGAAGCGGGGGCTTTGGATCAGCTTGAAGCCAAGCTCCTTCAGCTCAGGGATCGCGGAGTTCAGGTGGTCGCCACGCTGGTTCCGGAGGCCAGTGCAGCTCGGCAGGCCATTCCCTACTGGGAGCTCAACTGGCAATGCCCCACAGCTCTTGTGCTCGGTAACGAAGGGCGTGGTTTGCACCAGCGATTGCAGGCCTGCTGCAGTCATTCCGTGACGCTCCCCCACAGTGAACGGGTGGAATCGTTGAATGTTGCCGCCGCCGCTGTTCCGCTGTTGCTGGAGCGTCGAAGGGCGAGAATGACGTCCTCAACGCAGCAGTCGGTGTGAGCGACGCCAGTTTCGATTTCGACGTCATCATCATTGGTGCCGGTTACGGCGGTTTTGACGCAGCGAAACACGCGGCAGAGCACGGTCTGAAGACCGCGATCATCGAATCGCGGGACATGGGCGGAACCTGTGTGAACCGAGGCTGCGTGCCGTCTAAGGCCCTGCTGGCGGCCAGCGGCAAGGTGCGTGAACTGGCCGACGACAAGCATCTCGCCAGTTTTGGCATTCATGCCGCCCCGGTGCGCTTCGAACGCCAAAAGATTGCTGACCATGCCAACCAGCTGGTTCAGGCGATTCGCACAAACCTCACGAAGGCCCTCGAACGGGCCGGTGTCACGATCCTCCGTGGCCATGGACGCCTGGAAGGTGAACAGAAGGTGGGTCTGCGCGAGCCGAACGGTGTGGACCGCGTTCTGAGCGCAAAGGACGTGATCCTTGCCACAGGCTCCGACCCTTTCGTCCCTCCCGGCATCGAGACGGATGGCCGCACGGTGTTCACCAGTGATGAAGCCATCAACCTGGAGTGGTTGCCCCGCTGGATTGCCATCATCGGCAGTGGTTACATCGGCCTGGAATTCGCCGATGTCTACACAGCGCTCGGCTGCGAAGTGACGATGATCGAAGCCCTGGATCGGGTGATGCCGACCTTTGATCCCGATATCGCCAAGATTGCCGGACGGAATCTGATTGACAGTCGCGATATTGATGCCCGATCCGGTGTGCTCGCCCGCAAGGTCACCCCGGGCTGTCCTGTGCAGATTGAGCTGGCCGATTTCGACAGTCGTGAGCTGGTGGAGACCTTGGAGGTCGATGCTGTTCTCGTTGCCACGGGACGCGTCCCCAGCAGCAAGGGTCTGAACCTTGAAGCGCTTCAGATCGAGACCAACCGCGGATTTGTTCCCATCGACGACTCGATGCGGGTGTTGCTGAACGGTCAGCCCGTCCCCCATCTCTGGGCCGTTGGCGACGTCACTGGAAAACTGATGTTGGCCCACACAGCAGCGGCCCAGGGCACCGTGGCTGTCGACAACATTCTTGGCCACGACAGGCAGATTGATTACCGCAGCATTCCCGCAGCCACCTTCACCCATCCCGAGATCAGCTCGGTGGGACTCACCGAAGTGGATGCCAAGCAGATGGCCGAACAGCAGGGTTTTCAGCTGGGTGCTGTGCGCAGCTATTTCAAGGCCAATTCCAAAGCACTCGCTGAGCTGGAGAGCGATGGTTTGATGAAGCTTCTGTTCAACAAATCATCGGGTGAAGTCCTTGGAGCTCATATCTATGGCCTCCATGCCGCCGATCTGATCCAGGAGGTGGCCAATGCCGTGGCACGACGCCAGAGCGTGCGCCAGCTGTCAACGGAAGTGCACACCCACCCCACCCTGAGTGAAGTGGTGGAGGTTGCCTACAAGCAGGCCGCCGGCCAGCTCGTCGGCTGAGTCGTTTTTAAGGAATCTGAGCATGGAGATCCGTCGCCGTCCCCCCAATCCCAAGGTGCGTGTTGCCTATCTCGAATATGCCGTTCCCCACGATGACGAGAAGCCTCGGCACATCCTCGAGGAAATCGTCTGGGAGAAGGACCGTGAAATCGACGTGGCGCGTCAGAAGGTTCCCCTTGAAAAGCTGAGATCACAAATTCAGGACCTGCCCCCAACGCGAGATTTCATCGCGGCACTCCGGTCATCGACGCGGAAGCCGGCTGTGATCGCTGAGGTCAAAAAAGCCAGTCCCAGCAAAGGTGTGATCCGTGAGGACTTCGACCCTGTAACGATTGCCCGCGCCTACGCCAGTGGCGGCGCCAGCTGCCTGTCGGTGCTGACCGATAAGACGTTCTTCCAGGGTGGTTTTGAGGTTCTGGTGGATGTGCGACAGGCCGTTGATCTCCCCCTGCTCTGCAAGGAGTTCATCCTCAGTCCCTATCAGCTTTATCAGGCTCGGGCAGCAGGCGCGGATGCCGTCTTGCTGATCGCTGCAATCCTCACCGACCAGGATCTGAATTACCTGCGTAAGGCAGCCAAAGCGCTCAGCCTCGACGTTCTTGTGGAGGTTCACGACGACGAGGAGCTGGAGCGCGTGCTGCAGCTGGGTGGATTTCCCCTGATCGGAATCAACAATCGTGATCTCGCCAGCTTTGAGACCGACCTCGCCACTACGGAGCGCTTGATGCAGCGCTTTGGAGAGCAGCTCAAGCAGTCCGACACCCTGCTGGTGAGTGAATCTGGTCTGTTCACGCGCAACGATCTGGATCGTGTTCAGTCGGCCGGGGCCAAGGCGGTTCTGGTGGGAGAAGCGCTCATGCGTCAGCAGGATGTCGAGGCGGGGCTTCGAACACTGATCGACGGTTGAGCCTCAGCGCTCCTGTACAATTGATGGTTGGCGAAGAAGCTCGATGCTGATCAGTCTGTTGACGGGGTTTGCCGCCGGAGCGCTGCATGTCGTCGGTGGAGCCGATCACCTGGTGGCCATGGCCCCGATGTCCTTGAACCGTCCGGTGCAGGCGCTGCGATCGGGTTTGGCCTGGGGGGTTGGTCATGCAGCGGGCGTGGTGTTGCTGGCCTTGATGACACTGCTGATCAAGGATCTGGCCCATCTGGAGGCCATGTCGGCCTGGGCTGAATGGTTTGTGGGTGTGTCGTTGCTGGTGGTTGGCACCCTTGCGATCCGCACAGCCTTTGGACTGGAGCTGCACACGCATGAGCATCATCACGACGGGGAGCGCCAACACCGCCATCTCCACCTGCACGTTCGCGGTCAGAGCAATCACAGACGCCATGCCCATGCCGCTTCCGGCCTGGGGCTCCTGCATGGCCTGGCCGGTGCCAGCCATGTACTGGCTGTGATTCCGGCCCTGGCGCTGCCCCCATTGGGTGCTGTGATCTACCTGTTCGCCTATTTGGGCGGCTCGATTGCAGCCATGCTCCTGGTGGCGGCAGCCTTGTCAATGCTGACCCAGCGCACCGGTGCGCGTTGTCTTCCAGTCCTGGTTGGCGTCACAGGGGGGCTGTCCATCGTGACGGGGATGATCTGGCTGCAGAAAACCTCAGCCGTTGTGTTCTGACGGGCTGCAACAGGTGCTCAGCGAACAGGTCATCAGCGAACAATGGATGTGACGACACCGATGAGGTGACGGCGCTCCAGAGCACCGAACTGGCGGCTGTCGCTGCTTTCCGACGGGTTGTCTCCGTGCAGGAGTAGGCGACCCTGATTGCAGCTGGTCAACCGCTTGATCATTTTCGTCTCGGCCTTATTGGGATGCCAGGCCACAACAAGCGAATCGATCGTTGGCAGCGGGGCATCGTCCGATAACAGTCGAATCAGCACCCGATCCCCGGGCATCAAGGTTGGCGCCATTGAAAAGCCGTCGACACGAAGGTGTCGACGGCGACGGCAGGCGAGCAGCAGCAGTTCCCTGAGGCTGGCTGCAGGCGGTGCTGAATGATTCAGGAGGCGGTGACCCAGGCATCACTGCGGCCCTTGGACTGCCAGAACATGTTGTGGATCTTTTCCACAGCAGCCATCAGTTCCTCAGCCTTGCCCTGGTCGATGTGGACTTTGCAGGCACTGCAAAGCTTGGTGGCTTTCCAGAAGGTGTCGTGGAGGTCGGGGAAGGTCGCCAGATGGTCGGGCTTGAAATAGTCCGTCCAGAGAATCAGGAGTTCCTTCTTGGTTTCCTTGGCCTGATCTTCCTTGATCGCGACGAAGCGAGAGAAGGTGTTGTTGTAGGCAGCCATGGCAGCGGCATCGCCATTGGCAGGGGCTTCAAGGGATTTGAGCTTCTTCGTCATCGCCAGAACAGCTTCAGCCGCCACACGGGCGGAGGCTGGGTCATAAACGCCGCAGGGTCCGTCGCAATGGGCATGAACGACGGATGCAGGGAGGGCGCGGACGATGGCGGAAAGGGCCGAACGCAGCATCGGAACAGGTGGCTAGCCGAGAGCCTAACTGCCGATCATTTACGGATGTCGAGAAGTTCCACCTCGAAAATGAGAGTGGCATTTGGTGGAATCACACCACCGGCCCCACGGCTGCCATAGGCCAGGTCTGGGGGAATCACCAGCCGGCGTTTCCCGCCAACTTTCATCCCAGCCACCCCTTCATCCCAGCCTTTGATCACGCGACCAGCACCCAGCGGGAAGCTGAAGGGGCCGCGGCCGTAGCTGCTGTCGAATTCTTTACCGTTTTCCAGTGTTCCGCGGTAATTGACCACCACGGTCTGGCCTGAACTGGCAACGTCGCCATCACCAACTTCCAACTCGGTGATGCTGAGGCCGCTGGCCGTCAGCGTTGTATCGGGGGCATCCAGAGGTCCTCCAAGGGCGGATGCATCGGCGGTGTTGTTGTTGTCGGGAGTGGTGTTGTCGGGAGCCATTGCGAACAAGGTTGGGTTGGGGTCATCGGGATCCAGTTCGATCCGGCCTGCTTGCTGAGGGGGCTCTGGCTGGATCACGGCTGCCTGAACCGGAGCTGTCGTGGTGGAGGCAGTCACTGTGGAAGCCACCACTGTGGAAGCAACCACGGTGGAAGGCGAGATCAGTTGGCTAACCAGCGCCAGCAGGAGGCAGAGCACGCAGACGGTTGAGCTGATCAAGATGTCCCGCACGTTGAAGTTCAGTTCTCGCGTGATTCTGACTTCCTGAGCTGCTGCTCGAGCCGATCGATGCGACCACGCAGTTCATCGACCTCCTTCTGGCTGGCCACTCCGATGTCTTCGAGAAAGTGATCGCGGTTGCGCTCGAGGTTTTTCTCCATCTGCTCTTCGAGCTCAGGGGTTTCCCCTCGCAGGGCCTTGAGCACGTCTTCAACCAGGGCGGAAGCTTGATTGGGATCTAGTCGGCCGCTGCTCACCCATTGCTGGGACACACCCCTGAGGCGCTCTGCGACCAGAGTGGTGGTCCCAAGGCCGCGGAGCAGCAGTTGCTGAAGAGGATTGCCGGCGTCCATTAGAACCTGTTGGCTTGGCTTCAGGATGACCCTGGCGGGGATTGATGACCATGGGCGATCACCGATCTGCCTCGCTCTGGCTGGCCATCGGAGGGGGATTGCTGGCGGGTCTCTCCCCGGCAGCGGCTGGGCCCGTGACCATGCTCCCTGCCCTCGCGCTGCTGTGGAGGATCGCCGATCGTCCTCGCCTTGCAGCGATCTGGGGGTTGCTGGCTGTGTTGCTGAGCCATCGCTGGCTGCTGGCGCTCCATCCCCTCACCTGGATGGGCGTGTCTGCCCTGCTCAGCCTTCCCATCGCGATTCTGATCTGGCTGGTCTGTGGATTGGCGGCAGCGGTTCTGCTGGCCATCTGGTCAAACGCAGCTCGCTGGCTGGTGGCGTCTCAACCGGGCAGCAGAGAAGAGCTGTCGGGGATGTCGATGCTCATCCTGGCGTTGATCTGGGGGCTCATCGAAGTGGGGCTGGCTGGCGGGCCCCTCTTCTGGATCGGCGTCGGCGGGAGCGTCCTGCCGTTGGATCCAGCGTTGGCAGGCCTCAGTCGCTGGATCGGCAGCGGCGGGTTGGCGGTGCTGTTGCTGGCAGCTGGCTGGGGGCTTGATCAGCTGTTTCGTCAGCGGTTTGCCCTGCGTCGCACTGTGAGCTGGTCTGTGATCTGGTTGATGGCGCTCCTGCTCGCCCATCTGCTCGGTGCCGCTGCGCTCTTTCGTCCGCCGGTCTCCCGAGGCGATCTGTCCCTGGCAGGTTGGCAACCTGCGATCCCAACGAGGGAGAAGTTCGCCTCTGAACAGCAACGGCGCCTGCCACAGGCTCTTCAGCGCGCCCTGGAAACGGCACGAGCTTTCGATGCCCAGGCCTTGGTTGCTCCTGAAGGCACGTTTCCGTCGGGCTGGACGTTTGCCTCCGAGGATCAGCCCCTGCCTCTGCTGACGGGTGGATTCCGTCGTCAAGACGGCCAGTTGCGCAGCAGTCTTCTGCTGATCAGCCCTGATGCCGATCAGCCCGAGCCCCTGCTCGATAAACATCGACTCGTTCCCCTGGGGGAGGCCCTTCCTCCTCTGCCGCAGGGGTTGGCGGGCGGTCTTTCCGCTGTTGGGGGCGTGATGCCAGGCCCAGCGTCACGTCTGCAGACAGGCTTCTCGGATCCAGCTGCAGTGGCGATCTGCTACGAGATCAGTGATGGCAGGTCGATGGCCAAGGCGATTGCTGAGGGTGGCCAATGGATGCTCTCCATCGCCAACCTCGACCCGTATCCAGATCTGCTCCAACGTCAGTTTCTGGCCCTGGCACAGCTGAGGGCCATCGAAACGGGACGGGATCTGTTCAGCGTGGCGAACACGGGGCCAACGGCCGTTGTTCATGCTGATGGCCGTGTCGATCAGCTGTTGCCTTCAGGAGAGGAAGGCGTTGCAGCAGCAGACATCCAAACCCGGAAGGCCCTGACGGGTTACGTGCGCTGGCTGGATTTGCCCTTGCGGGTGCTGTTCGGTGTTTGTCTGATTCAGGGGCTGATCAGCCGCCGATCAAGCTGAGCCAGGACGTGTTGATCACTCTGCGCTGATCAGTCCGCCTCCGAAAACGGTTTCACCGTCATAAAAAACCGCTGCCTGCCCGGGAGTGATCGAGAACTGCTGCTCGTGGAACTCCAGCCGACAGCGATGCGGACGTGATCGCTGGCGATCGTTCTCGTTCGGCTCAGCAGGCGATAGCTGAGCCATGACCGGAGCACTTCGATAGCGAACCTGCACTTCCACAGTGATGGACTCCAGGGGAGGTTCGATAGAGATCCAATTCACCGCTCCCACCTCGCAGCTGTGGCAGCCAGCCTCGGCACGGGGGGCAACGACCACGCGGTTCATCGCCGCATCAAGTCGAACCACATGCAATGGCTCACTCCAGGAGACACCGAGTCCGCGCCGCTGGCCGATGGTGAAGTGTTCAATCCCGTCGTGTTCGCCAAGAACAGTGCCGTCTTCAAGCACGATCTGCCCGATGCGAGGCGGCAGGTAAGCATCGAGGAAGGCCCGCATCGACCCGTGATGATCCGCCAGGCAGAGATCCTGGCTTTCCGGTTTGTCCGCCGTGCGCAGTCCGTGGCGAGCTGCTTCCCGCCGGGTATCCGGTTTGGTGAGTTCTCCAAGGGGGAAGACAACACTGCCCAGTGCCTCCTGGGGTAGGTCGTACAGGAAGTAGCTCTGGTCTTTTTGGTGATCCAGACCGCGCAGCAGTTGATGGCGTCCGACCCCACGGCCATGGCGGATGCGCGCGTAATGCCCGGTGGCGATGCGTTCGATGCCGCGTTCCTGCTGAGCCCAGCTCAGCATTGGCCCGAACTTCACCGATCGGTTGCACTGGGAGCAGGGCAATGGGGTGATGCCATCGCGATAGCCCTCCACCAGTCGTTGAACAATCTCCTTCTGAAACGTGTCGCGGGCATCGACAACGTGATGGGGGATGCCCAGCTGCTCGCAGATTCCGGCAGCATCCACAAGTCCCTCGGCGCAGCAGGCCCCTTTGCCGCTCATCAGCCAGAGCGTCAGACCTTCCACCTGCCAGCCAGCCTCAACCAACAGGGCAGCCGTCAGTGAGCTGTCCACGCCGCCGGAGAGTCCGACGGCGACGCTGTGTTCACCTGGCCAGGTTCGGAGACGCTCCAGCGCAGCCTGACCTGCAGAGGTGATCGAGGGGGCGGTGGTCATCGGAGACCCTTTCGATGTCTCCATCCTGCGATCCCGCCTTCCCGGGGCAAATGTGAGACGGTTTATTAACTGGTCATTAAATTTCAATCTTCGAAGGCCGATTGGATGGTCGTCGAGCGAAGGATTGAGTGTTGGAGTTGTGAAATCAACACGTACTTACGCTTGCTGGTAACGAAATACTCCAAGCAGAACCCCTTTTGGGTACCTGTCTTCGTGTCGGTGTTTTGTGAGCAAAATCCCCGAATGTTTCGGTTTGCTCGTTTGAATCTGAAAGGTTGTTGAAGTCACTTCGCTTTTCTTTCTTTACGTAAGAAAGTCTTCCCACGTAATCGGCGTCGACATGGTTTCCACCGCTTCCAAGCCTCTCGACACGCAGCGTCGACGAAGTAGCGACCCAGTGAGTTGGTACCTGGCCACCATTGGGCGGATTCCCTTGCTCACGCCTGCCGAGGAGATCGAGCTGGGCAATCAGGTGCAGACGATGATGCAGCTCACCGAAGACGGTTCCCGCGATTTTGATGAGTCTGGTTTGACAACACAGCAGCGCCGTTCCGTTCGGATTGGCCGCCGGGCCAAAGAGCGAATGATGAAGGCCAATCTTCGTCTGGTCGTGAGTGTGGCGAAGAAGTATCAGGGGAAAGGCCTTGAACTTCTCGATCTGATCCAGGAGGGATCCCTCGGCCTTGAGCGCGCCGTTGAAAAATTTGATCCCACCCGTGGTTACAAATTCTCGACCTATGCCTTCTGGTGGATTCGCCAGAGCATGACTCGCGCGATCGCCTGTCAATCCAGAACGATCCGCCTGCCCGTTCACCTCAGTGAAAGGCTGACAACGATCCGCAAGGTCAGTCTGGATTTGGCCCACAAGCTCGGAGCCATGCCCAGCCGGGTTGAAATCGCTGAAGCGATGGATATCCCCCTTGATGAACTCGATTCTCTGCTTCGTCAGGCGCTCACCACCAGCAGCCTCGATGCTCCCGTCAACGGAGAGGAGGGTCGCAGCTTCCTTGGAGACCTCATTGCTGATTCCTCACTTGAGGAACCGCTCGACATGGTCGAACAGAGGATTCATCACGAGCAGTTGGGCCGCTGGTTGAGTCACCTCAGCGAGCAGGAACAGCACGTGCTGCGGTTGCGATTTGGCCTCGAAAGCAATGAGCGTCACACCCTCGCCGAAATCGGCCGGTTGATGGACGTGTCTCGCGAGCGTGTTCGCCAGGTTGAGCTCAAGGCCCTTCGCAAACTCCGCAATCTCACCCGGCGTCTGCCTGGAGGAATCTGACGCGTTGAATCAGGCGATCAGTCGTCGGCCCAGATGTATCGGGTGAGTTCTTCAGCATCCGGCTCGGGTGCTGACAGAGCGAAGTCAACGCAGTCTTCAACCACTTGGTCGATCTCCTTTTCGATCGCCCGTAGTTCGTCGCTGCTTACCAAATCTGCCGAAACGAGATCTCGCTCGAAGGCCTTCAAAGGATCTCTCTGCGCCCAGAACTGTTTTTCCTGCTCGGAACGCAGTTCGTCTGGATCCGCCAGCGAGTGGCCCCGGAAGCGATAGGTCAGGCACTCAAGCAACGTTGGACCTTCGCCAGCCCTGGCCCTTTCCAGTGCCCGTTCAGCAGCGGCGCGGACAGCCAGGACGTCCATTCCATCCACTTCCTCGCCCGCCATGCCAAAGCTGGCGGCTTTTCTCCAGATTTCCGGATCACTCGTGGCTCGATCGTGCGCCATGCCGATGGCCCACTTGTTGTTCTCCACAACAAAAATGATCGGCAGTTTCCAGAGTTGCGCCATGTTCAGGCACTCGAAAAACTGCCCGTTGTTGCAGGTGCCATCTCCGAAGAAGGCCGCAGTGACCGAATCGCTGGATGAGTCGCCCAGAGCATCGCGCTTGTAGCGACTTGTGAACGCGGAACCCAGAGCCACAGGGATGCCCTCGGCGATGAAGGCGAAGCCGCCCAGCAGGTGATGCTCCTTGGAGAACAAGTGCATGGACCCTCCGCGGCCCTTGCTGCAGCCGGTCTCCTTGCCGAACAGTTCGCTCATGACGGCCCGTGCTGGCACACCGGCGCTCAAGGCATGAACGTGATCTCTGTAGGTGCTGCAGAACCAGTCGTGCTGTCGCTTCATCGCACCGATCACCCCGGTGCTGACAGCCTCCTGACCGTTGTAAAGGTGAACGAAGCCAAACATCTTGCCGCGGTAATACATCTCGGCACACTTGTCCTCGAAGCGTCGACCGAGGGTCATGTCGCGGTAAAGAGCCAGGCCGGTGTCGCGATCAACGGTTGCTCTCTGAGCGGTGACAAGGGAGGAGAGCCGCTCCCCATGGGCCCCGCCGGCCGCGGCAGTGCCAAGGGGAGCAGTCTCGACAGCTAGGTCCTGACCCATGACCGATCTTCCGGGAGCTTGACTGTAAGGGTCAGAGGACTGAAATTGGGCAAAATCCCAGACACTGACTAAAGTCCAGCCTCATCAAGTCTGTCTCTGTTGGACCTGCCCATCGATCACTTCCGACTGCTGGGTGTTAGTCCTTCCGCTGCAGCCGACGCCGTTCTCAGAAAGCTTCAGAATCGTTGTGATAGCCCGCCGGATCAGGGATTCACCCATGAGGTCCTGATTCAGCGCGATGAGCTGCTCAGGCAGTCGGCGGATCTGTTGACCGACTCCGTACGTCGGGCAGAGTACGAGGCGCAGTTGCTGGACCTGGCCCAGCATCATCCCGATGACACCGTTGGTCTGGACCTTCCCAGCAGCAGCGAGGCCGCTGGACTGCTGCTGCTCTGGGAGGCCGGTTCAGCTGTAGAAGCGTTTCAAATGGCCTGCCAGGGGCTCCAGCCCCCGCAGGCTCCGGCACTGGGCAGCGGCCGAGAAGCTGATCTAACGCTTCTGGCTGCTCTGGCCTGCCTTGATGCGGCAAAAGACGAGCAAGCCCAGAGGCGATATGAATCAGCGGCTCAAGTGTTGGCAGCGGGCATTGAGCTGCAGAAACGCATGGGCAAGCTGCCCGACCAGTTGCATGCGTTGCAGCAAGATCTGGACTCCCTTCTCCCTTACCGAATCCTGGATCTTCTGAGCAGGGACCTCAGCGATCAGGACTCCCATCAGCAGGGCTTGTCGTTGCTGGATCAACTGGTGAAGGATCGTGGTGGATTGGAAGGGGCACCAGAGGCTGCCTTCGGTCAGGAGGATTTCGAACCATTCTTCAAGCAGATCCGGCGTTTCCTCACCGTTCAGGAACAGGTTGATCTGTTCAGCGGTTGGCAGCTCCAGGGCTCCGGAGAGGCTGGTTTTCTTGCGGTTCTCGCGCTGACAGCGTCCGGGTTCTCGCGCAGGAAGCCCGAATTGCTGGAGCAGGCCCGAGATCAGGTGAAGGGACTGGCGGCAGCGGATCTCGATCCAATGCCCTTGCTGGGTTGCCTGGATCTGTTGCTGGGCAATGTCGCTGCCGCTGGCGAACACTTTCTGGCTGTTCGTGACCGCGAATTGAGGCTGTGGCTGGATCAGCACCCCGGCGATCAGCTGTCAGCGCAATGCGAGTACTGCCGTGTCTGGCTCGAGCGTGATGTTCTTCCCGGCTACAGGGATGTGGAGGCATCGGATGTGGATCTCGATGCCTGGTTCGCGGACCGGGATGTTCAGTCCTATGTCGAACGACTCGACCGTCAGGAAGCCCGCCGGTCCGATCCAGCTCTCACCACAGCGGGTGACTGGCCCAGCTTGTTCAGCGGTGATTCGGCTCCTGCCCTCGACGAGTCAGCCGTCCCTGCGGAAGTTGGTCCAGGAGATCACGCAGAAGCCAACGAAGGGTTCCATCTTGCGGTTCCCCGGTCTGTCCTCATCGCGATCGGATCAGGCCTTGCCGTCCTGGGCGTGCTGGCGGCCGTGATCAGTTCGAGACAGAACGCTCTCGACCCACTCCCGGAGCCAGCCGCTCAGATTGATTCGGGTGATCAAAACGATTCGGTTGAGACTGCTGATCCGGTTGATCCAGGCTCTGAAGTGGAGCTCGAGGACGCCCCTGCCCAGCCCAACGCCTCTTTGAAACCTGATCCGAAGCCTCAGGAGCAGCTCAAACCCCTCACCGCCGATGAGCCTTCAGAAGCAAACCTCCAGGAGCTGATTCAGGGCTGGCTGGATCTCAAGGCTGCCTCGCTGGCAGCAGAGGCAGACCAGGGCGTGGATCTCTCTGTTGTCGCCCGTGATCACATGGTGCAGAAGGTGTTGCAGGAGCAGGCCGCCGATGCATCAGCGGGACTCAGCAAAGTCATTGATGCCTCAGTGACATCGCTCGAGCTGGTCAGCCGCACGCCGCAGCGCATCGAGGTGATGGCTCAGATCGCCTATTCCGACAAAACCATCAATAGAGCTGGTGCGGTGATCAACCAGACGCCTCCGGATACCTTGAGCGTTCGCTACATCCTTGGACGGGATGGAGACCAGTGGAGGCTTCAGGCGTATATCCCTGCCGGCTGAAGCGGATCGGATCTCTTTTTACGATCACATCAATGTTGTAGTTGGTTTTCGCTGATGTTCGATGAGCTTTCAGCCCGTTTTGAGGATGCGGTCAAGGGGCTGCGGGGCCAGGACGCAATCAGCGAAACCAATGTTGAAGGAGCGCTGAAGGACGTCCGCCGGGCCCTGCTGGAAGCGGATGTGAGCCTGCCGGTGGTGAAGGACTTCGTCGCTGAAGTCCGCGACAGAGCCGTTGGCGCTGAGGTGGTGCGCGGGGTCAGCCCGGATCAGAAGTTCATCCAGGTTGTTCATGAGCAGCTGGTGGAGGTGATGGGGGGAGATAACGCACCTCTGGCCAAGGCGGCCGAGGCTCCCACCGTTGTGTTGATGGCTGGTCTTCAGGGTGCGGGTAAGACCACGGCAACGGCCAAGCTCGGCCTGCACCTCAAGGACCAGGGCCGTCGCGCCCTGATGGTGGGTGCCGACGTTTATCGACCAGCGGCGATTGAGCAGCTCAAGATTTTAGGTGCCCAGATCGATGTGGAGGTGTTCAGCCTCGGCGCTGAAGCCAAACCTGAAGACATCGCAGCGGCTGGCTTAGCCAAAGCGAAGCAGGAGGGGTTCGACACGCTTCTGGTGGATACCGCTGGTCGCCTCCAGATCGACACCGAGATGATGGAGGAGATGGTGCGGATCCGTTCCGCCGTGCAGCCCGATGAAGTGCTGCTGGTGGTGGATTCGATGATCGGCCAGGAGGCGGCTGAGCTCACCCGTGCCTTCCACGATCAGGTGGGCATCACCGGAGCGGTGCTCACCAAGCTCGATGGTGATTCCCGCGGTGGTGCGGCCCTCTCGATCCGCAAGGTGAGCGGTCAGCCGATCAAGTTCATCGGCACCGGCGAGAAGGTGGAGGCGCTGCAGCCGTTCCATCCCGAACGGATGGCCAGTCGCATCCTCGGGATGGGGGATGTGCTGACGCTGGTGGAGAAGGCCCAGAAGGAGGTCGAACTCGCCGATGTCGAGAAGATGCAGAAGAAGCTTCAGGAAGCGACGTTTGACTTCTCGGACTTCGTGAAGCAGATGCGCCTGATCAAGCGCATGGGGTCGCTCGGTGGCCTGATGAAAATGATCCCGGGCATGAACAAGATCGACGACGGCATGCTCAAGCAGGGGGAGCAGCAGCTCAAGCGCATCGAGGCGATGATCGGCTCAATGACGCAGCAGGAGCGGGAAAACCCCGACCTGCTGGCCAGTCAACCGTCAAGACGTCGGCGAATTGCCGGCGGCAGCGGCCATCAGCCCGCTGATGTGGACAAGGTGCTGGCCGACTTCCAGAAAATGCGCGGCTTCATGCAGCAGATGAGCCAGGGCAAAATGCCCGGCATGGGTGGCATGCCAGGAATGGGCGGGATGCCCGGAATGGGTGGAATGCCTGGGATGGGTGGCATGCCCGGAATGGGCGGAATGCCCGGAATGGGTGGAATGCCTGGTGGCGGTGGGCGGCCTGGACGCGGTGGTCCACCCAAGCGGCAGCGTCCGGCCAAAAAGAAGAAAGGCTTTGGGGAGCTTTGAGGGTGGAACGGTATTGTTGTTGTTTGGTGGGCGCTACGGCGCTGCCTGAACGAAGACCACTCCTTACGAAAGCGCCACGATGATCAAGCTCCGCCTGAAGCGGTTCGGTAAGAAGCGGGAAGCGAGTTTCCGCCTCGTGGCCTGCAACAGCACATCCCGCCGTGATGGCCGTCCCCTCCAGGAGCTCGGTTTTTACAACCCCCGCACCAAGGAAACCCGCCTTGATACCGAGGCCATCCGCCAGCGTTTGAGCCAGGGTGCTCAGCCAACTGATGTGGTGCGCACCCTGCTTGAGCGTGGTGGCCTGATTGAGAAGTCGGTGCGATCGGCAGAAGTTGTTGGCAAAGCCAAACAGGCTGCCAAGCGTGAGGCCGATGCGAAGCAGGCCGCCAAGGATGCCGCAGCAGCCAAGGCTGCTGAATCTGAGGCCTCTGAATCAGACGGCGACTCGGCCGAATCCACTGAAGCCTGATCCAGGACGTGTCTGACGACGGCGACAACGGCCGCTTCGTTCTCGACCTTCCTGATTCCGACGCAGCCCTGGCTCTTGCTGGGGAGGCGGAAGCAACTCTGCATCGCCTTGGCGCACTCACCGGTGCAGGCCTGGTGTTGCGGGGTCTTCAATTAGTGATCACCGGCCGGTCAACCCAGATCGAACGGGCTGCGGCCGTTGTCGAGCTGGTGAGACCGATCTGGCAGGACGGCCAGGCCATTACGGCGTTGGATCTGCAAACGGCGCTCGGGGCCTTGAACACCGGCCGCGGCGATGACCATGCCGCCATGGGCGAGCAGGTGCTGGCGCGAAGCCAGAGAGGCAACCTGCTCAGGCCACGAACCCTGAGGCAAAAGAAATACGTCGATGCCATGGAGCGTCACGACCTCACCTTCGCTCTGGGCCCTGCTGGCACAGGAAAAACGTTCCTGGCCACCGTTCTTGCGGTTCGGATGCTCACCGAACGCAAGGTGGAGCGCTTGATTCTCACCAGGCCAGCTGTTGAGGCTGGGGAGCGCCTGGGATTCCTGCCAGGCGATCTTCAACAGAAGGTGGATCCGTACCTGAGGCCCCTTTACGACGCGCTGCATGCCCTGCTGGGTCCTGAAAAAACCACGGTGCTGCTTGAGAAGGGCGTGATTGAAGTGGCTCCTCTGGCCTACATGCGCGGCCGAACCCTGAGTGAGGCGTTTGTGATCCTCGATGAGGCTCAGAACACCACGCCGGCGCAGATGCGCATGGTGCTCACCAGGCTTGGCGAACGTTCACGCATGGTCGTCACCGGTGACACCACCCAGGTGGATCTGCCCTTTGGACAGCTCAGCGGTCTTGTCGAAGCCTCTGAGGTCCTTGATGGTGTGGAGGGTGTTGCCGTCTGTCGTCTGACGTCGGCGGATGTCGTGCGCCACCAGCTGGTGCAACGGGTTGTCGAGGCTTATGCCAGGCGGGACGGCGGCAAAGTGTCACGGTCAATGCATCGATAGGGGGATCCACACCTCAGACCCTTGTCAGCACTGGCAGAGTGTCATAAGTGATGGATGGTTCGGTCAACATGCCAGCCAGCAGCAATTTCCAACAGGCCATTCGCGAGGCGCAATCGAGTGCCCTGGTCGGCCCCAACGTGGTCAACAAAGCGCTTCCCTACGTGGGGGGCGGCATGGTGCTCACGTCGGTCGGGGTGATCGGCGGGCTTTCGCTGATGGCAACGCCGCTGTTCCAGCCCCTGTTCTGGGTGGCGATCATCGGCAATTTGATTCTTTTCTTCGTCGCCCAGAACGTGGCGATGAAAGGAAACAACTCCACAGCTTTACCGCTTCTTGCCGTTTACAGCCTGATCACCGGCTTCACCTTGAGTGGCCTGGTGGCATTTGCTGGAGCGGTTGCCGGCATTGGTGCTGTTGGAACAGCGGCTCTGGCGACAGGGATCACCTTTGTGATCGCCTCAGTGGTGGGGCGCCGGATGAGCGATAGCGTCGGCCAGGCCCTTTCGGGAGTGGTCGGGCTTGGACTGATCGGTTTAATCCTGGCGATGGTGGTCCAGTTCATCGGCGGCATCTTTGCTCCGGCGATGTTCCACGGCACCAGCTTTGAGCTGATGATCGCGGGCTTCGGCACCGTGCTCTTCGTCTGTGCGGCTTTCGTCGACTTCTACACGATGCCTCGCACTTACCAGGACGAGCAGTACCTGGCCGGCGCCCTGAGCATGTACCTCACTTACATCAACCTGTTCATCTTCATCCTGCGCCTGATCATTGTTCTCAATGGCGGTGGACGACGGGACTGATCCATTCAGTTGATCTGAATTGACGTCAACTGCGCCCCAGCTTGTCTGGGGCTTTTTTGTGATCGAAGACACCGTTTTTATTGACTGCGGCATGGCTCACATGTCTCTGGCTGGAACGCAACCAGAGTGAGGAGAGCCTCTTGATGCTGAAGCTTGGAAAGGCCGCAGCTTCGACGATTTGGCGTCTACCTCGCTGTATTGCTACTTCACGAGCAACATCATTTGCAGTTAAAGCTGAGAGATCCCGAATTCGTTGCCGGCGGCTGGGTGGGCAAGGGCGTGATTCGCAGCAGACCGTTCGATGCCGTCGTCGTTGGTCTGAGCAATGCCAACTGGAGCCGTGCCATCCCCAACGGGCCGATCTGGGCATCGGTGCTGAAGCTGGGAAATCAGGCGATGCTGGGTAACAGTGCCTCGATTCAGCCCAATCTTCAGTACGTCTTCAATCCGATGGGGCAGGGCAAGGTGGACGACCCCCTTGTGCTGGGCCTTCAGATGAACATCACCTTCTGAGGGTTTCAGTGATCAGCCACAGCAAGGGCGCTAGCGCTGATCGCACGCTTCTGTTCATCGTCGTACCCCCATCGCTTCAGAAAGGCGACATCGTCCCCTCGGTTGTCGCAGCCTTCCAGGAGCTGTTCGAGCCGCTGCTTGACGAGATCCGGTTCCAGCAGACGCAGCAATTCGGTGCAGCGCGCGCTCACTTGCTCTGAGCCCGCCTGCTGCGCCTGATCACCGGAGCGTTGATGCTGCAGTGCCATGGCGGAGCTCATCGCCAGGTTGCGCACACTGAGATCGACCACCCCTTCTGCAGCGGCGCGCAGCTGACCAACCACCGGATCGGGCAGGCGATCCATCAAAGCGCTCTCTCCTGCCAGGCTCACCACAAAGAAGCCGCGAGCTCCATCCCGGCTGGCCACCATCTCGCCGATGCGGTCGGCCAGCACTTCATCACTGATCTCCTCGTTGTCCCACTGCTGCAGCCAGGCAGCCGTGATCTCCATCGCCTGCTGAAAGGTGGGTTGCAGATCGGCCATGGCACGCCACTCCAGTGGGCGCAGGCTATTGCCCGGGCGATGACAGCGCAGACTTGAACCATGCTCAGCACACCGTTGTCGGCGGACCATCGCTCCGGCTTCATCGCCCTGATCGGCAGGCCCAATGTGGGCAAGTCCACCCTGGTGAACCAGCTGGTGGGGGAGAAGGTGGCGATCACCTCGCCTGTGGCCCAGACCACCCGCAATCGTTTGCGGGCCATTCTCACCACGGAGGTGGCGCAGATGGTCCTGGTGGATACGCCTGGGATTCACAAGCCCCATCACCTGCTGGGGGAGCGTCTGGTGCAAAGCGCCCGCACCGCTATCGGTGAAGTGGATCTTGTGGTGCTGTTGCTCGAGGGATGTGAGCGACCGGGCCGTGGCGATGGCTTCATCGTGAATTTGCTGCGCCAGCAGCCACTCCCGGTGATCGTTGTCCTGAACAAGTGGGACAAGGTTGCACCGGATCAGCAGGAAGCCTCAGAAGCGGCATACGACGAGCTGCTCTCGGGGCTGGATTGGCCCAGATATCGATGCAGTGCGCTTTCTGGTGAGGGATGCTCTGACTTGTCGGTGGATATGGCGGCCATGCTGCCGACTGGTCCCCAGCTCTATCCACCGGAGATGGTGTGTGATCAGCCGGAGCGGGTGCTGATGGGGGAGCTGATCAGGGAGCAGGTGCTGCTCCACACGCGAGAAGAGGTTCCCCACAGCGTGGCGGTGACCATCGACCGAGTGGAGGAGATGCCAGCCAAGGGCAAAGGCGGCGGGCGTACGGCTGTGCTGGCCACTGTGCTGGTGGAACGCAAAAGCCAGAAGGGAATCCTGATCGGCAAAGGTGGGGCAATGCTCAAAACGATCGGCCAGGGTGCCCGCCTGCAAATGCAGACCCTGATTGATGGTCCGGTGTATCTCGAACTGTTCGTGAAAGTGGTGCCGGATTGGCGAAGCAAGCCTCAGCGGCTGAATGAACTCGGTTATGGCGTCAATACGCCCTGATCAACAGATGGGCGAACCGGTCTCAGTCGAGCACCTCAATGCTCACACTCGCCGTACCGTCGTCATCGATGTCGAGGGCTTCCGCTGCGCCATGGGCTAAGTCGATCACGGTTCCTTGCTTGAACGGCTTGCGGTCATTGATCTCCACCGTCACGCTCTCACCGGTGTCGAGTCTGGTGACCTTCACCTCCGTACCCATCGGCAGGCTGCTGTGGGCAGCCGTCATGGTGCCCTTCTCGAGCATGTCGCCGCTGGTGGTTTTGTTGCCGTAGAAGCCCGGGCAATAGCAGGAGGCCTTCCCTTCAACGACTTCGGCGGTGTCCACGGTCTCCACGGATTTATTGGCCTCGGTTGTAGGCGCAGCCTCGCTTGTTTGAGCTGTCGTGCTGTTCTGAACAACCTCTGTTGTTTCTTCAGCGTCTTGAGCGGTCTGCTTTGAGGTCTGGTCAGTGGCGCAGCCGCTGACGCTGAGCATGATCAGGGCCGCTGCAAACAGTTGGGGTCTCCAGTGGGTGCGCATGATCAGATCGCTGGTCTTCTGAAGAACTAGCCATCGGGATTGGATCGGTCGATCACCCGCCTAATCTCCGGCCCATGCTCTCTTTGCTCACGCGCACCAAGAGCTTCCGGGACCCCTGGGTGGGGCACCCGATGCTCAACCGGCGTTGGCAGTTGCATCGCCGTCGGGTGCAGCTTGCCGACAGCTTGTGTCGTTGGAGGCGTTGGCTGAAGCCCAGTCACTGGAAGAGCCTGGAGAGGGATGGCTTCCTGGTGATTCCCAACCTGCTGCCGGATCCTGCCTTCCTTGCGCTTCGAAACGAGGTGGAGGAGCACCTGGCCAGGGCCAATGCTGCCCATCCGCTTCCATCGAATGATCAAGCTGGCTTTCAGCCGAAACAGCCCTTCCCCGGCGGCTTCGATCGTTATGACGGCGGCACGCTCAACCGCTTTCTGCACATTGATCCTGAGCAGCTCCCCTGCAGTGCAGCCCTCAGCCATGACCCTCGCCTCAGTGACTGCTCCCGTCAGGTGATCGGCCTGCCGGCAGACCATCGCAAGCTCGATATCTATCTGACCGTGCACGGCGAGGAACGTCGCACCCCCGATCTTCAGAAGGATCTCCACCGCGATACGTTTTTCCGGGCCTTGAAGTTCTGGATCTTTCTGCGTCCTGTGACGGAGCAGGACGGCCCCTTCGAGATGGTGCCGGGCAGCCATCGCCTGACTTCGGCCCGGTTGCGCTGGGAACAGGCCACCGCCAATGCGGCGATTCAGCATCAGCAACAGCCGGATGTCTCCGGTTCGTTCCGCATCCGTGAACAGGACCTTGCCTCCCTTGGTCTGCCGCCACCTGTTGCGCTCACCTGCCCAGCGAACACCCTCGTGTTGGCAGACGTGTTTGGTTTCCACCGCAGGGGGCGGGCCTTGCCGGGGCGTGAGCGCCTCTCCCTCTATGGCTGGAATCGTCCCTATCCCTTCCTGCCACTGAGCTGGTGAAGCCGGCTGAGAGGATGGCCTGATGAGTGATCAACCCTTCCCACCTGAGGATCCCAAGGCCTTCCTGGCGCTCTGCGCTGGTGAGTGGATGAGCCTGCGCAGCAGTTTCGAGCTCAGTGAAGGGGATGACGACTGGCATGCCAGCGAAAAGGGGGAGCTCAAAGTGAGCTGCGACCAGAAGGGTGAGCAAAGCGTCGGGCGACTGCAGGTGATGCCTCCCTCGGGACACGCCAGCACGCTTGAATTTTCGACGGATGGCCGACTCGCGATTCATGGCGGTGCTGAGGAGCTCACTGGCCTTTGGCGCTTCTGGCCCGATGGCAGCATGGAGTTGACCCTGCCCCAGGCTGATGGGGCGATGGTGCAGGAACGCATCTGGTTCACCCGCGCGAACCTTCGCTTGCGCAGCACCACGGCCGTGGATGCGGAGGGCCATCCTCTGCAGGGCAGTTTCTGCACGGACATCCGGCGCGTCTCGAAACTGGCCAGCTGATGGCGATGGCGCCATACCGATTTGATGTGGTGAGCCTGGCGCCGCATTGTTTCGACAGCTTGCTGCAGCTCGGGGTGCTCGGGCGAGCCTTCAGCGCAGGCATCGCGGAACTGCACCGACACAACCCTCGCGATTTCGCCGTCGATCGCTACCGCAAGGTTGACGATGAGCCCTATGGCGGAGGTGCCGGCATGGTGCTGAAACCCGATCCAGTGTTTGCCGCGGTGGAATCCATTCCCCGTCGTGAACAGCCTCGGGTGCTGCTGATGTCACCCCAGGGACAACCTCTCCAACAGCGCGACTGTAAGCGCTGGGCCAGGGACCACGACCAGCTGCTGCTGCTCTGTGGTCATTACGAAGGCTTTGATGAGCGGATTCGTTCCCTGGCCGATGAAGAGGTGTCGATCGGTGATTTTGTGCTCACGGGCGGCGAACTGCCGGCAATGACGATCATCAATGGTGTGCTGCGCCTGTTGCCGGGCACCGTTGGCACGGCGGATTCACTCGTGGAGGAAAGCCACAGCGCCCTGCTGCTGGAGCACCCCCACTACACACGGCCTGCGGAGTTCCGAGGCATGGCCGTGCCGGAGGTGCTGCGCAGTGGCGACCATGGTTTGATTGCAACCTGGAGGCAGCAGCAGCGTGAGCTGCGCACCCAGAAGCGCAGGCCGGATCTCTACGCTCGCTGGCAAGGCGAGACAATGGGGCCCGACGCAAGCGAGGCCATGCAGCTGCGCATCGGCAATGGCTACGACATCCATCGTTTGGTTCCGGGCCGGCCGCTGATCCTCGGAGGCGTCAGCCTCGAGCATCCCAAGGGGCTTGGGTTGGATGGTCACAGCGATGCAGACGTGCTGGTGCATGCCGTGATGGATGCTCTGCTCGGTGCCCTGTCCCTCGGAGATATCGGCAAGTACTTTCCCCCCACCGATCCGACATGGAAGGGGGCCGACAGCCTGCAGCTGCTGGAGCAGGTGGTGGCGCTGGTGGGTGAGCGCGGTTGGCGTGTCGCCAATGTGGATGCCGTGGTGGTTGCCGAGCGGCCCAAGCTCAAGCCGCATGTTGAGACGATGCGAGGGAACATCGCCCAGCGGATCGGCATCGCCGCCGATGCTGTTGGTGTGAAGGCCACCACCAATGAGAAACTCGGCGCTGAGGGCCGCGAGGAGGGCATCAGCTGCCATGCGGTGGCGCTGCTTGAGAAGGCATGAAGCGCATCACCGCTGCTTGCCTAGCGATGCTGGTGGCCCTGATCCTCTGGGCGTCTCCGGTGCTGGCTTCCGAGTTCGTTGTTGAAATGCTGCGGCTGGATGTTCCGGCGGCACAACGTGAGATCTGGCTGGAGGCGGAGGCGAGCACCTGGCAACCCTGGCTGGAGCGCCAGGACGGGTTTCTGGGTCGCGATCTTTACTGGGATCCCAGCCTGGAGCAGGGCCTGCTGTTGATCCGCTGGGCCAGTCGCGCTCAGTGGAAGGCGATTGAAGCTGATGCGGTGGATCAGGTGCAGCAGCGCTTTGATGCAGCGGTGAACAGAACCCTCGGGCGTGAGGTTGAGGCGGGCTCAGCCTTCCCTCTCCTGGAAGCGGCGGAACTGCTGCCCCAGCGGTTGATTGGCCGGAGCGGATGAGCGACGCGCGACTTGATTTTCAGCGACGGCAGCGGCTCGGCATGGTCGAAGCGATCTGGGGTCAGCACAAGACCGCCGATCAGATCATCGCGATCCTGAGGCGGTTTCAGGATGCCGAGGAGCTGGCCTTGGTCACCCGCGTGCAGCCCTCCAAGGCGGCGGAGGTGATGAACGGGGTTGATGGGGTTGTGCATCATCCCGAGTCGGCTTGCCTGACGCTCGGCCCTCTGCCAGCCACGCTGCCGATCGGGGCTGGTGTGGCGATCCTGAGCGGTGGCAGCAGTGATCGAGCCGTGGTGGCTGAGGCCGCCCTGGCGCTGCGTTGCCATGGCATCCCCGTTGATGAGGTGATGGATGTGGGCGTGGCGGGTCTGCACCGACTGATGGATGCCTTGCCCCGGCTGCGCTCAGCTCGAGTGCTGATTGCCTGTGCCGGGATGGAGGGAGCCCTGCCCACCGTGCTCGCAGGTCTGGTCCCACAACCGGTGATCGCTGTGCCGGTGTCGGTGGGCTACGGGGTGAGTGAGGGCGGACGGGCTGCTCTCGATGGCATGTTGGCCAGCTGCGCGCCCGGGCTGATGGTGGTCAACATCGACAACGGCTATGGCGCCGCCATGGCTGCTTTGCGCATCCTCCGGGGCGATCTCGAGCAGCTGCTCGATCCATAGCGTCAACGAGCGCGGTAACCGTCTTTCCCCATAGCGGTGCATCGCCTCAGCAATCACGAGGTTGTTCACCCAGGTGATGCTGTGAGAAGCCATTGAAGAGCCGCAACCTCTGCAGCGTGCGCTGACATGAACCTCCGGGCAAGGCGGCCGGTTGCCGATCAGGCTGCCTCGTCCTCCAGGCGGCTCAAGCGGCCCAACTCACGGCTGTTGGCGTCAGCATCAATTCGCTGCAGGCGACTGACGAGATCGTGCAAGTCAGTCGAGGACAGCTCACCATCTTGCTGCCATTCCATCGATCGTGGGTCTGGGACCAAGACGCTAAGAACGAATTATCAGTGAGAGGAAACTAGGAAAATGTCCTGAGAAAAAACACTTACGTAGCGAGTCTTGACCCGAAGATTTTCTGAAGATCCTTAGAGGTGCTGAAGATTGGGATAGGCGGTGATCAGCTCCTCGGCGCTCAACACATCACCTCGGCCCTCCGGTTGCCAGATCACTTCCAGGGCCAGAAGTTCGGAGGAGGAGGTCGAACCGAGGATTCTCAGTGTCTGGCGCAGGTCCTCTCCCGTGTCCGCTCCCTGCAGTTTGGCTTTGGCCGTTGAAGCCACCAGCAACGTCACGATGATGAACTCGTTGGTGGCATCGGCATCGCCCACCGAGGCTTTCAGAGTCGATTCCGTGAGTTTCTGGCCGCCAACGTTGGAGGTCACTTCCGCCTGGAGTTTGCTGCGCTCACTCATCGACAGGCGGTTGAAGGTGGATTCAGCCGCACTGAATGGAACGGTTCCGTCCTCCGAATTCGCATAAACCCAGAGCTCGGGCTGCCTTAACAGCGCGAGGGTCGTTTCCTGCAACAGGCGCTGCAAGCCGCTCGATGAGGAGGTATCAGACGAAGCTGCCAGGGCTCGCAGGTCTTCCTGCACCTGCTTGGCGCTCGCCAGCAAGCCGACCTGCACCTGGATCATGTTCACCTTGCTGGGCATCGCCGGCACCGGTTCGCTGTAACCGTTCAGCGCTGCTCCGCCCCCTCCGGCCCCGCGGATGGCGTTCACCAGAACACCGGCGATCGCCATCAGGATCAACAGTCCGAAGAGACCACCACCTCCGAATCCAAAGATCGGAATCAGGAACGGGAAGCCAAATCCACCGCCACCTCGATAGCCACCGCGATACCCGCCGCCGTAGTTGCTGCGGTATCCACCGCCTGATCGCGGCATCGAGGGTGCACGGAAACTGCCGCCACCAATGCGTCCACCGCGCGCCGCGGAAGCAGGTTCGGCAGGGATCAGGCATAACCCTGCAATCACAAGAGGCAACAGCACGGTTGCCAGCAATCGGCGATGCCAGGACTGACGACGATTCGCGGACATTCGTCTCGATCTCACTCCTTAACTGTAGGAACCTCCTCCAACGATGGTGACGATCTCCAGAGTGTCGCCTTCCCGTACCCGTTCCGTTGGCCAGCGACCCTTGGGAACAATCACGCCATTCAGCTCGACAACCACCAGCGCCGGGTTCTGTCCCAGGGCTGGAATCACCGTGCTGAGACAGGCCGGATCCGGTGTTGGCTCCAGAACCCGCTGCTCACCGTTCACGCTGAGGGTCAAGGTCATGGATTCGCTCATGGTTCATGGGGACTGGACAGGCTCTTCAGCAGCTGCAAACTCGCCGCTGAAGGATCGGATGCCGACATGATTGCGCCGATCACCGCGATGCGACGACAGCCGACATCCATCAGTTCGCTCAAATTCGAGCTGTTGATGCCTCCGATGGCAAACAGCGGCAGCGTGGTGTTGGCCATGGCTTGCTGAATCAACGCTGTTCCAGTTGCCGCACGGTCTGGTTTGACCGCTGTTGAAAACACGGGGCCGCATCCGATGTAGTCGACGGGGGCCTGCATGGCACCCTGCACCTCATCCAAGCTGTGGGTGCTCAGTCCCAGCAGCCGATCCGCGCCGATCAACGCCCTGGCGGCAGCGGCTGGCATGTCGTCCTGGCCGAGATGGATGCCGTCCGCATCGGCGGCCATCGCCAGATCCACACGGTCGTTCACGATGAACAGCGCTCCGTGGCTTCGGCAGAGGTCTCGAACAGCGATGGCCTCGTTCAGCCGCTCCCGGTCCTCTCCCTGCTTGCAGCGGTACTGGACCATCGAGACGCCGCTGCGGAGTGCTGCGCTCACCTTCTCTGTCAGGTTCTCTGTAGGGGTCGTGATCAGGCAGAGGGTGCAGTCCTGCAGTCGATTGCGACGTTGCAGGCCGGCGCTGGCATTCAGGCAGGTCACCTCAAGGTCGTAGAGCCCATAACGGATCACAGCGGCTTCGGACGCGAGTGCGGGATCAGAAGCACGGGCGTATTCCTCGAGAACGCGGAGGGCCTCCTGAACCCTGCCGCAATTGGCAGCCACCACGGCGCTCGGGCTGCGGCGATCCAGTTGGGCAGGGTGGCTGAGGCCTGCTCCCCGATCAGTGGCAGTGGAACGGGCTTGCTTGTAGCTGTCGGCGTGCAGCGCACCGAGTCGCTGTCGCCAATCCTTGAGCGTCTTCACAAGGTCTGTCCGTTCCAGCCCAAATCGGCACCAGTCCTCAACGACGCGCAACCCCTCCCTGGCGCGATCGAGATTGGCGTCGATCAACCTGGCCACACGAGGATCCGCTGGGGTGTCGCAGCCCATCAATTCCGTGTCATCTTGTGGAGGATCGCACTTCTACCTGGGGCATGGAGAACAGCGGATCCGACAGCACGATGCATGTTCTGGTCTGGGGCATTGTGCTGCTGGGCGGCATCGGTGTCTTCATCGTGTGGGGTCTCGCCAATGCCTATCCCACACCGGTCTGAGCAGACGCCTGCAGACACTGGCGTGCCTGGTCAGCGTCCCGTCCGATCTGTTGGCTGAGGGAATCCAGGCCGTCGAATTTTTTCTGGCCCCGCAGGCGCAGGACGGGTTCCACGGTGAGCAGGCGATTTTCAAGCTCCAGGCTGCGATCCAGCAGATGCACCTCCACGGCTGAGGGTGAGGTGGGATCCACAGTGGGCTGCGGTCCCAGGTTCATCACTGCCGGCAGTCGACCCTCAGTGCGGTCCAGTTCAACCCAGGCGGCGTAGACCCCCAGGGCAGGAAGAAACTTGCGGCCGTCCACTTGCAAATTGGCCGTTGGCCAGCCCAGTTCCCGGCCCAAACCGCGACCACGCACCACGCGCCCCTGAAAGCGAAACGGGCGACCGAGCAAGGCTTTAGCGGTATCCAGATCGCCAGTCTCGAGGGCTGATCGGATGCGGCTGCTGCTCATGCGTCCGGCTTCATCTTCGATGATCTCCACCACATCAACAGCGATGCCTCGTGCTGCGCCAAGCGTCTGGAGTTTGTCGGCATCCCCCTCGCGGTTGTGCCCGAAACGGAAGTTGGCGCCAACGGCAATCCTCTGAGCAGCCAGCGCCTCGCAGAGGATCTGGTCGATGAAGGCTTCGGCGCTGAGTTTTGCCAGCTCTTTGTTGAAAGGCACCAGCACCAGTTGCTCAATGCCCAACGGCTCCAGCAACTCAACTTTTTCACTGGGAAGATCGAGACGCAGGCGCGCTTCACCGAAGAGCACTTCCCGGGGATGGGGCCAGAAGCTGACCACGGTCGGCACGCCGCAGTCGCCATCGATGGCGCGTTCGATCACTTGCCTGTGTCCGGCATGGAGACCGTCGAAGCTGCCGAGCGCCAGGGCCGTTGGCCGTTTTGCGTCCTGGGGGGAACAGAGGGGGATCAACGCGAGATGCGTATGGATGCCTTTAGTGCCAAGTTTGAACGATGAATGGGGCCAGGCATGGCGGATCGACTTGATTTCCAGCAGTTGTCCGCCGGACTGAGGCGGATGGGCTGGATCCGCTTCTGGATTCAGCTGGTCCTCGGGACCGTGGTTCTCGGAGTCCTTGTCTTCGCTGCCATCGGAGGCAGCATGGTGCGCAATGCCGCCCGTGCCGTCGGGCTGGGCACGGGGATCTCGCTGACCACGCTGGCATTTGTTGTTCTGCTGTTCAGCCTCTGGCAGGGCTGGCTCGTGGTCCGCACCGGGCGCGCCATCGACAGCCCAGCCCGCCCCACGCGCGGGGAAACGGCACGTCGAATCAAACGCAGTCTTCTCGCTGACCTGCTCGGTCTGATCCTGGCGCTGCTCGGTTACCAGGCTCTGGCGGGACCTCTGTTTATTCAGGCCGCCTCTCAGACCCCGGGTGTTCAGGTGGACAACCTGCCGATCACCGCGACGGAAATCGTGGTCGTGCTTGGAAACGCTCAGGCGCTCTTCGCCCACCTGATCGGACTCTGTTGTTCACTCTGGTTGCTGCAGCGGGTTTACCGCACCAGCTGACCGGAGAGTTTCAACTCGGGAAGGGCTGCCAGGGGGCCGCGCCAGAACAGATCAGGCTGGATCGGCGTGACCGAAGGGGCGTTGGCATCGATCTGGGCCACGTCGCTGGGCCAGTCGCGAGGGCCTTCGCCAGCGGACTCGAGGTCGTTCACCACTTCGCCGGCGAGCCAGTAATAGTGGCGTCCGCGCGGATCAACCCGGCGACTGAACTGTTCGTTGTATCGCCGGATCGATAGGCGCGTCCAGCGCAGAGGCCCCATGGCCTCACGGGCGCAGGGGGGGACGTTGAGATTCAGCAGCAGATTGCTTGGCCATGCATCCTCCAGGGCCTGCTCGGCGATCTCCACCGCCAGGTCCGCTGCCGCCTGAAACTGGCGCCACTGGAAACAGGCGCTGCTGACGGCCATGGAGGGGATGGCTTCCAGCGTCCCTTCCATGGCAGCGGCCACCGTGCCGGAGCAGAACACGTCGGTGCCGAGGTTGGGTCCGTGATTAATGCCGGACAGCACCAGATCGGGTTTTTCCTCGACCAATTCGAACAGCGCCAATTTCATGCAGTCCGCGGGCGTTCCGCTGCAGGCCCAGGCGGTGACTCCTGGGACGTAAAGCTCATTCGCCCGTTCCGCACGGATGGGGGTCTGCAGGGTCAGGCCATGGCCGGTTGCCGAACGCTCCTGATCCGGGCACACCACGGTGACCTTGTGCCCGCGGGCTGCCGCCGCTGTAGCAAGGGTGCGGATGCCCTCTGCGAACACCCCGTCGTCATTGCTGATCAGGATCCGCATGGGACGCCTTGTGGTGGGGGGAACTTAAGCCGGCCGGCTGCTTACAGTCAGCTGCCACCAGCCCAAACCCTGTGAGCGCCCCGGTCACGTTGCAGCAGATCACCGATCAGCTGGAGGCTTTGGAGCAGGAAGCAGCAGCTGATATCGCCGGAGCCAGCGATGCTCAGCAGCTTGAGCAGTTGCGGGTTGGACTGCTTGGCAAGAAGGGACGAATCTCCGCGGTGCTCGGAGCCATGGGCAAGTTGCCCGGCGATGAACGGCCAGTGGTGGGCCAGCGGGCCAATGTGCTGAAGACCCAGGTGCAAAGCCTGTTGGCGGATCGACTGCAGGTCGTGAAGCAGGTGGCGATGGAGGAACGCATCGCCAGGGAACGTTTGGACGTCACCGCTCCGGCGTCCGGTACCCCGATGGGGCATCGCCATCCCCTGATCACCACCACCGAAGAAATCGTTGATCTCTTTCTGGGACTCGGATACACCGTGACCGAAGGCCCTGAGGTGGAGCAGGACCACTACAACTTCACGGCGCTGAACATCCCTGAGGACCATCCCGCCCGGGACATGCAGGACACCTACTACCTGCAGAACGACCTCCTACTGCGCACGCATACGTCGCCTGTTCAGATTCGCCACCTCGAGCAGAACCCGCCTCCGGCGCGGATCGTCGCTCCAGGACGGGTGTATCGGCGTGATGCGGCGGATGCGACCCACTCCGCTGTGTTCCACCAGGTTGAGGTTCTTGCCATCGATGAAGGTCTCGATTTCAGCCATCTGCGCGGCACGGTGATGGCCTTCCTGAAAGCATTTTTCGGAGACGTGCCCATCCGCTTCCGCGCAAGCTACTTCCCGTTTACCGAACCATCAGCCGAGGTGGATGTGCAGTGGCGGGGCCGCTGGCTGGAGGTGATGGGTTGCGGCATGGTGGATCCCGCCGTTCTGCAGGGGCTGGGGCTGGATCCGGAGCGCTGGAGCGGCTTCGCCGCAGGGCTCGGCGTTGAACGCTTCTGCATGGTGCGCCATGGCATCGACGACATCCGCCGGCTGTACACCAGCGATCTGCGCTTCCTCGAGCAGTTCTGAGCGCCACGGTGATGACCACTTCATCCGACAAGCTGCTGCTTCAGAACATCAGCGAAGGGCTGTTCATCGCCGCTTCCCTGTTTGGCCTCTGGTTAATCCAATCGTTACTGCGCTCATCCCGGAAACCCTGATTCCCATAGGCTTAGAAAACCTTTCCCCGGCTGCGATCAGTGCCTCGCATCGGACTGATCGTCAACGACAGCAAGCCGCTCGCTTTGCAGACAGCGGACACGATCCAGCAGCGGCTTGAGCAGGCGGGTCACAGCGTCACCCGGGCCAGCAGCTCCGGTGGACTGGTGGGCTTTGCCAATCCCGATCAGCATCTGAGGCTGCTGGGTTACAACGCCTGCGTGCCGGAAGGGTTTGATCAGGCCATGGCGCTTGCGATCGTTCTCGGCGGTGATGGAACCGTGCTGTCCGCTGCCCGGCAGACAGCTCCCGTCGGCATTCCCATCCTCACCATCAACACGGGTCATCTTGGCTTTCTGGCAGAGGCCTACCTGGCGGACCTGGATCGGGCTCTTGAGGTGATTCTCACGCAGCAGTGGACGATCGAGGAACGCAGCAATCTTGTGGTGAGCGTGATGCGCGGCGATCAGCGGCGCTGGGAGGCCCTTTCCCTGAACGAAATGGCGCTGCATCGCGAGCCGCTCACCAGCATGTGCCATTTCGAGATCGCCATTGGGCGCCATGCACCGGTGGATATCGCTGCCGATGGCGTGATTCTCTCCACGCCAACAGGTTCTACGGCTTATGCGCTGAGTGCTGGCGGACCGGTGATCACCCCGGATTGCCCAGTGCTGCAGCTGGCGCCGATAGCGCCCCACTCGCTGGCGTCGAGGGCACTGGTGTTCAGCGATCGTGAACCAGTCACCATCTTCCCCGCCACACCTGAGCGATTGATGATGGTGGTGGATGGCAGTGCGGGTTGCTACGTCTGGCCGGAAGACCGGGTGTTAATCCGTCGCAGTGACCACCCTGTCCGATTCGTTCGTCTTGTGGATCACGAGTTTTTCCAGGTGCTCCGCAACAAACTGGGATGGGGGCTCCCCCACATCGCCAAGCCGGATCGGCCATGAATGCTGCGCCCTTGTTGCTGCTGGTCGGAACGGATGCCCTGGCGTTGGCGTCTCGCCTGACGGCTTCGGGGTACGCCACCGTCGATTGGCTGAGTGCTGGTGTGGCGTCGAGTTCTGTTCAGGTTGGAGACGAGCCTGCTGCAGCGATTCTTTCGGCGGATCAGTCGACTCTGATCGCTGATCTGCGCCAGAGGTTCGGTCCGATGCCGATCCTTCTGGACCTTCAGCAGGACAGTGTGGAAGCGCGCTCTGCGTGCCTGCGCTCGGGTGCGGATGATTTCTGGCTGTCAACGATCGGTCCCAGCGACCTGCTGATGCGGTTGCGGTTGCATCGCACGATTCAGGACCGCATCGGTCATCGCCCGGCGCTGCTGACCGTGGAGGATCTCAGCCTTGATCCGATCAATCGGCAGGTGCGTCGAGGCGCCAGGCCAATCGCTTTAACCGCCCGTGAATATGCCCTTCTCGTTGTGCTGATGCGTCAGAGCGGTCGAGTTTTCAGCCGAGATGAGTTGTTGCAGCAGGTCTGGCAGGACGAGCGGGTTGGCAGCAGCAACCTGGTGGAGGTCTACGTGCGTTATCTGCGCCAAAAGCTGGAGGAGGGCGGCGAGCCCAGACTGCTCAATACCGTCCGTGGGCTGGGTTATTGCCTCGGTGCGCCATCTCAGGCCTGAGCATGGAGGCGGCACCGACTCCACCACCTCAGCACCTACCGGTGATGGCGGAATGGTGCCTGGCGGCGGACCGTTGCATTGCCTTGGAGGTTGCCAGAACAACTGAGCAACAACGTCTTGGCCTCATGCAGCGGCAGGCACTGCCGCCGTTGCGCGGGATGTGGTTTCCCTTCAACCGGGCCAGACGAGCTCGCTTCTGGATGCACAACACCCTGGCTCCGTTGGACATGGTGTTTGTCCGCGATGGACGAGTGATTCACATCGAGTCGAATGTGCCCGTCTGCCCTGGCCTTCCCTGCCCGAGCTATGGACCATCGGAATGGGCGGATGGCGTTGTCGAGCTCGGTGCCGGTGAAGCCAGGAGGCTTGGACTGCACATCGGGCAGTTCTCGAGGGTGAGACCGTTTGAAGCCGATGTTGACGGCAATTGATCCTTGTCGTCTCACATGGAGAGTCCTTTCAGGATGAACGCTGGATTCATCGGGTTCAGCCTGGTTCCATCGCCAAGTGGCACCCCTCGCCATGCCTGAAGTTGCGTGATCGACACGGCGAATCCGGCAGCGTCCATCTGAGAGCGGCATCCAGCAACCGCTTCGAGTGTGGCCAGGGGGATCACCACAACGCCCTGCGGATTCAATCGATTCAGCACGAGTGTCAGTAGCTCGGCACGCTCGCGCCCGCCGCCGCCTAAGAGCACGCGGTCTGGCCGGTCCAGTTCCTGGGGAAGGTCGGCATCTCCCAGCGTCCGTGCATCCACTTGCAAAACCAAGGCGGGTTGCACTCCAAGCCTCTGGGCATTGGCTTGGATCAATGCAGCACCACCACCGCGACGCTCAACCGACAGCAACTGCAAGTGGGGTCGCAGGCGCAACGCTTCCAGTCCCACGCTTCCCGTTCCAGCTCCGATATCCCAGAGAACGCCCTGTTCCGGCAGCTGCAGATCAGCCAGCAACTGAATGCGCACCTCCCGTTTGGTCATCAATCCGGGATGGTCGTCGTGCTGCAGAAAAAAGCCGTCTTCCAGGCCGAACATCGGCAAGCCCTGCGGCGATGGCTGGGGAACCGGCTCGGCGATCAGGACCGTCAGCAACAGTCTTGAGAGCTCCTCAGGCAAGGGCTCTGCCACATCGAAACGCCTCACCAGCTCCTGTTGGTGGCCGAGATTTTCACAGACCCAGAGCTGGTAGCTGCTGGCGAGGCCGCTGGCCAGCAAGGTGCGCCGAACGGTTTCGGCTCCCCCCTGATCGGGATCGGTCAGAACGGCGAGGGCTTTTGGCCGCTTCTGCAGTGCCTGTGCCAATGGTTCAGGGGAACGGCCATGCAGGCTCACCCAGGAAGCGTCCTGCCATGGACGCCCAAGGCGAGCAAAGGCGAGTTGAAGAGACGTTGGTGAGGGGTGGAACCGCAGCTTTTCGCTGCCCAGCCGACCTTGCAGGATCCGTCCGATGCCGAACCAGAGTGGATCACCGCTGGCCAGAACAACGGCTGAGGATTCCCGTTTCAGCACATCGCAAAGGGCTCGGGGGTCATCCGTCGCGATCAGGGTTTCCTGAGGTCTGTCCAGCCATTGCGCCAGCGACTGGTGCTGTCTGATCGGTGCAGCAACTGTCTTCGCCTGCCTGATCAACTCTTGGAGTCCCACAGGCAGCGATTCCGGAGCGCCGGCGTCTGTTCCGATCACGTCGATCATGCAGGCATTCTGAAAGCACGGCCGGATGATTCCGAGATGTCTGCGCAGAACAACGCATCGCAGAACCGTCGACAGCGTCTGCATGACCTGTTGCTGGCCCTGATTGCCCAGCAAGGAGAGCTGGCGCTGATGGACGAGGACGTTCCGGAGCCAGGCGTGTCAGCGGAACCGGCCCGATGGCTGGATCGCAACCGCCGCACGTTGCAGCGCTACCAAGCGCTGGTGCGTACGGCCGTCACGCTGGATGCCCTGTTGGATGCAGAACATCCGGTCGATGACAGCTCCCCGTCCTCAGCGCTTGGAGGCTGAGGTCTTCAAAGGTCCCAGCCTCCGCCGTTGTTTTGCGCAATCGGGGCGTTCTCCTGCGATTTGATTGAACCAAAAGCTGGCTGAACGGTTCAGGTCTGGCAGTGTGGGGCGACTCTTTGCTGATCCATGGCGCCTCTGGGTCTGTCCGCTCTGCGCAATCGGCTGCGCCGTCGTCCTCGTCCCCAGCCCTGGACAGCACCGGAAGCCAGCTGGACCCGCCCCTTTGGTCTGGGCTGGCAGAAGCCCTATTCGGTCCGCTACGCCAGCAACCTGGATGATGGCCCCTGGCATGGCATGCCCCTCGGGGGATTCGGTGCTGGCTGCATCGGTCGCAGCCCCAGAGGTGATTTCAATCTCTGGCATCTCGACGGTGGTGAGCACTGGTATGGAACCATCCCCGACAGTCAGTTCGCTGTTTGGGAACGCAATGGCGACACCTGCCGTGCCCATGCGTTGGCGACGGCTCCCGATGGCGATGCATCCCTACCTGATCAGGACAACCCGCTGAGTGCCTGGTCCTGGTACCCGGCCAGCACAGAGGAGGTTGAAACCGGTCAATATGCCGCCCGCTATCCGCTCAGCTGGAGCCATTACAGCGGTGTGTTTGCCGCAGAGATCACCTGCGAGGCCTTCAGCCCGATTCTCCCCGGTGACTATCAGCGAACTAGTTATCCGTTGGCGGTGTTTCGCTGGCAGTTGCGCAATCCCACCAGCGAACCCCTGGAGCTTTCGCTGCTGTTGAGCTGGAGAAACATGGTGGGTTGGTTTACCAACACCGATGCTTCGGCCGAGGTGCATTTTCGCGACGACGGCAGCCCGGAACACAACTACGCCCCGGCGATCGCAAGCGGTGAAGGTCAGCGCAATCGAGCTGTTGACCAGCCTGGACTGACGGGACTGCTCCTGGAAGGTCGTGAATCCAGCCCAATCGCCGAGGGTGAAGGCCAGTGGTGCCTGGCATTGCCGGACGACCTTGAAGCTGTGCAGGTGATGCGTTGCAGCCGCTGGGATCCCAGCGGTGATGGTGCTGAACTGTGGGAGACCTTCGCTGCGGAAGGGCGAATTCCTGAAAGCGATAACGACCGTGCCAGTCGGCCTGGAGAGCAGGCCAGCGCGGCCATCGCTGTGAAGATGACCCTTGCCCCTGGAGAGTGTCGTGAAATCCCGGTGGTAATCAGCTGGGATCTTCCGGTGACCAGCTTTGCTTCAGGGATTCAGGACCTGCGGCGCTACACGGACTTCTTTGCTGCTGATGGGCGACAGGCCGTCAATCTCGCCGCAGAAGCTCTTCGGGACTGGAGGGACTGGCGCCAGCAGATCGACCAATGGCAAGCGCCTGTTTTGGAGCGCCGGCAGCTGCCCGAAAATCTGCGGATGGCTCTCTTCAATGAGCTGTATGACCTTGCCAGTGGAGGCAGCCTCTGGACGGCTGCTCGCCCCGGTGACCCTGTCGGCCGTTTCGGAGTGCTCGAGTGCGTCGATTACGCCTGGTACGAAAGCCTTGACGTGAGGCTCTACGGATCATTCGCGCTGTTGCAGCTTTGGCCCGAGCTCGACAAAGCTGTGCTTCGCAGCTTCGCCCGTGCGATTCCAGCGAGCGATGCCACGCAGCGGCCGATCGGTTGGTATTTCACTCAGGGAAGAGGTCGGGTTGAAGCCGACCGCAAGGTGGAGGGAGCAACACCCCATGACCTTGGCGCTCCCAATGAGGAGCCGTTCGATGCAACGAACTACACCGCTTATCAGGACTGCAACCTCTGGAAAGATCTCGCGAGTGATTACGTGCTCCAGGTATGGCGTACGTTTCTGCTGGCTCCCACCGGTGAAGATCTGAATTTTCTGGCGGAGTGTTGGCCGGCTGCGGTTCAGGCCCTTCGCTATCTCAAACGGTTCGACATCAACAACGACGGCTTGCCGGATAACGGCGGAGCCCCTGATCAGACCTTTGATGACTGGCCGCTCAAGGGCGTGAGCGCTTATTGCGGTGCACTCTGGATCGCAGCGCTTGAAGCAGCCCTTGCCATGGCTCAGCGGTTGCAGTTGGAGCTGGGACTGGAAACCAGCCAGGACCAACACGACTTCAGCCAGTGGCTGGAGCAATCGCGATCCAATTTCGACAAGTTGCTCTGGAATGGCGAGTTTTACCGGATTGATGCCGAGAGCGGCACTCCAGTTGTCATGGCTGACCAGCTGTGCGGCGACTTCTACGCCCGTCTGCTGAAGCTTCCTGCGGTCGTTAGTGAGGCCAACAGCCGCAGCACACTCAGGGCTGTGAAAGAAGCCTGTTTTGAGCGGTTTGATGGTGGACGTCTCGGGGTTGCCAATGGTTTGCGTCGCGATGGCACACCACTGGATCCAGACGGAACACATCCGCTGGAAGTGTGGACCGGCATCAATTTCGGCTTGGCCTCCTATTACAGATTGATGGGCGAAAAGGACACCGCAGAAGCAATCTGTTCTTCAGTGGTGAATCAGGTGTACAGCGGTGGCTTGCAGTTCCGTACCCCGGAGGCGATCACGGCGGTGAAGACCTTCCGGGCCTGTCATTACCTGCGGGCGATGGCGATCTGGGGGCTCTGGGCTACGGACACTGATTGGGCCAGGATTCCTGGTGCCGCACAGCCGGCTTTTCCATCGAGATGACCTAAGCGGCCGCTCGCAGCAAGGTCTTTTTTGGGGCCTCTCCGAAGAGCTGTCGGTAGTCGCGGGCAAAGTGATTACGGCTGCGGAAACCGTAGTGGACTGCAACGTCTTGAATGCTGGTGTAGCCCATTGATTCCATCCGAACACGACTTTGAAGAACGTACTGAACCTGCTGTAATCGGACCCATTTCAAAAGATTCATCGGTCCAACGCCAAACACTTCGCGGCAGCTCACTGTGATGGTGGTGCTGGACGTGAAGATGCTTCGGCAAACCTGATTGAGTGTTAGCGAAGACGTGCTGTTTTCAAATGCGAAACGAACGAGTTCGCGGATCAGTGCGTGTCGATGGGGTGAGGGTGCCAGCCCAAGATGGGCATCATGTTGATCGCTGAAACTCTCCAGTAACTGGGCTTCGAGCAGATCAAGAGTGAGTTGGTTTCCTGTTTGATTGGGTTTGGGTTGTGTGATCTGCAACAGCGCACGGATCCGTTGAAAGTCTGCAGCTGGGAGCACCGCTGTATTGCTGGTTTCAAAGGCCTCCATGAAGGAACCGGAGGGATCAAGTTCCACAAGGGACTTGATGCGTTCGATGGGAATCAGGCCGATCGATAAGTGGGAACCGGGAGTTGTTTGGAAAAATGCCTCCGTTAGACCTGTGCAGAACCCATGCAGCGAATTAGGGGGGATTGGATCTCCCCAAACACGGTGCATCTCCGTTTGTGCTGTGTTCTCTAGGCAGAAGGCCACAAACCTTGGATTGCGCTGGCCTTGAACCAACAGAGATTGATTGCACTTGATGGACACGAGCGTGAGGCAAGAAGCCCGCTCCACGAGCACCGACCCCTCCAGCTCGCCAGGGGTCATCTGGACACAATTCAGATCAAATCCGAGGGATCTCCAGAAACCCGTGAGCTCGAGAGCACTTTTGAAGCGCCTGCCCGTGATCAGCTCTGGTTGTGATTCAGCGAGATGAAGCGGCCGCACGAAGATCTCAAGCCCGCCTCAAGATATTCGCCTTCCTTCTATAAACAGGCGTTTGTTGCATACGCTGGTTCCCTGATGGACAGGTCCATGATTCGTCTGGTCTGCAGTTGCTTCGTTGCCGGTCTGATGTTGCTGCTGACGCCGGCCATGGCGTGGGGCCAGATCCATCAACACGAAAACGAAACCGGCACGCGCATGGTGCGCAGTTTGGAGAGCTTGCGAGATCTGGATTACGACAGCTGGCAAGCGGTCGCCTATCGCGAAGGCCCCCCTGGCCAACCGGTGGTGCTGCGCATCGTCGGCTACCCAGGCAAGGTGAGGCTCGATCACCCAACAGGCCTTGCTGTCTTGGCAGGACGTCGTGAATGGCAACTAGCCGATATCACCCTCGATAATCCTGCGCTGGCAAGCGACGGTCGTGAAGCTGCCGCTGAATTTGCCCTGGATCCCTTGCTCAACGATCTCAGCAACAACAGGCCTCTGCGTCTCGTCCTGCCGGGAGTGTTTACTGAACTGCCTGTCCCGCCCTTCGTTGTTGGCGAATGGCGGTCCCTGCAGGAGTTGCCGTTGAGTTGATGTGGGAGCCCTGGATGCGGCGGGCCCTGCAGCTGGCGGCCCTCGCTGATGGCCACACCAGCCCCAACCCACTTGTGGGTGCGGTGGTGCTGGACGCCCGTGGAGAGCTTGTCGGCGAGGGATTTCATGCTCGCGCTGGAGAGCCCCATGCCGAGGTCGGCGCTCTTGCCCAGGCTGGACTTCTGGCCCGGGGCGGCACCCTGGTGGTCACCCTGGAACCGTGTTGTCATCACGGCCGCACTCCGCCTTGCACCGAGGCGGTGATCCAGGCAGGGGTGCAACGGGTTGTGGTGGCTCTGGATGATCCGGATCCACGGGTTTCCGGAGCCGGTATCGATCGTTTGAGATCGGCTGGTGTCGAAGTGATTTCAGGTGTCTTGCGGGAGATGGCCGCTGAGCAGAACCGGGCCTTTCTGCAGCGGGTGAAAACAGGTCGTCCGTGGGGAGTTCTGAAATGGGCGATGAGTCTGGATGGGCGAACGGCGTTACCCAGTGGTGCCAGTCAGTGGATTTCGGCCCCCTCAGCCCGCAGCTGGGTGCACCAGCTGCGCAGCCGTTGTGATGCCGTGATCGTGGGTGGTGGCACTGTTCGCTCCGACGACCCTCTGCTGACAAGCCGCGGGAGGACAACACCCGAACCTCTGCGCGTGGTGCTCAGCCGCAGCCTGGACCTGCCTGCGAAGGCCCAGCTCTGGGATTCAAGCGTGGCGCCAACCGTGGTGGCTTTCGGACCGGAAGCGGCTGATCGAGAGGTCCCCCCAGGAGCGGAATCTCTCCGGCTTGAGGTTTGTGATCCGCTGCACTTGATGGATGCATTGGCGCGTCGAGGCTGCAACCGGGTGCTGTGGGAATGCGGGCCGGAGCTGGCTGCGGCGGCCCTACGCCAGGGGTGTGTTCAGGAGTTGGCCGCCGTGGTGGCACCCAAGCTGCTGGGCGGTGTGGCTGCCCGAACGCCTCTGGCAGATCTTGGCTTTGAGCGGATGGACCAGGTGAAATTCCTGGAGATATCGCGCAGCGAATCGCTCGGAACGGATTGGCTGATTCAAGGGCGACTTCTGGACTGACCCGCTCCGTTCGTGCTGACGAAACGGCCGATCAAGATCCCCATCACGACAGCCAGGTACAAGGGGCCAACGATGCTCGTCGCCACGCTGATCATCCGGGCAAGCGGAAGCACCGGCGCGATGTCGCCAAAGCCAACCGTTGTCAAACAAACGAAGGCGAAATAGGTGATTTGGGTGAACACATCTCCAACGTTGATCACGTTGATGGATCCCTTAACCAGGTATTCAGCTGATAATTCCAAGGGGGCAAAACTGCCTGGCTGGATTGTTTCCACAGCACTCATGATCAGCGCGGCGGTCAAACCGAGATGCAGGTAACCAGCAACAGCTCCCATCAACATCGATTCGTTGATGACGGGTTCGCGCGAGATCTGCATGATCAGCCGGCGAATGCTCCAGGTCAGCAGAATCCCCCAGCTGAGGGCGAGTGGAACGCCGCTATAAATGAGCTCTAAAGGCGTCAGAAGCCACAGCCACATGGCCACCACAGCCACAGCTCCGAGCAATCGATAGACGAAGTTGGCCCAGGCATGCGTATCAACATCACGCACCATCACCTGCGTCAGCAGCAAGGCGATGAGTGAATACAGCAAAAATTTGTAGCGAATGAGGGCCGGAAAGGCGAGTCCACCCACCAGCAAGAGGGTCAGCAACAGCAGCAGCTTCAACTGGCCGCTGCTTTGAGGCCGGGGAGGTCTTGACTCGATCACCCGCTGCAGCCTGAACGCGACGTCTTCAGGGTCTGGAATCCACCAGTCCTGTCAAGCGTTGGAGCGTTCGATCCCCTCAAGGCAAAGCTGGTGGCCGGATCTGTGCTTGGACTGCTGAGCGATCGGCGAACTTGTCCATCCCTGGCTGTCGCCTGGTTCCAGCAACGGCTTAAGTGCTTGTCGGTGCATGGCGTCGCCGGGCTCCAGCCAGGCCTCTTCGAGCCCATTGGGAATGATCACGGGCATCCGGTTGTGCAGCGGTTGCACGAGGGAATTGGCCTCTGTCGTGATCACACAGCAACTCTCAACTTCACTGCCATCGGATCCGATCCAGCGATCCCAGATGCCAGCCAGCCAGAAGAGTTGTCCATCCAGTCGCTGAATCTGGTGGCCTTTTTCGAGATAGCTGGAGCAGGGCAGCAGACAGCGGTGATGGCGCCACGGACCGCGAAAACTGGCTTTCTCAGCCACGGTTTCAGCACGGGCATTGAAGGGTCTCGGGCCCTGCGTTGGGTCTTTGACCCAGCCGGGCAGCAGACCCCAGAGCACGTGTGCGATTCGAGCCCGTCCGTGCTCCTGACGCAGCATCAGCACTGGTTCCTGGGGGCGGATCAGCGATCGGGCTGCGTAATGGCCGAGCCAGCCATCATCCTCATGATCCAGCCATGGCGAGAGGTGGCTGATCAGTTCAGCCGCAGGCGTATCCAGGCAAAAGCGTCCGCACATTGGCAAACGCTAGGTGGCGTTCGGTTCTCCCACCCGTTGCCAACTGATGATCCCTCGTACCGTGATCGGATTCCTGTCAGCAGCTATGCCGATCCGTCAGGACGACAATCGCCCGAACCGTCGATTCAGCATCATCAACCTCGTGTTGATCGGGTTCGGAGTGCTGCTTCTGGCCAGCAGCTTCATTCCCAACCCTGCGGCGCAGGTGCCCCGGGTGCCCTATTCGCTCTTCATCGATCAGGTGAATGATGGAGCGGTCAAGCGCGCTTACATCACTCAGGAACAAATCCGCTACGAATTAGCAGAACCTGAAGAGGGCGCTCCGCCAGTTCTGGCGACGACACCGATCTTTGATATGGATCTGCCCCAGCGTCTGGAGACGAAAGGGGTTGAATTTGCGGCGGCCCCGCCGAAGAAACCCAATATCTTCACCACCATTCTCAGCTGGGTTGTTCCGCCGCTGATTTTCATTCTGGTTCTGCAGTTCTTCGCTCGCCGGTCGATGGGAGGTGGCGCTCAAGGTGCGCTGAGTTTCACCAAGAGCAAAGCCAAGGTCTACGTCCCTGACGAGGAATCGAGGGTGACCTTCGCGGATGTGGCCGGTGTCGATGAAGCCAAGCAAGAGCTCACCGAGATTGTGGACTTCCTCAAGACTCCAGAACGTTACGCCGAAATTGGCGCACGCATCCCCAAAGGCGTGCTTCTTGTTGGCCCGCCAGGCACAGGTAAAACCTTGTTGTCTAAGGCAGTGGCTGGGGAAGCCGAGGTGCCCTTCTTCATCATTTCCGGCTCGGAGTTCGTGGAACTCTTCGTGGGAGCCGGCGCTGCTCGTGTTCGCGACTTGTTTGAAGAGGCCAAGAAAAAAGCACCTTGCATCATTTTTATCGACGAACTCGATGCCATCGGCAAAAGCCGTTCCGGCTCGATGGGCGTAGTCGGGGGCAATGACGAGCGGGAGCAGACCCTCAACCAACTGCTCACCGAGATGGATGGCTTCACCGCCCAGGACAAGCCGGTGATCGTGCTGGCTGCCACCAACCAGCCTGAGGTGCTCGATGCAGCCCTGCTGCGCCCCGGTCGTTTTGACCGTCAGGTGCTGGTGGACCGTCCAGATCTCTCTGGCCGTAAGACCATCCTTGAGATTTATGCCAAGAAGGTGAAGCTCGCCGACGCTGTCGACCTCGACAGCGTTGCCCAGGCCACCAGCGGTTTTGCGGGTGCTGATCTCGCCAACCTGGTGAATGAAGCCGCCCTGCTCGCTGCCAGAGCCCATCGAACCCGTGTGGAGCAGCAGGACCTCAGTGAGGCGATCGAACGGGTGGTAGCTGGTTTGGAGAAAAAGAGTCGCGTCCTGCAGGACGACGAGAAAAAAGTTGTTGCGTATCACGAGGTGGGCCACGCGATCGTGGGTCACCTGATGCCTGGTGGCAGCAAGGTGGCCAAGATTTCGATCGTGCCGCGCGGCATGAGCGCCCTTGGCTACACCCTGCAGCTACCCACCGAAGAGCGTTTCCTCAACTCCAAAGAAGAGCTTCAGGGGCAGATTGCCACCCTGCTTGGCGGTCGATCCGCAGAAGAGATTGTGTTCGGCAAGATCACGACTGGTGCCGCCAATGATCTGCAGCGGGCCACCGATCTCGCAGAGCAGATGGTGGGCACCTATGGCATGAGCGACACGCTTGGTCCTCTGGCCTACGACAAGCAGGGCGGCAATCGCTTCCTTGCCCAGGGCAACAACCCCCGTCGCTCCGTCAGTGATGCGACGGCCCAGGCGATCGATAAGGAGGTGCGCGGTTTGGTTGATCGTGCGCATGATGATGCTCTGTCGATCCTGCGCCAGAACCTTGGTTTGCTCGAGACCATCGCTCAGAAGATTCTCGAGAAAGAGGTGATCGAGGGGGACGACCTCAAGCAGATGCTTGAGGCCAGTGTGCTGCCGAACACCGTGGAGGCTTGACGCCAAGGCCTTCTATCCCCGATAAAACCCCTTTGAAGCGCTGGCATGGTCACAGGCGTTGCTGCTGTACTCACCGCACTGAGCGGTCGTGATTACCTCTCTTCCGCGGACTGCTCTGCGGGAGAGACCCAAGGTCTGATTGATCTGGCTCACCAGCTGAAGTCCGGTGATCGCCGCATTGATCTAGGGAATCGTGTTCTTGGGCTGATCTTTAGCAAGGCCTCCACGAGAACCAGGGTGAGTTTTCAGGTGGCGATGGCTCGTCTCGGAGGCCAGACGGTTGATTTGCATCCCAGCGTTACGCAACTGGGACGGGGAGAGCCCTTGCAGGACACGGCCCGCGTGCTGAGTCGATATTGCGATGTCCTGGCGGTACGTACCTTCGCTCAACAGGAAATCGTTGACTACGCCTACTGGGCGACGGTTCCGGTTCTCAATGCGCTGACCGACCTTGAACACCCGTGTCAGGCGCTGGCCGATTTCCTCACCATGCAGGAGAGTCACGGTGATTTGGCCGGTCAGACCCTCGCCTACATCGGGGATGGCAACAACGTTGCCCATTCCCTGATGCTCTGCGGTGCCGTTCTGGGTGTGAATGTGCGGATTGCTTGCCCTGAGGGATTTGAGCCTCTGCCAGGCGTGCTGGAGCAGGCTCGCTCGCTGGCTCAGCAGGGGGCTCAGATCGAGGTGATGGCGGATTCAGCGCAGGCGGTGCGTGGAGCTCAGGCGGTTTACACCGATGTCTGGGCATCGATGGGGCAAGAGCAGGAGCAGGCAGAACGGGAACAGGCTTTCGCTGGCTTCTGCGTCGACCAGGCCCTGATGGATCAGGCCGCCAAAGGCGCCATCGTTCTGCACTGTTTGCCGGCACACCGTGGCGAGGAGATCAGCGCCGAGGTGATGGAGAGCGCGGCCAGCCGAATCTTTGATCAGGCTGAGAACAGGTTGCATGTCCAACAGGCTTTGCTGGCCTCGGTGATGGGTGGCTTGTGAGCTGTTGCGAAGCAGCTTCAGGCTGAAAGGCTGTTTTCCAGTTGTGGCCGCTTTGAATCCACAAGATGCATCGACGAGATGAAGGTCTGGGCGCAGTCGCCGTTTCGGCAGAGCCGGACCATATATCCCAATCCGTCTTCAGTGGGAATCACGTCGAAGGTGGCGTTGTGATCCGCTGTTGTGTTCATGGGTCGGGATCTGATTTCACCTGTTAAAGGTCACCGAACAGCGCCAATCAAGGGAGTGTTTGTTCTCAAGGTTGCGGCAGGGAATGATGAACGGTACAAATGTATTGACGATCGTTTGTTCTTCTGGTGACAGGCTCTGGGCCCGATTCTCTGACCCCTGCGCAGCAGGAGCTCTACGACTGGCTGGCTGATTACATCGGTACCCATCACCACAGCCCCTCGATTCGCCAGATGATGCAGGCCATGGGCCTTCGCTCACCGGCGCCGATTCAGAGCCGATTGCGTCATCTGCAGCAGAAGGGATGGATCACCTGGCAGGAGGGACAGGCGAGAACCCTGCAATTGCTCGGAGGGATTGTCAGAGGAGGGATACCAGTGTTGGGCGCGGTTGCTGCCGGAGGCCTCGTGGAAACCTTCGATGATGTGGAGGAGCGTCTTGATCTCGGGTCTGTGCTGGAGACGCGCGGTCTCTTTGCGCTCACCGTGAATGGCGATTCAATGGTGGATGCCCACATCGCCGATGGCGATGTGGTGCTGATGGAGCCTGTGCTTGACCCATCCAGACTGCGGCAAGGCACGGTGGTGAGTGCTTTGGTCCCTGGCAGCGGAACAACGCTGAAGCACTTTCATCGCGATGGGGCTGTGGTGCGTCTTGAAGCCGCCAATCCCGCCTACGAACCGTTGGAGATCCCTGCTGATCAAGTGCAGGTGCAGGGCCGTCTTGTGGCGGTGTGGCGTCAGGTGTGACGGGAGCTGCGGTGTAAGCTCAACCACGACGACGGCACGAGCCTGATGGCATCACCGGCGTTCATGGGGCCATAGCTCAGCTGGTAGAGCACCTGCATGGCATGCAGGGGGTCAGGAGTTCGAGTCTCCTTGGCTCCACTAGGTTTTCACCAAGTGGAACTCCCTGATTCGTGTAAAAGGCCTCGTGATCAGGCGCCTTGCACGACCTCTCGCCTTCACTCCACCCGTCCCGTCCGGACGCCACCGTCGATCCCGTTCCGGCAGGGCGTCAGTCATGGTCCCTCCAGCCTTTACAGATCTGCCAATTCCTGAATTCACGCCATTTCAACCTGGGGGGTTGCATTGCCATGCATGAGCGATTGAAGGCAACTCTCCATTTTTGCGGTGGTGGTGGTCAGACTTAATCGATGCCTCTATACCGACCCAACCCAGACGAACTCCACGACAAAGCTGGCGGTGAGGGTTGGCTGGTGAATAGCGATCAACAAAAGGTCGTGCAGTTTCTGCCTGATGCGCCAACGACTCATGGCCAATGGGTCATCCTGCGAACCTTCCACTGGCGGCCACCTGACTACCCAATCCCGCAAACACGCAGGCGGATGCTGAGGCATAACGCCATAGAGGCGTGGGACACCATGCTGAAAACAGGCTGGCGCCGATGCTCACCTCCAGTGCGTTGATCACATCACTAGAAGTTTTTAGAGGTTTTTTCTTCAGTAATCGAGTCGTCCAATCCAGCAACAGCTCTTCCACCGCTGGTTCTCCTAGGTCTTGGACGCCGCCACATAGCCAGCTTTTGAAGGCGTCAGGGTCGATATCTTGAGTGCTGCCGCTACATCTACAAGCGTCATTTCACGACGTTGCCTGTTCTTGAATAGCTCTTACATGAGTAATTTATAAATAATTTTTTTGGCGGAGTTGATAAGAGTTCGTGAAGCAATCTGCTGATGTGCAAGGCCTAAACAGCGATGCTGGACCTCAGCGAAATTCACGACTGGCGCCAACTTTGTTGCCATTGGGCAAGGTGGTGTTGTTCAGACAAATGCCGTACGGCTGATCAGCCATCACCTTGGTGTAAAATTTTTCATCCACCATGGCTCCACGCAAGTCTGCTCCTTCCATGTTGGTTGTGAGCATGTACATGTTGCTTAGGTCAGCATGGCGAAGATCAGCATTAGCAAAATTGGAATCAATAAAATACTTGTCACCCGTTACTGCTGAGTTGAAATCAATTCCTCGAAGGTTGCAGCCGGGACAGCTGATCGGTAACTTAGGCGTTTCAGCTATCGCTGCGATAGGAGAAAGTCCCAGCATCATTGGGACCACAAATTGATGGAGTCTCTTTAAGACGATGAGCATTGCTGGGGTTAGAGGACAATGTTTGTGTCATTAAACCTTAACAGCCAATGATTAAACAATTCATTCGCTTGATTAATGGTTCTGAAGAATCCGAACAGTGTCTTAAAGCATCTGTTCTGGGAGCAATTCATGACTCTTGCAGAGATCTGCCAGCTGTGCGCTTACGTGAGCCCCTCCAGTGGTTGCTAGGAACGGTGCTGGATTTGGTTTCGTGGGGGGGGCAAGTGATGGAGGCCATTGGGTGAGTGGTTGGTATGGAAGCTCAGCCCGTCTTGGTGGTGTGCGTATCGAGCACTTTGACTATGTCCCTTGCCGTGTACCCGAGTGGCGAGTGGCTTGGAAAGAACCTGAGGATATGAAGGTAGGTCCAGAGATTCCAGAGAATGCTCAATGGAAGCTTTTCCCAGTGGATTGAGATGACATCATTAGTTCCCGCAGGCTGTTTCTTATGAAACTCTTTCCCCTCATCGGTGCACTACTTCTTTCAGCAGCACCAGTTCAGGCTTTTGAAACATTTGAGGATTTAAATAATGAAGAGTAAGCAAAGATGCTCGAAGTTTATTTCATTGGATACATCTCAGGGGCTCTTCATCGCTCATGCGGACTGAAGCAGCAAGAAAAAAATTAGCCAACAAGAATTTGAGGAAGTGTTGTCTGGAGCGAAGGAAATGTTTAGCCATAAATACGAGTATATAGCTAAATATTTGCTTGAGGCAATGTGGGCAGATGTAAAGAGACGTTGTGCGTATGAACAAATCAATATCGGTGACTTTAAATAGATAGATCTAACTGAATAATCACATGCATTCCGTCATCAGTATTAAACTCCCAGTCCTTCTAAGTGTCCTGTTTCTTTCGACAGCACCGGTTCAAGCTTATGAGAAATATGAAGAGATGAATGAAGCTCCTGCCTGTGGATTGAACTCGGGCTGATGCCCGGTAAGGCAAGCCAGCACTGAAGCAATCAAAATCAAAAGCTTGGTCATACGCGTGCGAATTCACTTGTGATGGGCATGAGGATTTGTTCGATGCAGTCAGCGTTAACCCAGCGAATGACGCCTGTATCGACGTCAGCCACTTGAGCCAAGCTTGGTGCTTTGTGGTCTCGTGCAGAGCCTTCAAGGTAAACCACTTGAATGAACCATCCATTTGGCACTTGAAATCAGGTCATCGTGAAATGCTCTGTTGATGGTCGCTTGTGTCCTTTGTCGCCCTTTGCGACTAGTGTCGTGTCGACAGTCAGCAAGCCTTTGTGATTATGTTTGTCAGATTAATGATGACTGCTTTGCTGATCACAGGTTCTGCTGTGCAGTCATCCGATTGCGTGACGATCATGAGCTCACAGGATCCAAGCCAACGTCGCGATGGAATACGGTGCAAACGTGTTGCACGCAATAGCAACAATGGCAATCTTGGTTTTTGGCGTTGCTGCCCTGAAGAAACTGAATAGCGAAGTGATGCTTGTGCATCGCATTGGTTGATTGCAAAAAGTACTTGCGTCTATTGGTTTCATAAATAATTTTTGACCGGGCGTTGTTCACTTTCAATTACACGCGTAACTTTGTTGAGGATTTAGTGTTGTCTAATCGTTAGGAGTATTTTGTAGGGACTTGGGATGTCCGTTCGTTTATCACAGATTTTACGATTCCTGGTTTAGATATTTCGAATATGATTGATGTGGTCATCTTGTTCGTTTGTGATTTTGTTTAGGCTGATCCTGCTCGGCCTGGGACTTTTTTATGGTGCGGCGTTTGGTGAAAAATTAGGTATTCACTAAAATAATGAAGACTCGGTGCCGGTGCTATGGACAAGCGATTAATAATCCATCATATCTTGTTTATGGTGTTGATCGGGTCAGTTCTTGGATGAATCAAATGGATGCTTGTGGAGAGGCAAGCTGACTTGATGAAGCTTGTCTGATTCTGGTTTCCATTGCACGACATGTTGTGGGTCAATCTGATTTGTTTCAAGACAATCCCAGATGTCGGCGCCTGCCAAAGTTGTTTTAGACCAGTGATCACCTTGACTGATCATCTGTTTTCTGTTCTCGTCTTTCCAGTCAGCCCATTCCATCTTTGGATAGGCGCTAACGTGTTCATCGAGGATGACGATCGTGAAGTTCATTGATTTGGTCACCTTAATATTATTCTACAGTATTGGCTCGCTTGAACCATTCTTCAACATCGTTAACCTGATGAGAGGCTGTCAGATCATCTGCCTTGAATGATGAAAAGAATTTTCAAGCCTCTGCCCTTTCTATTGGGCTTCATTACTTTTCAGCTGTTGTTGTCTAATAGAAGCTTTGCTGAATTCCGTGATCTTGTCAGCATTGAATATTGCTACGACGGAGACACCTGCCGGACGACATCGGGTGAACGCATTCGTTTGGCCTGTATCGATGCGCCTGAAATACGTGGTCATGCTGCTGACCATGCTCGTGCTGTTGCTGCGCGTGATCGACTGGAGATGTTGGTTGTGGGAAAGTCCGTTGCTCTTCGACGGATTACCAAGGACCGTTTTGGACGAACGGTTGGTGAATTATTCGTCGATGGTGGGAATGTACAACAAATGATGGTGTCCAGTCGCCATGCCGTGGTTCATCCAAGGTATGCATATCAATGCCCCTGGGCTGTCTGCTACTGATGGGTGATGTCTTTCGTATGTTGTCAAGATCAACTCCTTTCATTGATCAGCCATGAGTTCGGTCAATGAAAGGAGTTGATCTTTGAAATGGATTGAGCAGTCAGAATTTTTACTATCGACTGCATGAATAATGATGAGAAATCTTGAAAGATTGTGTTTTGTAAGATGCCTTGTTGAAGATTGTATTCATGCAAAGCTTCTTTGCTCCAGCTAAAAAATTGGGATGGCTTTTAATCTCGCAAGTCCATGATTAGCAATATGAAATAGATGCCTTTGTGGCCTGCGCAGGATTGGTTCCAGAGTGTATCGCGGCGAACAGTTCTGCTGAAGAAATTATGAATTCCTGCTCATCCGGATACATTGAGCTTTGCAGCGCTTGAATTACTTGTATTTTTGCTCCGCTACTTCATTCGTCAATGCCTGTCTGTACGTACCGTGGTGTCAGCTACCAGAAAGCGTCTCTTCCCAAACAAGACAATCTTCTTAAATACGATCGTAAAATTTATAACGACAGACTCCAAAGTGCTTCCAAAGACATGCGTATGATTTATCGATGGGTGAAGCATTGAATTGTTGTTCTGATTAAGCAATTCACGTGTATTAGAAGCTCACGCGACGTCTGATTTGAGCTTGAAAATTTTATTTTTTCTGGACAGTGGAGTTTTAACATTTGGGTATTTTCCAGACGATAAATCGCTGCTGTGAGACGAATAATAAATTGGCACTTCTTCTGGTGCTTCAGGTGACTGGGATTAGGGCCTTACCAAAGAATTCGCATTCGGACTCGCGATATAACTTTTGTATTGCCCGAGTTTAAAACTTTTCGCGAAAGCTGATTGATACAGTTTCCATATTGATTGGATTAATTGTCGGTCATCTCTGCTTCGATTGTGCGTCTGCTATTTATTTGTCGTTTTTTTGTTCACTGGCTTGATTCCTGGGTAAGTGCTATTGCCTGTGTATAAAGATTTATGGCTGTGCTTGTTTTGTGGTTTGCATGCGTATCGTTCACTTTAGTAGTGGATCGCTTGTAATGAGATCGTTCTTGCCAATCTCCCGGTCACTGTTATTTGTTATTTCGCATGTTCGAATGTGGCAAATTTGACATCGTTTTGTGGATGGCCTCTGGGCGAGTCGGGGCAATATGAAAAAAAGGAATGATTTCTATGGAAAAGTTAACTTGAATTCTTGTGTCGCAAGCTAAATGGTTGGAAATTTTCTGTAGGTTGAAGTGAATGTTCTCGGATGTCGTGAAAACAGCCGCACGGCCTGAGAACGAGTCGGATCGTTTGGCAGCGCTGCATGAATACAGGATCCTCGGCACCAAGCCTGAGCAGTCTTACGACGACATCACCACGATCGCGTCTGAGACCTGCCGGACCCCCATTGCGCTTTTGAGTCTTGTCGACGCCGATCGGCAATGGTTCAAGTCCCGTGTTGGAATCGATGTTGAGGAGACCCCGAGGGATTGGTCGTTCTGTGCACACGCGATTCTCAATCCAGAGCCGCTGATCGTTCCGGACGCCCACACGGATCAACGCTTTAAAGACAATCCCCTGGTGTCCGGCGAACCGGGAATTCGGCTGTATGCCGGCTTCCCTCTGCAAAATGATGCTGCTCATCGCATCGGCACCCTCTGCGTGATTGATCGCAGGCCGGGGGAACTCAGTCCTGCTCAGTGCAAGGTGATGGAGGCGTTGGCTCGTCAGGCCGTGGCTTTTCTTGAGCTTCGCAAGCGATCGATCAGGTTGCTGGAGTCCGTTTGCCAGATGGAAAACAAAGGCGGAATGATTTCAACCTGTTCCTATTGCCGCAAGGCCAAGGATGAAAAGGGGCACTGGTTGCATCTTGATCAATATCTCTCGCAACACACCACTCTCAACTTCAGTCACGGGATCTGTGATGCCTGCATGGAGACCCACTTTCCTGAAGTGATTGATCTCTGGAAACAGGAGGGCCATCGCTCAAGCTGAGCTCATGAAGTCTTTTTTTCCAGGTCTCGCCTGATCAGAGCCAGCAGATAGGAGGGCGATTTGTAGCGGGTTGGCAAGCAGCGGTTGAGGGTCTCCAAATGCCCCCAGCAGACCGTGCGTTCGATGTCTTTGGGTGATTTCCCTTGCTGCAGGAGGCGCCTTAATGCCTTGCAGTACAGGGGATAGCCCGCCTCCAGTTCACCGATGGTCAGCTTCGCCTGGGGCATGAAATCCTTTCCACCACCTCCTAAACCTATGAAACCGTCGGACTGCCGCTCATGACCCCAGAGCTGGACCGCAATTCAGGTGCCCGCAGGTGGCTTCATCCGTCCTGATCGGCTCAGACGGGTTTTCAACCTGAAACGGCAGCCATTGCTCCGCAGTCGGCTTGATGAGCAGAGCGGCAACAACGAGTGATGACGCTCCAATCTCTGCTCCAAACTGCAACGGAACGCAGCCTTGTTCTGCGCGACTGCTTCAGCCTGCGACTGTCTCAGCTCCAAGCCAGGCAATGCAGTCAATCTCCACCCGGGACCCTTTCGGCAGAGCTGCCACCTCGACGCATGCCCTGGCAGGACTGACACCCTGTCCGAACACCTCGGCGTACAACGCATTCACTGTCTGGAAGTCTCCAAGGTCTGCCAGATAGACGGTGCAACGCACCACCTGGCTGGGGCTGGCGCCAGCTTCCTTGAGAACAGCGATGAGATTGTTCAGCACCTGACGCGTTTCCGCCGTCACGTCTCCATTCCCCACCATGGACCCCGTGGCCGGGTCGATTGGGATCTGCCCGGAGCAGTACAGCCAACCCCCGGCGAGAACAGCCTGGTTGTAGGGGCCAACCGGAGCTGGAGCGGACATCGTCGTGATCGCTTGAGCGGACATGACAGGAACGCACAATGAGAAGCGATCATCGCGTTTCGCCGTTGTCCCCCACCCCTCCAGCGGTCCCGGCTCCACCGGTGGAGCTTTGCGATCTCTGGCATCGATTTGAGGGTGCCGGACAGAGCTGGACGCTTCGGGGAATTGATTTGAAGCTGGCCCCCGGGGAGCTGGTGGGCCTTCTCGGTCCGTCTGGTTGCGGTAAGACCACCCTCTTGCGACTGATCGCAGGTTTTGAGAAGCCCTCCCGCGGGAGTGTTCACCTTCAACAGGGACTTGTGGCTGGAGAGGGGCGCTGGGTTCCTCCAGAGCGCCGCGGAGTGGGGATGGTGTTTCAGGATTACGCCCTGTTCCCGCATCTGAGTGCCTGGCGGAACGCCTGTTTCGGGCTTCGCCCCGGCCAGGATGTCAGCCGTGCACGCTGGCTGCTTGAACTGCTCGGTTTGGCTGATCTCGAGCAGCGATTCCCCCATCAGCTTTCAGGGGGACAACGACAGCGGCTGGCTCTGGCAAGGGCACTGGCTCCGGCTCCAGCTGTTGTGCTTATGGATGAACCGTTATCCAACCTTGATGTGGAGGTGCGTCTCAGGCTCCGTGGCGAGCTCACGTCGGTCCTGAAATTATGTGGAGCTAGTGGCCTGATCGTGACGCATGACCCAGGAGAAGCGCTGGCGATCTGCGACCGCGTGGCTGTGATGAAGGATGGCCGTTTTGATCAGTGCGCTGAGCCGCGACAGCTCGTTCAGGACCCTGCCACTCCTTTTGTGGGTCGCTTTGTTCTGCAGGCCAATCTGCTGCCGGTGATCGCCCGCTCGGAGGACACACTCCATTGCGCCCTGGGGCCTTTGCAGGCAGACCATGCCGGCCAGGCGAGCCTTCCCCCCGGTTCTGGATCGGTGCTTGTGGATCCATCCGTCATCAGCCTCGAGGTCGACAGCGGCGCCGAAGCCTGTGTGATGGGTCGCGAGTTCCTCGAGGAGGGATGGCAGTACCGGGTTCAGCTCGACAATCAGACCCTGCGGCTGAATCTTCCGCTCGATCAGGTTCATCCTCGCGGAACCCGTTGTCGGCTGAGGCTGCGGCCTGAAGCCTCAGTTGTGTTGTTCCCTGAGCGAATCAGGCTGCGCGCCAGTGATCCTTGTGATGACGCAAGTTCCCCAGTTCTTCAGCCGTCGCAGCCTGCATGAACAGATTGGTTTGTTGTTCCAGGCCGATTGTGCTGGGAAGGCTGAGCTCTCCTCGTGACCGCAGGCTCTTCACCGCCTGATAACGCTTTTGGATGTCGACATTTTGCGGACATTGCTCCGCAGCCCAGCGCAGATTGTTTTCCGTGTACTCATGGGCGCAGCACACCTTTGTTGCATCCGGTAAGGCGGCCAATCGCGACAAGGCCTGAAGCATGTCGGAGGGGGTCCCTTCAAACAGTCGCCCGCAGCCGCCGGCAAATAGTGTGTCGCCGCAGAACAGCATCGGCTCGCTCTCCGCACCAGGGGGTTGTGGAATGAAGAAAGCGATGTGATGGCTGGTGTGAGCAGCAACATCCATCACGAGCACGTCCTGCCCCAGCAACGAGAGCTGATCACCGTCTGAAACAGAGATGGTCTGAAATGGGATCCGGCGTTGATCGGCCGCAGCTGCCACAACCTCAGCGTCAGGCCAGTGATCCAGCAATTCGGGGGTCCCGCCGATGTGATCGGCATGGTGATGGGTCTGGAGAACCGCCTTCAACCTCAACCCTCGGGCCTGCAGCCACTCCTTGACGGGCGCGGCAATGGCTGGGTCCACGACAACGGCGTCTTCTCCGCACACCCAGATCCAGATCACGTTGTCCTGAAGAACCGGAAGGGCGTGGAGTGCTGAGTACATCGTTAAAGTCCAGCCTGATCATCAGGACGGTGCTGAGACCATGATCACCGTCGCCTTGGCCAAAGGGGGGCTGCTCAAGGAATCCGTGGCACGTTTCGCTGCGGCGGGACTCGATTTCTCGGCGTTTCTTGATCCCGATAATCGTCAGCTGATGTTGCCGACACCTTGCGGGCGAGCCAGGGCGATGCTGGTTCGCAATGGCGATGTCCCGACCTACGTCTCCTATGGACAGGCGCAACTTGGCGTTGTGGGATACGACGTGCTGCGTGAGCACCAGCTCCCTGTGGCTCAGTTGGTGGATCTTGGTTTTGGTGGCTGCCGGATGTCCGTCGCGGTCAAGGACAGCAGCGGCTATTGCCGTGCAGCCGACCTCCCCCCTCACTGCCGGGTGGCCAGCAAATTCACGAATTGCGCCAGGGAATTTTTTGATGCTCTCGATCTGCCCGTTGAGCTGGTTCATCTGAACGGTTCGGTGGAGCTTGGGCCGATCACAGGAATGTCCGAGGCGATTGTCGATCTCGTGGCCACAGGTCGAACGCTTCGGGATAACGGTCTTGTCGCGATCGAGGATCTCTTTCACTCCACGGCACGGCTTGTCGGCCACCCGCTTTCCCTGCGGCTCGACGGCGGTGATCTCAAGGCTGTCGTTGAGGCGATGCGCGGCACCTGCGCGACGGCAGGAGTGTCCGGCTGATGCCTGTTGTCAGCGACTGGCAGAGGACGGTGCGCCTCGGTCGTTATCTCGGTCATGACCGGCGGCGTCTGCTGCTCACCCTCTTGCTTCTGGTTCCCGTCGCTCTTGCCGGGGCTGTGCAGCCGCTCCTGATTGGTCAGGCGATCAGCGTGCTTCGTGGTGAGGCCAGCCTGCCTTGGTTGCAGGGGCTCTCGGTCGCGGCAGCGATTCGTCTGCTGGTCGGCCTTCTGTTGATCACCGTCCTGTTGCGCATGGGTCTGCAGGGAGTCCAAAGCTTCAACATTCAGGCTGTCGGCCAGCGCCTGACAGCCCGGATTCGTGATGACCTCTTCCGGCATTCCCTGTCGCTGTCGCTTCGTTTTCATGACGGGATGCCCGTCGGCAAACTGCTCACCCGGCTCACCAGTGATGTCGATGCCCTGGCGGAAGTCTTCGGCAGTGGGGCCGTGGGAGTCCTCGGGGATCTGGTCAGCCTGCTGGTGATCGCTGCATCGATGCTCTTTTTCGATTGGCGTCTTGGCTTGCTGCTGCTGCTCACCCAGGTCCCTGTGACCCTTGTCGTGCTCTGGCTGCAGGGTCGCTACCGCAAGGCCAACTACCGCGTAAGGGAGGAACTCTCCCAACTCAATGCCGACTTCCAGGAGAACCTCCAGGGCCTGGAGGTTGTTCAAATGTTCCGCCGTGAAGCGGTGAATGGTGCCCGTTTCGCCAGAACGGGTTCGGCCTACCGCAGTGCGGTCAATGGCACGATTTTCTTCGACAGCAGCATCTCGGCGTTCCTGGAATGGGTGGCGCTTTGCGCCGTCGCCCTGGTGATTGCTCTCGGCGGTTGGATGGTGAGCGGCGGTGCGATGGGGCTCGGCACGCTCACCACCTTCATCCTGTATGCCCAGCGTCTGTTTGACCCGCTGAGGCAACTGGCTGAGCGCTTCACGCAGATTCAGGGCGGCCTCACCGCCGTTGAGCGAATCGGTGAACTGCTGGAACAACCCCTTGAAATTGTGGAAGCGCGCGATGCGATTCCCCTCAGCTCCAATGGCTCTGGAGAGGTGGTGTTCGAGAACGTCAGCTTCAGCTACCGACCCGACGAACCCATCCTGAGCGATCTGTCCTTTCGCATCGCTCCAGGCGAGCACGTGGCGTTGGTGGGTCCGACAGGCTCCGGCAAGACCACAGTGATTCGACTGTTGTGTCGTCTCTACGAGCCCCAACATGGCCGCATCCTTCTGGACGGACGCGATATCCGGCAGTTGTCCATCGCAGATCTGCGTCGACAGCTCGGTGTTGTCCTGCAGGACACGTTCCTGTTCAGCGGCAATGTCGCCGACAATCTCCGCCTCAATGCTGAGATCAGTGATCGCACCCTCGCCAGGGTCTGCAGGGATCTGGGGCTTGAGAGCCTGCTGTCACGTCTGCCGAATGGCCTCCAAACCGAATTGCGAGAGCGCGGAGGCAATCTTTCCTCTGGCGAGAGGCAGTTGCTGGCGGTGGCCCGGGTGGCCATTCGTGATCCAGCGGTGCTGGTGATGGATGAGGCAACAGCCTTCATGGATCCCGCAACCGAAGCCACCCTTCAGCGAGACCTTGACCGCTTGCTTCAGAGGCGCACCGCTGTGGTGATCGCCCATCGGCTTGCAACGGTGGAGGCATCGGACAGGATTCTGGTGCTGCGCCAGGGCCGCCTGATCGAGCAGGGAACCCATCTGGAGCTGCGTGCCCGTGGGGGGCTTTACGCTCAACTGGCAGAGCTTCAGGAAAAGGGGTTGGCCAGACTTTGATGACCCAGTCGCTGCCGACGGTGACAGAGCCTCTTCAGTTGCTCTATGGATCCGAAGCCCGCCTGTGCCCCTGTGCCAATGATCAGCTCACTCTGGTGTTCAGTCAGAGTCGCCCCTTTGATCTGGTGGAGCTGGAACAACTGCTTGAGGCGGTCGGCTGGAGCCGCCGGCCGGTGCGAAGGGTGAAGAAGGCCCTGGCCAACAGCCTGCTCAAGGTGGGCCTCTGGCGGCATGATCCACGGGTACCCCGGCTGGTGGGATTTGCCCGATGTACAGGGGACGGCGTGCTGGAAGCCACCGTCTGGGACGTGGCCGTTCATCCGCTTTATCAAGGCGCAGGTCTGGGCAGCCAGATGATGGTTTACGTGCTCGATGCCCTGCGGGAGATGGGGACGGAGCGCGTCAGCCTGTTTGCAGATCCGGGGGTGGTGAGTTTCTATCAGCGCCAGGGTTGGGAGCTGGAGCCGCAACAGCACCGCTGTGCCTTCTGGTACGCCAGCTGACTGGTTCGGCTGCATAGGCATTGGCCAGTTGAACGGGGTCTTCTCCCCTGCGCCAGCGCCTTCTCAGCCGGGCATTGCGCCAGGCGATCCGCCATACACCGTGTGTCCTCCAGCGGCGGCCACTGGTTGTCAGGGGGAGCCCGAGTTGGCGGATCGTCGCTTTGCGGCTCAGGCGCATCACCAGGTCAAGATCCTCCATCAAGGCCAGAGGTCGGTAGCCGCCAGCCTTCGCCAGCAGCTCGCGATGAATCAACAGACCCTGATCGCCGTAGGGGCGCTGCAACCATCGGCTGCGAAGGGCCACTGCCTGCTCAAGCATTCGCAGCATCAGACGATCTCCGTCCACCTGAAAGTTGAACGTCCAGGCTTGGGTGCTGTTGCGTGGATCGTTGATCACCGTCGAGACCGCCGCAGGCCAGTGCGGATGCAGCCGGCTGTCGGCATGAAGCACCAACAGCCAGTCCTCCCGTGCCTTGGTGCTGCCGAGGAGAAGCTGTTGGCCGCGTCCACGCTCCCCACTGCGAAGCACTTCAGCTCCGGCCAGGTGCGCGACGGTGGCCGTGGCATCGCTGCTCCCTCCATCCACCACCAGCAGCTGCATGGGCCCGGGCCAGCGCCCGAGGTCTGCCAACAGCAGGGGAAGGGAGCGCGATTCATTCAACGTGGGGATCACCACGGAGAGCGGCGTCATCTGAGCCAGGGCTGGAGATCGCTGATGCGGTCGATGTCCTGCCGGGATGTGATCAGAGCCGGATCGAGTCCTGCGGCCTGGGCACTCCTGAGAGTGCTCTCGAAAACGGTGGCGCTGCCCCAGGCAATGTCCTGAATTGGCCAGCGTTCTGGCTGCTGAAGCAAGGCTTTGGAGAGTCCGATGAGCCAGTAGCCACCGTCATCCGCTGGTCCAAGAACGAGCTCCCGGTGCTGAAGGGACTCAACCGCGCTGAGTAGATCATGGTGATTCAGCCATGGCAGATCGGTTCCGATCAGAAGCAGGTCCCGTCCTGGATCGCTGCGCCTGAACGCCATGAGCAGGTGGCGAAGGCGGCATCCCAGGGAACTACCCCTCTGCAGCACGGTTCTATCCACCTGGAGTGATCGCCCCCAGCGCCTGGCCCCTCGAGGTGCGAGACCGCTCACGGCGAGCGCAAGTTCCAGGTGTCCCTGCAGCCGCAGCCGTGTTGCCACGGCCATGGTGTGCATCAGTAACCGCTGCTGCAGATGCGCTGCACGCTCACCTGCGTGCTGTAAAGGCAGGGAACCCAGATCGTTGGCGAGTCGTCTCTTGCAGCGCCCTGCTGATGGCCAGCGCGCCATCACAGTCAGCACTGGTTTCGCCGTCATCTCACCCGTTCCGAGGGATTTCGATCGGCAGCACCTCCACGCTCAGTTCCTCCCCTTCGCGCTCCAGGGTGATGTCCATCGGTTCCCCGACCGTCCCCTGATCAACAGCGATCTGAACTTCAGACGGGTTTCTCACGTTGCGTCCATTCACCTGGCGAATCAGATCACACTGCTGAATCTCAGCAGCGGCCGCCGGGGAGTCGGCCTCAACATCGACCACCAGAACGCCATTCGCTTCGGGCACCTTGCACTGTGGGTTGGTGGCATTGATCTCCCGTGCCAGCTGGGGTGTCAGATCCCGCAAGCGAACCCCGAGGTAGGGATGGGATGCCTGGCCTGTGCTCACGATCTGCTGGGCGATCCGCTTGGCGGAGTTGATTGGGATCGCAAAGCTCAAACCGCCTCCGGGGGCAGCACGAATGAACGTGTTCATGCCGATCACCTGCCCTGCGGCGTTGATCAGCGGACCGCCGCTGTTGCCGGGGTTCACAGCAGCATCCGTTTGGATGTAAGGAACCCTCTGGCCACCACCGTTGTTGGCTTCAGTGCGCCCCACGGCGCTGATGATTCCAGCGGTCACGGTGTTGTTAAGGCCGAAGGGATTGCCGATGGCAATGGCCCACTCACCCGGCCGCAATTGGTTGGAGTCCCCCAGTGATGCCACCGGTAATTTCTCGGCCACCACCTTCACAACGGCGACATCCGTCAGTTTGTCGCCGCCAAGCACCTTGCCAGTGAAACTGCGACCATCCGGCAGGGTCACAGCCACCTTGTCGGCGCCCCTCACAACGTGCTCATTGGTGAAGATCAGGCCGTTGGAGCGGGTGATGAATCCGGATCCCTGTCCCTGCTGTCGTTGCGTGGCCGGGCCAAGACCGAACATGCGACCGAGCGGGTTGTTGATTTCCTTCACCACGTCGATGCGGACGACGGCCGGGCCGACGCGATCCACGGCTTTCACAATCACGTTTTCCCCTGGCTGCAGGGGGGCGGTGCGCGGTTGATCGCTCACCAACGGTGGCGTCTTAACAGGTTGCTCTGAATCCAGCCCGAGCTGGCTGCGCAGCACGCCGCAGGATGAGAGCGTTGTGCTGATCAGGCCGATCCCAATCCATCTCAGCGAACGCTGCATCACGGCTTCATATTTCCTGACTCATTTAAGACGGACTGCCCCTGAATGCATGCGTAGATTCGGCACTCAAGCGGGTGGTGGTTTGTGGGTAATACGGGCGATGAGCTCTGGCGGAAGGTGCAGCAGGAGCTGCAGGCGAAGCTGAGCAAGCCCACCTTCGAGACCTTCATCAGGCCAACTGGCTGCAGCGGTTTCGCGGATGGTGAACTGAAGTTGATGGCACCGAATCCCTTCGCTGGGGTTCGGCTCAAGGAACAGCTCCTGCCGACCATCGCCGAGTTGGCTGCCGGTGTCTGCGGACGTCCGGTTCAGGTGACGGTGTTGGCTGAGAGTGCAGTTCCGGCCGGAATGGAACGGGACCGTCAGGCTCCTCCGCATACCTCGGACTCAGCAGCGCCCCCGGTTGCATCAGCTCCGGTTGGCTCGCCCCCTGAACGAACCACCCCAAGGCGGTATCTGCCAGGACTCAATCCCCGCTATGTGTTCAACCGTTTCGTGGTGGGGCCGAACAGCCGCATGGCCCATGCAGCGGCTCTTGCGGTGGCGGAAGCCCCGGGGCGCGAATTCAACCCCCTGTTCATCTGCGGTGGGGTGGGCCTTGGCAAAACCCACCTGATGCAAGCGATCGGCCATTACCGACTGGAGATCGATCCCGACTCCCGGGTGTCCTACGTCTCCACGGAAACCTTCACCAATGATCTGATCGACAGCATCCGAAAAGATGGGATGAAGGCGTTTCGCGACCGCTATCGGGCTTCCGATCTACTCCTTGTTGATGACATCCAGTTCATTGAGGGCAAGGAGTACACCCAGGAGGAGTTCTTCCACACCTTCAACGCACTGCACGAAGCGGGCAAGCAGGTGGTGATTGCCAGTGATCGCCCTCCCAGCCAGATCCCCCGGTTGCAGCAACGTTTGATCTCCCGCTTTCAGATGGGCCTGATCGCTGATATCCAGGCCCCGGATCTGGAGACCCGCATGGCCATTCTTCAGAAAAAGGCCGAGCAGGAGCGGATGGCCCTTCCCAGGGATCTGATCCAATACATCGCTGGGCGCTTCACGTCCAACATCCGGGAGCTTGAGGGGGCACTCACCCGTGCGGTGGCGTTTGCTTCGATCACCGGTCTGCCGATGACGGTGGAATCGGTGGCGCCGATGCTCGACCCCACCGGTCAGGGGGTGGACGTGACGCCTCAGCAGGTGATCGACAAGGTGTCTGAGGTGTTCGACGTGACGCCTGAGGAAATGCGCAGCAGCACACGCAGACGGGCGGTCTCCCAGGCTCGTCAGGTGGGCATGTATCTCATGCGTCAGGGAACCGATCTCAGCCTTCCACGGATCGGCGATACCTTCGGCGGTAAGGATCACACCACCGTGATGTATGCCGTCGACCAGGTGGAGAAAAAACTGGCAACGGATCCGCAGCTGGCTGGACAGGTGCAAAAAGTGCGGGATCTGCTGCAGATCGATTCCCGCCGCAAGCGCTGAAAAAAAAGTATTTGGCTTTCATTTTTGGAGCCTTTATTTTGAAAAAATAGAATTTAAGTATCAACAGTAACAATTGGGCGAATTGTTTGCAGATTCTTAGGGCTATTGGCATGTGAGCATGCAGGATTTAAACTAAATTAATTAAAACTATTAAATCTGGATGTCCAGGATTCTTGATGTTGACGATTTTGCAGCTTACGGCCTAATGATGGGCGTGTTTGATAATGTTGTCAATAATTCAACTGATGATTCGAACACAATTTATAATGCTGACAGTCCTGGTGATGATGTACCTGGCATAAGTACGGTCAATAGTCTGTACCCGTTTGGGTTCACATTGCAGACTGACCTTGCATATGTTGTATATACATCTGGTAGTAAAGGCGATGATTGGTATGCAACTAAGTTTACGGAAGATGCTGTACTTGGTACAGCGCAAGGGCCAGGATTTTTTGATGAGGATAATTCTTCTTTTTTAATTGCGAATGATGATGAAGCAATCACAAAAAACGATATTGACATTGCCGACTATGAATCTTTATCGAAATTGTATAGTTGGTTGGTTACTGCTGCTGGTAATGATGCTGAAACCAGCGATCGTCAGGCCATTTACTTACAAGACCCTTATGTGGACGTGACGCCTGGGAATGTATATGATAATTCGTTTTTCCCAAATGGGGATTATGGGATCCATTACAGTAATTCGTATGAAGCAACATATAGGGGTAACTCAATTTATGAATCAGCCACAGAATGTGTGGCCGAAGATGTTTCGGAAGATAATTATTGCTGGTCAGGTGATTCTGAATCTGTACATCCAGATGAGGATAATCCTAGCAAAGGAGATGGTGGATGGATGTATACGACGAGTGGTGTACCCAGCGTTTATGAACCAGCAGTTATTTACAAAGAATACAATACGGATGCAGATGATATAACTTTCATGGGTTACGAGGGTGGAGAACCAACATTCGAAACCCCAGAGCTAACTGATCCAGTCACTCTTGTTACGACTTACAATCCAAATACCCGATTAAATGATGCGGGATTATTAAATACTTCTGAAATATGTATGTCATATATCGCGGGAGAGAATATATCGGCGACAATATCGGGAACGTATGATGCTACAACTACATCAACAACAACAAGTGGCGTCACGAAAACTGAGACAGACGGGTCCTCAATAGGCTTCGATACATCAGTTTATCTTGGTTACACAACCAAAACGGCTACAGAAGGGTATAGCTTTTCCGTTGGTGCCGGGTATGAAGGCGCTTGGAATTATGCGACAGAAACAACAACCACGACAGATGTATCGACTTCGACTTCAACAAAAACAACCGATTCGATTAATGCATCTGTAACAATTGATGTTAATGATATCGGTGATGTTTCAACCCGTTTTTTCATTGACAACGATGATTCAGTGTTGTCTGAATTAGCTAGTGTTCATGATCTATATTTTGATAATGTCCTAGAGTCTGGCGATTCTTTGAAAGCCGCATTATATGCATCATCGTCTACAACACAGAATTATAATTTCAATGGTGATGCAATGATTCAGGGTTTTATTGGAGGCCTTGAAATGTATAGTGGTTATGAAACTGAATCTGGCAATTCAGATAGTTTTGAAACAACCTACTCGTATACATTGTACGACAATTTAGGACGTCTTTCCGACATTAATGACGCATACGACTTTGAAGATGTGGTCATGGGTGCGTATTCATCACGCTGGAATGATTTTACTGGTAGTCAGCCTTATTATGTCGATGAGGATTATCCAGATTCTATTATAACTCCCTTGTCGGTTAATTTGTCGTCTAGCTTTGCCTTTGATCCTTATCTCAAGGTCCTGATTAATCCACTTGGTTGTGGCGGCTCGATTGGAGACAAACTTGAAGACTTGGGTAGTGATCTTGCTTCAAAAGTAACCGCTGATTCGTTTACTGATCTATTTCAAGATGTGATTGGTCAAAGGGTCCTTAGTAAACTTCAAGATCTGGTGCCTGATCAAAGCGGTGTGCTCATCGATTTTTTGAGTGAACGCGATCGCAGGCTTGATTTATCTGAAACGGAACTAAGTGAGTCAAGATCAAAGAGTTTATCGCGTCTCGCTAGAACTATTGAAGAAGAGCGCAATCTTGGTCTTGGCTTTACGTTAGATACATCTAATTTAAGCTCTATTGGTTCAGATGAATCGATTTTTGTACGTTCCTCTGGAGAGGGTGATGTTTTTGATTTCGGTGGCATAGAGCAATCTGTTGTTGCTGTCTTAAGTGGTTCGAATGAAGTTGCAAATACAGGCAGTGGTGATGATGTAATTGTCAGCACAGAGTTTGAAAGTAGTATTGATACTGGCTTGGGGGATGATCACGCTGTCATCACTGGCGAGGGCAATTATGTCAAGACCGGTCAAGGTTCCGATCAAGTGACTTTTGTCAACACCACTGGGACGAGCTTTGTCGATCTAAGTGAATCCACAAAACTACCAAGTCCTGACGTAATTCGCTTTGAAGGCTCGCATGATGGATTGGCAGCAGTCGTTACTGGTTTTGATCTTGCCAGGGATCGGGTGTCCTGCGACTCAGAGCGATGTAAGTTTTCATGGGTTGAAAATAGTAATAAATCAATTCTTCAAATGTCGAAGGAGGGACAAGTTCTTGGTCTTTTGGAAATTGACGACTCGATTAATAATTTTGAAAATGCTCTTGAGTTGGTATTGCGCGATAACGATCAGAGAGGCAAGCTCATTCGTTCTTCCTTGAAAGCCGTACGAAAGGAAAATACTTCAACCTTGCTTGATACTGTTGTTGACGACGTTATTAACTTTTCTAAGATCCTATCACGTAGAAAGTCACCGCTCAATTCTCTCAATACATCATCTATTAGTGACGAAGAAGTACTTTCTAGTTCAAAACGTGGTGCTCGGGCTTTGAATGATGTCATTGCTAGTTATGTTGATGGCAAATCGGAGTCTAGCTTTTATCCGGATTGGTTAAATTCAATCCCATCCACATATTCAGGATTGAGTGATTTTCCTTTAGCTCAAAACTTCATATCATTTGTTGAAAATCTTCAAGCTAATTTTTAATGATGGAGTATTACCTTTTCCTTTTGTTGTTCCCTTTTTCTGTATTTTCACTTCCACCATAGGATTTCTATGGTCTTTTTTCATGCTTCCTTAAACTATTCGCTTCTTTCGTTACCGTGAAATCTCCCAGTTTGTTGGATTTAATTTCTTGGGGAACTGTTGCAGGGATCCTCCAAGATTGGGTTACAGAGGGCATCCCCGCTGATGATGGTTCAGGAGGTTTTGCCTACACGGACGATCTGGGCAATAGTTATGAAGGTCTCGGACGATTTAGCCAAAAAATTGACTGCAGCGGTGGTGGGGAAAGCCATGAAAGCAAGCTTCAATCTGTTTACTACAACACCTCCTCAGAGGGGAATTCTACGGCTATTGATTTCTATTCTGTTCTACCTTCTTCCGAGTCAATTGATATTGATGTTGGCTCTCTCATTTCCGATCAAGATGGTTCTTTGCTCCAGTATCTTGTTTACTGGATTACGAATTCAAGCAATTCAGATACACCCGCCGTCATCAAGTGGCCTTACGGTTACGACAATGCCTTGCTTTTAGACTATGGGTGTGGAGATAATGCTAATTACGACGAAACAGAGTACTTTACTCCGAGCAGTATTTATTTAATAGGCGATTCCACCTCTGATGTTTCTTTTTATGATAATATTGATCTTAGTGAGTTAACATTTAAGGTCTATAAGACTCTTCCGGTTTATGATGATGACGGCAATATTCTTGTTGACGGTGTGTTGGCAGAAAATGAATATGGCTATGAAATATCTAATGATTCTGATGATGACGAGACGGGCTCGGATGATTCAACAGATGACACTGATACATCGGACTCAGAGGATAGTGAGGTTGCAATTGGCAACGGATTGGATGGCAATACATTTACAGCTGGTTCATCAATTGATATCTCCAAATTTACAGAAGCAGGTCCGTTTAGCCTGGATCCCAACGCTGCAGCTGTCGTCGAAAATCTACAAGATTTTGATTGGGATTACACTATCTCGAACCGAGGTGATATAGCATTTGCGACGTTAAGTGAGTCTGATGCAGTTTCTCAATTTCAGTACGATTTTGTACAGGGTGTTGAAGGTCAGTATACATTAGGGGCTAGTAGTACGTCGTCGATTGAAGTCACGAATGCATCATCTACAAGCTATTCGGACAAAAGCTCATACTCATACAACGGACGAGAGTACGTATCTTCGACAGGTAAAGTTGATGCGGGTTGGGGGTTCGATTACTCCATCGCTTTAGGCTTCACTGAGAGTGATACGTGGAGCTCCATGACGGAGATTTACACATCAGACGAAGACGCTTCTTACAAAGGCTCAACAACAACATATGACATTGATGTTGAACTTGGCAGTTATATGCTTGAAGACTCGGCAGGATCCTATGCTGAATTTCTAAAATACACTTACTATGAAGATGGTGATGAAGAAGAGCAAAATATTTTGTTCCCCGGAGATTCAATCTATCAACAGATTACGCAATCTAGTGGTTCCTCCGTTAGCTACGGCAGTATTCCACTCCTGAGATCTGGAACTCCGATTGGCGGGAGTTCAGTACAAGCTGATAATCAAGAAGCTGATTATATTGCAACAACAAATAAAGATATTGCTGACTTAGCTGAAGCGGCTATCGATATGGATTACTTGACAAATTGGGTTGCTGGCGGTGTTGAAGTCCCAGAAGATTCTTCTTTATACGATTCTATTGATATTGTCACCATTGATGGTGAAGATTATGTTCAAACAGATTGGGTTGGTGATTTTACGACATCGGAGGCCTATAGTTTTTCTGTGAATACCACGATAACTCCGGATGACACAAGCTTAAGTTCTCAAATTTATGATTTTTCATCGGAATCCTCCTCATTTCTAGATGTTTTTGATTCATTGCAGTTAGGACGATCCAGAATTGAAGACTTCTCGAAAATTTATGATTTTGGTGATTTTAGAGAAAGCAGATTGTCACTTTTATCAGATATTATTGATGAGTACGGTGTTGATGGTGCTTCAGACATTGAGATCAATACTCCTGGCATTAATTGGTCTTTCTCTCGAGATGAAGTCAGTGAAGATGATGATATTGCAGAAGATGATTCGTCACGTTTAAGTCGCGACATAGTAAATAATAATTCTTTCAAAAATTCTATTGTCATGGGTACTCAATCGCCTGATGTTTTTGACTTCAGTGGCAGTGATAGTCATTATCTCTACAAGCTTGCTGGTGATTCAAACCAATTACGTGGTAGTAGGGGGCGTGATTTTGTTGACGCAACTGATTCTGATCTTGATTCAATTTTTACAGGCGAAGGTATGGATGTTGTTAAAGACGATTTAGGCACAACCTATTTTGATTTAGGTTCCGGAGATGATCGTTTAAAACTGCAAAATGGTGGTGTTAAGACTGTGCTAATGGGTGAAGGTTCGGATCGCATCAGGATCGGATCGATTGAGAATGATTCCGAGCTTTTTGCTTCCGTGAATGATTTTACACCTGGAGAGGATTCGATTAAGTCATCTGAAAAGTTGACATGTTCACTTGGCTCTTTGAGTAGGGGCCGTTTTGTTCAATGTGGTTCATCAGGTGATTCCTCAATTTCGCTTGGCATCTCTTTTGGTGACGATATTTCTTTGTTGAACAGGAGTTTGGCTCTGGGGCTTGCATTGAGTGATGCTGGGATTGTGCGGAAAATTAAAAAAGGTCGAATCTTGAATTCTTTCTCTTTTGAAGAGGTGGATCAATACTTAGATGAGGTAGAGGATTTGGCGCGTGCAAATTTTCTAGAGAGTGGTATTCAAAGCAGTAAAATTTATAAGCAGTTGAGTCGCGACAACGCATCGAGTAATGCAGCGATATTATTAAAATCAATTCTGCCTAACTTGTCTTCCAAGCGGTTGAATTCAGTTTTTAGTCGGTTTTACCGCCTTGAATCTGCTGATCAAGAAAGTGCTTCAAGTACTGTTGACTCTCTTCAGCTGGCTGGCTCAACCCTGATCTCAGCGATTGATCGATTCAAAAGCCTTTATGAGTCTGGCGATCTTGATATTGCGCTGGATCTGCCATCAGAAGATGATTCTTTAGGTATTGATGGTGTAAGAGGTGGCAAAGGTGACAAAGGTGACAGTCTCTCTTCCGCCATCAAAAATGAATCTAGTCTTGATGTGATAAAAGCAAATGGTGACAGTCTCTCGACCACCATCAAAAATGTGTCCAGTCTTGATGTGATAAAAGCAATGGTGAAGCATTCGCTTCCGAATGGTCTCGAATTGTCTGACGTGTCTTTTTATGGTTCGTCCTCGGGTGATCGATTAATCGGTGATTCAAATTCAAATATTATTTCTGGTGGAGATGGTGACGATACAATATTTGGAAGAGGAGGAGATGACTTTTTGATTGGCGGATCAGGTAAAGATACGTTTAGGATTTCATCGGGCAGTGATGTAATTGTTGATTTTGAAAAAGGGATTGACATGATAAATATGAGTGGATTGACGTATGATGTGGACTTTTCGCTTGAAGAATTTGTTGGCCCTTCAGGACTTTTAAGCGTTCGAATCATTGCTGACAAAATTTGATCAAGCAACTTATATTAAGGCTGAGCCTGTTCCTTGTGTTTGCTGAATTGGTTGAAAAGTTAAGCCAGTTTCTAGTGGATCAAGGCATTTGCATACAGTCATTGTTTCATTGCTGGATGGATGTTGCGCTTCGCCAATATCAGCCCCAATCCTGAAGTTGATTAATGGCATAAAGGTTTTAATAATCAGTTGTTTAGGCTGAACAATGGTTGTAGCTGTGACCCAACACACTGAACGTAGACAGCTGTCGAGTCATCTGCTTGAGGATATTCTTTCAAAAGTGGTTGTCTCCCAAAATTTGATCAGCGACAGCTACGTTTGTATCCTTTCCATCCCGGAATGGAGCTTGCGGCCTGGGAGCACACCAGGTTCCTTGCCGTGGCCAGGGCTGGGTCCAGACGCCTCGAGCTGAATGGCGGAAGAGGACGTCGACGCAGCCAGGCTCCCCAGCGGAACTCGTGATATGGGATCTGGGCCTGGGGTTTGATGGCGCCTTCCTTCTTCAGCTTCCACACCAAACTGCGATAGGGATCGTCCTCCAGGTCCATCAGTGATGGGGGCAGCTGTTCGGGAGCCCGTGGTCCCTGTCCGCGGCCGTCATAGAGATACAACCACCCCTGCTGCTGCAGGAATCTGAGCATGTCTTCTCGCTTGGAAGACGGCAGGTCGGCGATGACGTATCCCCAGGCGGTGGCATGGGGATCAAGACCATGCAGCCCCCGGAGGCGATGGTGACGATCGACCATCCAGAGTTCTCCTGCTGCGCTGCGGACCAGGGGCACAGGTTTGCGTTTCAGGTAGTCGAGCCGCTCTTGACGGCTGTCCTTAGAGAAATCCTCCTGGCGTGCCCAAACCTCGGCGAGGCCAACGCAACACTGGGTTGGCTGCAGCTTGGCGATGGGCACCTCGATCAGCTCACTGTTGCTTCCCGCTTCCGGAATCCGTTGGTAGGGGGGGAGTGTGAGGGACACATCGCGTGCCATCGATCCCTTCACTATGGCCGACCTTTGGCGTCAGCCAGCCGTTCGAAACGTCATGGGGTTCTGGTCCAGACGATCGCGGAGTGGCAGAGGTCGAGGACGTTCCGAACCATCCAGCGCCGCTGTGGCTTCGAGCGCTTGGCGCAGAAGCCTTGCGGCGGGCAAGGGCATGTCCCGGGGAACGGAAATGCGATCGCGCAGATGCCGTAGAGCAACCGCACTGCCGGCTTCGGGATGGCAGTGCTGATTGAGCATCAGATGGGTCAAGGCGCAGCGCAGGGGTTGGTCGAACCGCTCGGCACCGAGAGGGTTGCTTGCCAGCAGTGCGTTCCGGTGACGCAGAACCCTGGTGAGGGCGCGGGCGGCCATGCCCTGGTTCGACGCCTCAGGCCACACTCCTTCGTCCTGGCCAAGACCTTCTCCGCGATCGATGCGGCTGGCGATCGCTGCCGCTTCAGGATTGTCATCGGACCAACAACCCCCCATCTGAGGAGGCAGGTCATGGGCATGGGTGTGCATGTCGCTCTGGGTGCCGCGATAGTTCTCCAGCTGCTCAAGGGCGACGAACCAGCGGTCGATGGCCGGATGCTCCTGCCTGAGGCGAAAGCCCTTGTAATAGGCCAGTGATGCATTCATCCGTTCCACATAGGGAACGAAGACAAGGTCCACGGAACCCGGGCCTTCGGGGTCCAGCCATGGCCCCGATTGCTGGTTCATCTCCTGCTCCAGTTTCCTGGCCACGCTCTGAAACTGGCTCCTCGCTTGCTGTTGCTGACGGGAGGACAGTCCGGGAGAACAGAGCCAGATGCACCAGGCACGGAACAGCTGGCGTTCGAGTTGCCTCAGTTGAATCGCGCGCTCCGATTCCATCGGCATGCCCAGGGCACCGAAGGCCTGCTCCAGCCTGAGGAGGATCACATCGCTTTCAGTAATCAGTTCTCCGTCCAGTTCAAGGGCGGGCAGCATGCCCGAGGGCACCTTGCTGACAAACCACGGCTCCTTTTGCCCGTAGCAGCGCATCGTGACCTTGCGGATGCGGTATGGAATGCGCTTGAACTCAAGCCACAACCAGACTTTCTGGCAGTAGGGACACCAGGCGTGGTGGTCCCGATACAGGGTCACCCGCACGGCGTCTTCGGGGTTCCCAAACAGGCGCAGAAGCGACTGGGCGCTTGTGGGTCCGTTGATCTGATCTGCTTCAGGAACGATGAAACGCTCCAGGTCAGGCCATGTCAGCGGTTCAGCAGTCGCCGATGAAGGGGGCATGCAGCACGGGTGCCACGGCACCGCGTCCGTAGGACTGCCAGTCTCCCAGTTCTTGCATCAGAGCGAGACAATCCTGCTGACGTCCCTCCCTCGCCAGCTGATTGAGACGTAGCGCCATGTCCTCGGTGGTGAGCATCATCACGATCTCGCGACGCTGAGTGCGTTCGTCGTGTTGGAGATTCGGCGGTTGATGCGGAGGACCCTGTGATTTCTTCATGGCTCGGTGTCCTTGAAGACTTCTTCCCCGGACCGTAACTCCGCCTTCACCTCAATAGTTGCGCTGCGGCCTACCCACCTAAGCCGTTCACCATGCACAGTCGCGGTCATGAGAATGAATGCAGTGGCCCCTCCTGAATGGACCCCGATTTTGATCTTGTTGTCCTTGGGGCTGGCTCCGGAGGCCTGGCCGCCGCCAAGCGGGCAGCGCGTCATGGTGCCAAGGTCGCGATCGTCGAGGGCGACAGAGTTGGCGGGACCTGTGTGATCCGGGGCTGTGTCCCCAAAAAGCTTTTGGTGTACGGCGCCAGGGCACGTCACCACCTCAGGGATGCGCCTTCCTATGGGATCAGCGTTGGCTCGGTGGATTCGGACATCAGCGACCTGCTGCAACGCGTGCGCGCTGAAGTGAATCGTCTCAACACGCTGCACATCAACTTTCTCGAAAAGGCCGGAGTGGAGCTCATTCGCGGCTGGGGACGCCTGACCGGTCCTAACAGCATCGGAATCGCGTCAGAACGTGATGGACCGGTGGAGCGGCAACTCACGGCTACCAGAGTTTTGATTGCTGTAGGCGGACGTCCAGCGCGTCCGGCCTTGCCTGGCATCGATCACGCCTGGATCAGCGACGACATGTTCGAGCTGAAGACCTATCCGAAGTCCGTGGTTGTGGCGGGTGCAGGATTCATCGCCTGTGAATTCGCTTGCATCCTCCGGGGACTGGGTCTCTCGGTGACGGTTGTGGTACGCGGAGAGCGTCTGTTGCGCGGGTTCGATCAGGAGCTTGCCGATGCTGTTCTTGAGGGGATGCGGGACAGCGGCATCCACGTGCAATTCGGCGTGACTATTCAATCCATCCAGGGGGAGCCGGGCGATCTCAGGGTGGATTTATCCGATGGGCTCACCATTCCCTGTGGCGGTGTGTTGATGGCCACAGGGCGTCGACCTTGGCTGGAGGGGCTTGGTCTTGAGTGTGCTGGCGTTCGTCTGGAGGATGGCCGCATCCCCGTGGATCCTGATCAGTGCACGAATGTCCCCCACATCTATGCCGTTGGGGATGTCACCGATCGCGTCAACCTCACGCCTGTCGCAATCGATGAAGGAAGGGCCTTCGCAGACACTGTTTACGGAGGTCGCCCCCGTCGGGTCAACCATGATCTGGTTGCCATGGCTGTGTTCAGCGACCCTGAGCTCGCGTCGGTGGGTCTTTCAGAAGAGCAGGCCTGCGAACGCTTCGGGCGCGACGGAATCACGGTGCATCGAGCCCGTTTTCGTTCGATGGAAAGGTCTCTGCCAGCCGATGGTTCCCGTTGTCTGCTCAAACTGATCGTGGATCAGTCCAGTGATCGCGTCGTTGGGTGCCACATGGTGGGCGAGCATGCTGCCGAAATCATTCAGATGGCGGCGATCCCACTGGGTATGGGTGCCACCAAGGCGGACTTTGACCGCACCATGGCGCTGCATCCCTCCGTTTCCGAGGAATTCGTCACGATGGGTTGAACCGGTGGATCTGCCTGATCAGCCAGCGGTCGATTGCCCGCCTCCTGTTGATGTAGGGGGGCAGGTGGTGTCTGCGCCGATGACCTCAAAGGTTCAAGAGAAGCCGCCATCCGTGGCCGCTCGCACACAGGAGGCCACACCACTGCAGGCCGCTGACGAGCTGCCACCCGCCGAGGTCATGGCGATCAACGCCAATTCGATCAAGGCGTTCAGGCAACAAGCCATGGGTGTGCCGATCTGGCCCAAGGAGCTTGGTCCGAAACAGGAGGCCGTGGAGTGGCGCGAGCTGTCCCTGGAGGACTTCCAAGGGCGTTCCGCCAAAGAACTTCACAACACGGCGGTATCGATGGAATCAGCCACCTATCAACTCAAAGTTTTTGGTGACAGGGTTTTGATCCTCAAAACACCTCTGAATCCGTAGCCATTGCCGCTCTCGGGAGACGAAGCCTCAATTGAAAAGTTAAAACGCATTAATAAATTTTTACCACTGTGGTCCTCCTGCTCATCGCCTCCTTGCTGGGGGTGAACATTGTGCATGGCGGGGATTGGTGCCGCTCGCAGCCGGCGGGGGTGGGGAATTATGCCCCTGATCGATCGGAGATCAATCTCTGTGTTGATCGCATTCGGTCCAATTTGCTTCGCCAGCCCAAGCCTTGAAGCAAATCAGCTAAGCCAGCTTCGCGGCAAGGCGCAGGGCGAGCGCGATCACGGTGAGCCCAGGCCCGACACTTGGACAACTAGGGAAAGCGCTGGCATCGGCGACATAAAGATTCTCAAGTTCGTGGCAGCGCCCGTCTGAGTTCAAGACCGATGTGGCTGAATCGTTGCCCATGCGGCACGACCCGCATCCGAAGCCCACAACGCTCAACGGCGCCTCCCCACGCGCGTGGGTGGGGGCCTTCAACACCACCTTGGTCACCGGATCGTTCTCGACCGCCTTGAGGGTGTCGATCCAGCGGTAGACCAACCGATCGTGGGCCTCACGGTTGTTATGGATGTAGTTGATCCGGATCTGGTCGTTGTGCAGCCAGATCTTGTTGTGGGGATCCGGCATCACCTCGGTCATCGCCCACCAGGCAACGGAACGTGAGGCCAAGCGTTCCAGGCCGAAGTCTGGAATCAATTTGCTCACCAGGGAGAGCACCGGCGGCGATTCGGCGAAGAGAGCATCCTGCAGGACCCCTCCGGCGGTCTGGATATGGCCGAGCGGGAAACTGACGTTCTTGTCTCCCCAGTAGTAGTACGTTGATCCCCAGGGAGCGTCCGTAGCGGCCGTTGTTGCGTTCGGTGGCCAGCTGCAGAATTGATGTGAGCTGCAGATTCATCAGGTTGCGGCCCACCTGGTCCGAGCCGTTGCTGATGCCTTTGGGGTGATGGGAGTTTGCGGAGCGCAGCAGGATCACGGGGGTGTTGACAGCTCCTGCGGCGAGCACCACCACATCAGCACGGAACAGCCAGGTATCTCCGTCAACCTCGGCCTCCACCCCTTTCACTTCCCGGCCAGAGGGGTTCACATGAAGGCGCAGCACCCTGGCGTTCTCGCGCAGGCTGAGACGTTTGTCGTCTCCGGCTTCAAGGCCAAACAGCTGGGCGTCTCCACTGGGGTCGTCCTTGTCATCAGACCAGCTGATCGGAATGTCATAGGGCTGGCATCCCTGTCGCTTCAGAGCGGCGCGAAGCGGCTCCAGAAACGTTTCAACCGGTTTTGGTTCGGAGTCGTAGGGACTGGAACGGCTCGGTTCTGTGGGGTCGACACCTGCCTGCCCGTGAACGCGATATAGCGCTTCAGCCTGTTCGTAGAACGGAGCGAGTTCGTTGTAATCAAATGGCCATGCTGGGGAGACGCCCTCCTGCAACGGCACTTCAGTGAAGTCCTTTTCGCGCATGCGCTCAAGCACGGCGCCCCAGATTTTGGTGTTGCCACCACGGGCGTAGGTGGTCTGCGGGGCGAAGGGATCGCCATCTGGACCAAACCAGCGCTCGTTTTTGGGGTGGTAGCGATCCTTGCGAAACAGATCGACATCCGCCACGTTTTGATCCTCAAGAGCCATGGCACCGCCACGCTCAAGCACAAGAACATTCTTTCCTGCCTTGCTGAGGGCCCCGGCCAGGGTGCCGCCGCCAGCACCGCTGCCGATAACGATGACGTCGTAATGATGGTCGTCGATGATCATGGGATTACTGCCAGACGTAGATGAGGAGGAAGAGGATGATCCAGATCACATCGACGAAATGCCAGAACAGGCTCACTGAAGCGACACCCATTTCGCCTTTGTCGTAGTTACCGGGACGGAAGGAGCGCGCCAGCATCAGGCCCATCAGCAGGATTCCGGTGATGACATGCAGGCCGTGGAAGCCAGTCAGCAGATAGAACAAACCACCGAACACACCACTGCCGAGGCTGAAAGTGAGTTCGGACCATTCGACGTATTGGCCGTAGACGAAGTAGGAGCCCATCGCCATGGTGAGCAGCCATACCGCGCGGAATCCCCAGAGGTTGCCTTTGTGCAGATAACGCTCGGCGAAATAGGCCACGAAACTGGAGCTCACCAAGACCACGCTGTTGATCAGGGGCATGCGCACCTCGAGCCCTTCAACACCGTCCGGCAGCCACTGCGGGGCGGTGAGTTTGAGCACGGCATAGCCAGCGAAGAACGCCAGGAAGATGACACTTTCGGAGCAGAGGAAGATCACGAAACCGGTCATGTTGTGACCGTCGTGCTTCACATGGCCAGGGGTGTGGTTGAGCGAAAGGTCCGGGTTGACGCTGGTCATCGGGTCAGGCCTCCTGAGAGCGGCGGATATAAAACTCCTCGTCTTCGACGAGTGGGTGGCCCAGGCCGTAGCCATAGGGCTCGCTGATCACCGTGGGGATGTCGTCCTCGAAGTTCTCAGCCGGTGGCGGTGAGGGAAGCAGCCACTCAAGACCGATGGCTCGCCAGGGATTGGGAGGAGCCTTCGGCCCCCTCGCCCATGAGCTCACCATGTTGAGGATGAAGGGAATCGAAGCGACGCCGAGCATGAAGGCACCGATACTGCCCAGGACGTTCCAGATGGCGAATTCCGGGTCATAGGAGGCCACACGACGGGGCATCCCGAGCAAGCCGGCCCAGTGAATCGGCAACCAGTTCAGTGTGGCCCCGATGAAGGTGAGCGCGAAATGCACTTTGCCCAGGCCTTCGTAGTACATCCGCCCGGTGAATTTCGGGAACCAGTGGTAGATGCCGGCGAACACCCCGAACCCGATCGTGTTGAAAATCACGTAGTGGAAGTGGGCAACAACAAATGCGGTGTTGCCAACGTGAATGTCGATCGGCACCGTGGCCAGCATCACGCCGGTGATGCCGGCAAAGATAAAGTTGAACAGGCCTCCGAGGCAAAACAGCATCGGCGTGTTCAGGCGAAGGTTGCCCCTCCAGAGAGTGCCCAGCCAGGCGAATACCTTCACGCCTGTGGGAACGGCGATCAGCATCGTGGTGAACATGAAGATATGGCGCATCCAGTTCGGCGTGCCGGTATAGAACATGTGGTGGGCCCACACGATCAGGCTGAGAAAAGTGATGCCAAAGGAGGCAATCGCCACGAAGCGATAGCCGAAGAGCGGCTTGCGGGCATACACCGGGAACAGTTCGGAGAAGATCCCGAACACAGGCAAGACCAGCACGTACACAGCCGGGTGGGAATAGAACCAGAAGAAGTGCTGGAAGAGCACCGGATCGCCGCCGCCCTCAGGCCGGAAAAAGCTGGTGCCGAAGCTCAGGTCGAACAGCAGCATCACGGCACCACCGGTGAGGGCCGGCAGGCCGATCAGCTGAATCGTCTGGGCGGCCCAGGCGGTCCAGACGAACACCGGCATCTTGAAAAAGCCCATCCCGGGGGCCCGCATCCGGATGATCGTCGTCACAAAGTTGACGGCTCCCATGATTGAGGAGATGCCTGACAACGCCACCGCCAGGATCCAGAGGAACTCTCCGTTGATGAAATGCCCCAGCGGGTTCTGCAGGCTCATTGGCGGATAGGACCACCATCCCGAGGAGGCTGGACCTCCGGGAGCGAAGAAGCTGCCCATCAGCACCACGGCGAACACCGGCACCAGCCAGAAGGCGGCGGCGTTCAGCTTTGGGAACGCCATGTCCGGTGCGCCGATCATCGTGGGGATCAACAGGTTGTTGAAGCCGTTGAGGATCGGGAACAGAAACAGGAACAGCATCACCGTTCCATGCATCGTGTAAAGGCCGTTGTAGACACTCGGATCCACCAGATCAGCCGGCGGTGTGATCAGCTCACCGCGCACGATCATGGCCAGCAGGCCTCCCACCAGCAGGAAGAACAGCGAGGTGGCGATGTACTGGATGCCGATCACCTTGGCATCGGTGTTGAAGCTGAAGAAGCGCTTCCAGTTGTCCGGCGCACCGGGCACCGGATGGGGCGCCTTGAGGACGCGTGGGTCGTAATTGGTGGTTGTCATGGCACGTCTCAGGCGTCGTGGGGAATCGAGGGATCCCCTGGGTCATTCACCATCGGGGCTGGAGCAGGCGGCACCGTGGCCCAGCCCTTGTCACCGCGGGCAATTCGGCGGTCGTACAACACACGTCCGGGATCGAGTCCGGGTTGCAGGGGCTTTTTGGCGGTCGCCTTCAGCCAATCGCCATACGCCTCATCGGATTCGACGATGACGTCGGTCTGGTTCTGGGAGAAGTAGGCGCCGCTGAACATGGCGTCCCGTAGCCGAAAGCGGCCCTGTTTCGTCGGCGTGAGGCTGTAGGAAATGATGCTGCCGGGGATGATGTCTTGCTTGAGGCGAAAGGCCGGGACGAAGAAACTGTGCAGCACGTCTTCCGAGATCAACCGGAAATTGACGCGCTGATCAACCGGCAGATGCAGCTCTGAACTGCGCACCCCATTGGGATAGACAAATTCCCAACTCCACTGGCGGGCAATCACATCGATCGGGCCCACGTCTGCGATTGGATCGGCTTCCATCAAAGCCGTTGGATCGGTGCCGATGGCGTACTTGTGCTTCGGACCAAGGTTCTGAAGCTTCATGTTGACGTTCATCGTGTAGGCGGCGATCGCGAAGACCGTCACCAAGGGGATGATCGTCCAGATGATTTCGAGCTTGGTATTGCCTTCGATCGGAGCACCGTCGCTTTCGTCGTACTTGTCTGCCCGGTTGAACAACAGCACCCAGCCCATCACGCCGGTGCAGCCGAAGAAAATGAAGGAGCCGATCGCGGTCTCCAGTGCGAACAGGTCGTCGACGTAGGGCGCTGCAGTGGAGGCTTGAGGTGGAAACCAGCTGTAGGACCAGTTTCCCATCAACTTGGCAATCACCAGATTGATCGCCACGGCCATCGTGATGATCACGATGGCGCCGATGTTCGGTCCCTGTTTGGGAGCAGTCGAGGTCATGGCAGCACCTCATTGAGATCAGCACCGGCAGCGAGAAGCTGGTCAGCGGTGATGTGGACGCCGAAATCGCTGGCGAGCCAGGCTCCAAGACTGCCGTGCAGTCCCATCAACACAAGCATTGAGGCTCCTGCCAAGAGGTAAAGCCAGGTGACCTGGCGACCGAAGTCCTTCCGCCAGACGAAGCGCTGATAGCCGCGCCAGACGGTCATGGCGACGATCACCAGCAGGATGGCAACGCCTCCGATGGCGTGCCAGAGCATGGTGTCGATCGCGGTTTGGCCGAGAATGCTGCGGATGCCAGGCAGCGGCACAGCCAGCAACATTTCATAGAAACCGGCGGCCACCGTGAAAAAGGTGATGCCGCTGCAGGCCACCAGGTTGTACCAGCCCACATCGTGGAAGCCGCTTCGGGTGACCGGCAGGGCCAGAAAGCGGAAGATCCGCTTCTCCAGGGGGTAGAACGCGCCGGCGAAGTCAAAGGCGATGCCGATGGCGAACAGACCAATTGTCAGATGCACCAGATTCGGGTGCAGGGGGATGGCGTAGGGAAGATCGTTGGCACCAAGCGAGTCGCTGATCTCATTGATCGGCGAGCTGATGGAGGCGATCAGGGTCACGACAGCACCCCCTGACGAATCGCATCCACCACGGGCACTGTGTGTAAGCCATAAACCCACACCAACTTGTCTCCCAGATACACCTGTGCAAATACGAGCCCGGCCAAGACGAAGTCGATTGCCAGAAACCCCTTCGGCAGCACCGTTGGGTCCTTCTGACGAGCGACGTAGCGCCAGCCGGTCAGCAAGGCCAGAACACCGGCCAGAGACCAGCCAATGGTGCTGTGGTAATTAAGGATGTCCCTCGACGCTCCGTAGGGATTGGCAAGACCGGCTTCGACCTGACCAAAAATGATGGCGACAAAGATTGCCACCGTGGCAACAAGTAGATTCCAGAAGCTGACTTCAAACAGATTCTTCTTTCGGGTGACAACGCCAATCACGTCGAACACAACAGTGATCAGCGCCATGGAGATCACGAAGTGAACGACGATCGGATGAATGACGTCGAGCCAGGGAAGATTCTTGTCGTTTAGGGGAGGAAGCAGCTCGAGCATCGGCAAGCCGAGCGACGCCCTCAAAGCATGGACATTAAAAATCGAGTGGTCAGCCCCTGATGAGGAAATACAACTTGATTTGTCCCACCACCTAACCGATCAGGTGATCTGGGCGACATGAGGCTTCAACCGGTCTTTTTCAGGCGTAAATGAATCAAAACCTGTGTGGCGATCACCACCACAAAGATGGGAAGCACCAGGCAAAGCGCCGCCAACCGAAATTCGTCCTGCCAAGAGGCCAGCGCTGTTCTGGGCAGGACGTTGTCCGTGAGATAAACGATGTAGCCCGTGAGCAGAATCGCTCCCTCAATCCTGGAAATGCTGCGCCGAGACCAAAAAATCGGTAGGCAAACCAGGGTGGCGATCATCATCACGGGCAAATCCTCGGTAATGAGTTCCCCGGTGACCTGCAGCCCCGCATTGCCGCTGACTGCGGCACAGCCTCCGAGCACCATCAACAGATTCAGCAGGCAGCTGCCAACGACGTTTCCGACAGCCAGATCGGTCCGACCCTTCATGGTGGCGACGACCGATGTGATCAGTTCCGGGGTTGATGTGCCCGTCGCCACAATGGTTAGACCAATCACGGCGGTGGGAACGTTTAGGTATATAGCCGCTGCACTTGCTCCGCTTACCAGTGTTCTGGAGCCGAGCACAAGCAGTGTGATGCCGGCGACCAGTTGGATCAGGGCGATCACAAGGGCGCGACTCTTTCCAGTCGTTGCCGGGAGAGGTGTTTCAGCTTTTTGATCCTCTGCGTGGTGGTCTTCTCTGGCTGTACGGATTTCCCAGACGGTGTTGATCAGGAGTCCGATCAGCAGGGCGACACCGGCCTGCCAGGTCATCCGTCCGGCAGAGGCCATCCCCCAGGCTGCCGAAGAAATGGCCAGCAGCACTGGAACATCTCTACGCACCAGGCGGTTCTCGACACGAAGAGGTAAGACCAGTGCTGAACAGCCCAGCACAACAAGAATGTTGAAAATATTGCTGCCCACCACGTTGCTGACGGCCAGATCGTCCGCGCCCTGGAGAATCGAGCTGACGCTGACGAACAGCTCCGGAGCACTCGTGCCGAAGGACACCACGGTGAGGCCGATCACCAGCTGGGGGATTCTGCAGAGCGTGGCCAGGGTGACCGACCCTTTGACGAACTGATCTCCTCCAAGGAACAGCAGCAGGATGCCTCCAATTACCTCAAGCGAGTACTGGAGAAATTGGGGCACCTCGGGCATCCGGATTCGCGAGGGAGAGTTGGGCCGATTCTGCTCTGCCGGCAAAGCGACCTAAGGTTCACCCTCCCGAGCCAGTGGACCACTCTTGCTGAACCGCATCAACGCCACCAACATCCGCGGTGACGTCTTTGGCGGCCTCACAGCTGCAGTGATCGCCCTGCCGATGGCTCTTGCCTTCGGCATCGCCGTCGGCAATGCATCCGGAGCGCCGGAAGTGGGTGCTGCGGCTGGCCTCTGGGGGGCCGTGATCATTGGTCTCGTCGCCTCTCTTTTCGGAGGGACTCCCACCCTGATTTCGGAACCCACCGGTCCGATGACGGTGGTATTCACCTCTGTGGTGATCAGTTTCGCCAGCACGGCGGAGAGCCCACAAAAAGCTCTGGCGATGGCCTTCACCGTGGGGGTGTTGGCTGGCATTTTTCAGATTCTGTTCGGCCTGTTTCGGCTGGGCCGTTACATCACAATGATGCCGTACACGGTGATCTCGGGCTTCATGTCCGGCATCGGCATCATCCTCGTGTTGCTGCAGCTGGCTCCTTTCCTCGGACAGGACCCGACAGGCGGCGTGATGGGCACGCTGAGTCAGTTGCCGACTCTTGTCCAGGGCACCCGGCCAATGGAGCTGCTGCTGGCAGTGATCACCTTGGCCATCCTCTGGTTCCCCCCGGCAGGTCTGAAGAAGTTCTGCCCGCCTCAACTGCTGGCCCTGGTGGTCGGAACAGTTCTGGCCCTGACTGCTTTTCAAGGCGCAGGTCTGCGCACGATCCCTGAATTCTCAGCCAAGTTCCCAACCCTCAGCCTGCCGGATTTCTCTGGAGGCCAGATTCGAATGATGGTGGTGAATGCCGCCGTGTTGGGGATGCTTGGTTGCATCGACGCGTTGCTCACGTCGGTGGTGGCCGACAGCCTGACGCGAACGGAGCATGACTCCAACAAAGAGCTCATCGGTCAGGGCCTGGCCAATGTTGCTTCGGGTCTGTTCGGAGCGCTGCCTGGGGCTGGAGCCACGATGGGAACGGTGGTCAATATCCAGGCAGGGGGACGCACAGCTCTCTCCGGAGTTGTGAGGGCCATGGTTCTGATGCTGGTGGTGCTTCTGGCTGCCCCGTTTGCCTCACGCATTCCCCTAGCGGTGTTGGCCGGCATTGCGCTCAAGGTCGGCATCGACATCATCGACTGGGAATTCTTGAAGCGGGCCCATCACCTGTCTCTCAAGGCAGCGGTGATCACCTATGGGGTGATTCTGCTCACGGTGCTGGTGGATCTGATCACCGCAGTGGGGATTGGTGTGTTTGTGGCCAATGTGCTCACGATCGACCGGATGAGTGCCCTGCAATCCAGACGCGTGAAGACCATCAGCACCACCGATGACGATGTGGAGCTCAGCTCCGAGGAGCAGTCGCTTCTCGATCAGGCGGCGGGCAAGGTTTTGCTGTTCCAGCTGGCAGGTCCGATGATCTTCGGTGTGGCCAAGGCGATTTCGCGTGAGCACAACGCCATTGCCAACTGCAAGGCGGTGGTGTTCGACCTGTCAGAGGTTTCCCACCTTGGTGTCACAGCGGCAATCGCCCTCGAGAATGCAGTGAAGGAAGCGATCGAGGTGGGGCGCCAGGTGTTCATGGTGGGAGCAACGGGAAGCACGGAAAACCGTCTTCGCAAGCTCAAGCTTCTCGATCGCCTGCCTGCGGAGAACATCACCCCTGATCGTCTTCAAGCCCTCAGCCTGGCGGTGGGCTCTCTGCCGTCGACCGCCCGGAATGCCTGACCGTCTCACTCTGATCGCTCCGGACGACTGGCACGTTCACTTGAGGGATGGGGTGATGCTGGACAAGGTTGTAGCCCACACCGCTCGCCTGTTTCGTCGGGCGATCGTGATGCCAAATCTCAAGCCGCCGGTGACAACCACAGCGGCGGCCGATGCCTATCGCGAGCGGATTCGATCGGCCTGCCCAGACGATCTGGACTTTGAGCCGCTGATGACGGCGTACCTCACAGATTCCACCGACCCAGCCGATCTCGAACAGGGTTTTCTCAGTGGTGTGTTCACGGCGGCGAAGCTGTATCCCGCCAACGCCACAACGAATTCCGCTGCTGGTGTGACTGACCTGCAGACGATCAGCGATGTTCTCTCCTGCATGCAGCGCATCGGCATGCCGTTGCTGATCCATGGCGAGCTCACCGATCCGACGGTGGATGTGTTTGATCGTGAGGCGGGATTCATCGACCAACATCTCAGGCCCCTGTTGAAGCGTTTCCCTGACCTGAGGGTGGTCTTCGAACACATCACCACAGAGGAGGCCGTTGAGATCGTGACCTCGACGGAAGCCAATCTGGCGGCCACCATCACGCCTCATCATCTCCACATCAATCGAAACGCGATGTTCGCTGGAGGCTTGAGAAGTGATTTTTACTGTCTGCCGGTGGCCAAGAGGGAACGGCACCGTCTTGCCCTGCGGCGAGCAGCCACCAGCGGTGATCCAAGATTTTTTCTGGGAACCGATTCGGCGCCGCACTCCCGGGAATCGAAGGAGACCTCCTGTGGTTGCGCCGGCATCTTCAATGCTCCCAATGCTCTTGAGAGCTATGCCCAGGTGTTCGAACAGGAGGGGGCGCTGGATCGACTGGAGGGTTTCACCAGTCGCCATGGCCCTGCCTTTTACCGATTACCCGTGAACAACCAGCAGATCACACTCGAACGTGTTGATCAATTGATTCCAGAGCTTGTGGATGGCCTGGTGCCCTTCCATGCTGGAGAAATACTCTCCTGGAAACTGTCCCCATGCACCTGATCAAGTTCAGCTCTGAGGATTGCGGTACCTGCCATCGCATGAGTCACTACGACGGCAAGGTGGCTGAAGAACTGGGCTGCAGCTTTGTTTCCGTCATGCTCCAGGACACGGAGGCCTATCGCAAATACCGGAAAATCCTTCTGGCCCAATACCCGAACAAGGAAGGAATGGGTTGGCCAACTTATCTTCTGGTGACGGATCCTGAGGGGGAATTCGCCATTCACGGTGAGCTGAAGGGTGGTATGCAGAAAGGTGAATTTCGGGAGAAGCTTCGTGCCCTTCTGCCTGCTGGCTAGGAATAACGATTCAGTTGCGTGATCATTTTTGAGACGATGGCAGTCCATCCGGTTTGATGGCTTGCGCCCAAACCTCTGCCGTTGTCTCCATGGAAATATTCATTGAAATGAATCAGATCTCGCCAGTGACGATCATCGTTGAAATATGATGTTGATCCATTGAATGGTCGTGAGCCAGTTTTCTGCCTCCTGAAAAGATTGATTAACCGCTCCTCGAGTTTGAGAGAGATCTCCCAAAGATTCAACCTGGTTCCAGAGCCGGTTGGGAATTCCATTTGAAAGTCGTCGCCGAAATAGTGGGCATATTTCTGCAGGGCTTCGATGATCAGATAATTGATTGGCAGCCAAACGGGACCTCTCCAGTTGGAGTTACCTCCAAACATTGGTACAGGACTATCTGCAGGGCTGTAATTAATCGTTCCTTCTTCATCGCCTTCACGATATGTGTATGGATTCTTATCGTAGTGCTTGGATAATCCTCTGATTCCATATGGTGACAGGAATTCTTGTTCGTCAAAGACGCGTCGGAGAATCCTTTCGAGGCGACTCTTCGGGACCAGTGAGTAAAGAATGCGGTCTTGATGCCATTCGCCAAGATAATCGAGCTCTGGGAAAGGTTCCCCTCGATCAATAGCACGTTGTTTCAGGATTGGTTGAATATCAAGCATGGGAAATTGCTGGGTCGTTTCATGATCAAATGAAGCCACCGCCAGTAAGGGAATCAGTCCTGCAAGAGATCTTGTTCTGAGGTAATCAGCGCTTCCGTCCAACCGATAAAGCACGTCGTAATAGAAACCATCCTGTTCGTCCCAGCACACATAGCTGCGCCCATCATCGGAATTCAGGGCGTAGGCAAGTTTCCAGAAATCCTTGATGAAGCGACCAATCGAATCGCTGTAGCCCCTCTGCTCGCGACCGATTTCGACCGCAATTTCCAGCATGTTGAGGCTGTACATTCCCATCCAGGATGTGCCGTCAGGCTGCTCAATCGTGCTGCCGTCCTGCAGCGGTTTTGATCGATCAAAGATCGCGATGTTGTCGAGTCCGAGAAAGCCACCATCAAACATGCTGTCCTTATTCAGATCGGTTCGATTGGCCCACCAGCCGTAATCAAGTAGCAATTTTCGGTAATCAGAAGCCAGGTTATCAAGGCATGCTGTTTTCTCCCTCTTCTTTTCAATCTGATGAATTCTCAGTGTTGCCCATGCCCCGATCGGAGGATTTGGATCTGAGAGCGACCATTCATAGGCCGGTGATTGTCCATTCGTTGCGATGTAGTTATGAGTCCTGAGAATGCCAGCCTGGCGCCGTGCTTCGTGCGGGTCATATTCGGCAAAGGCGACTGCATGGAACATCAGGTCCCACTGGCAGAAATAGGGATATTCCCAGGCATCAGGCATGGAGATGATGTCGCTGGCTTTCATGCTTCGCCAGTAGGCCTGATCGGTTTTCCATCGTTCTGCCGGTGGCGTTGGTCCCGTGGTGTCGCCGACCAGCCAACGATGAACAAACCAGTTGTAAACCTGTCGACCCCAGTAGAGGCCAGCCCCGGCTGCACTGTGAATGCGTCGATCATCCTCGCCAAGGTCGGGTGCCACCCAGTGCAAGAACTCTTGCCACTCGGCCTGGCGCTGCTCCACAAGCTGATCAAAATGCTGCGTGCCAAAGCGTTCCGTCGCGTCCTCCAGGCCTGATCTTCGAAGTCGCAGGTCCACCGTCCAGCTTTTGCCGCTTTCAATCAGTTGCTCGAGATGGAATGCGCTCTTGCTGCCGATTTGTTGAGGATTGATGGCAGCCTTGTCGCCGTCAATGAGATATCGGTGAAAAGCGTCCTTGACGTACGGGGATTGCAGAGGCTGGTTGTACAGCGATTCGGTATTGGTTTCATTGTCTGTGAACCAGAGGTCAGCGTTGTTCCTGCAGCGGAGTTCGTACGCAGGCAGAGAAGAGAGAGATGGTGTGACGATGGCCCCCTCAAGGGAGTGCATGGTTTGTTTTGACTCACCTTCTGTGCCCCAGCTCCAGGTGTTCCGCAGCCAGAGTTGGGGCAGTAGGTGGAGCGTTGCCGGCTCGGGGCCTCTGTTGGTCGCCGTCACCCTGATCAGGATGTCTTCGGGGTCGGCTTTGGCGTATTCAATGACAACATCGAAGTAGCGATCCTCTGAAAAGATGCCTGTGTCAATTAGTTCGAATTCCGGTTGAGAGCGATCTCTCTGCCGGTTTTCCTTTCGAAGCGTCTCGTAGGGGAAGGCGCGTTGGGGATATTTGTACAGCGCTTTGGCGTAACTGCCGGTAGGCGTTCCGGCCAAGTGAAACATGTAATCCTTGAGATCTTCCCCGTGGTTGCCTTCTGGGTTGCTCAGTCCGAAGAGACGTTCCTTGAGGATGGCGTCTTCGCCATTCCAGAGGGCCATCGCAAAGCAGATCAGCCCCTGCTCATCGCAGAGTCCTAGTAGTCCATCCTCACCCCAGCGGTAAGTCCGCTGATGGCTGTGGTCGAAGGGGAAATGATTCCATGCGTCGCCGTTGTGGGAGTAGTCCTCCCTAACTGTTCCCCACTGACGTTCAGAGAGATAGGTGCCCCAGAGATCCCAGTTGTATTCACCTGCGTCACGTTGCTTGCGACGTTGAATCTCAGCCGGTTCCGTCATCACCAAACTGGCCACCTTCACAAGGTAGTCAGCTGTTCAGAAGCTGCTTACGGGACGATTGGAGAAGAAGACCGATGGGGGCAGGGGGACTTGAACCCCCACAGGCCTTACGGCCCAAACGATTTTAAGTCGCGTGCGTCTACCGATTCCGCCACGCCCCCTTTGCGGCCATTCTAAATTTTGGTGAGTCGCAGGACCGCTTTGGATCTCCTGACCCTGCTGAACGGGATATCGCAGCAGAGCCTGCTCGCCATCGCTGCCTACGGGGTCCTTGCAGGTCTCTACCTGTTGGTCGTTCCCCTGGCGCTGTTTTTCTGGATGAACAAGCGCTGGCACCAGATGGGAAATATTGAACGTCTGCTCGTCTACGGATGCGTTTTTCTGTTCTTCCCGGGCATGGTGGTGTTCGCTCCGTTTTTGAATCTGCGTATGAGCGGACAGGGAGAGGTCTGAATTGACCCGCGCCAAGGTTCTTCTCATCGGACTGATCGTTCTGGCACTTGGGGGCGTTGGCTATCTCGGATTCGAGGCCCTCGGTGTTCGTGGTTTCTCAGCAGGAATTGCGGCTCAGTCGCTGTTGGTGCTGATTGTGGTTGTTTGGACAGGCTCTTATCTGTTCCGTGTTGTGACTGGGCAGATGACATACATGAATCAGCGTCGTCGTTACCGCGAGGTGTATGACGCCAAGGAGCGTGAGGATCTCGAAGCCCGGTTCGATGCACTTCCCGAGGAAGAGCAACAGGCTCTCCTGCAACGGCTTGGTCTTGACGGGGATGATGTCAGGGCGGACTCATAGGCTCATCGGGTTGCTTCGACGTCGGCCGGGACATGCACGCCATCCATCAGCGTTTTGAACAACTGAAGCAGGAAGGCCGCATGGCATTGATGCCCTTTCTGATGGCTGGTGATCCTGATCTGGCGACCACGCGCGAGGTGTTGCTCGCCCTTCAACGGGGCGGGGCTGACATGGTGGAGCTCGGAATCCCCTACAGCGATCCGCTTGCAGATGGCCCTGTGATTCAGGCCGCTGCCAGCCGAGCACTTCATGCCGGTACAACTCCAGCCAAAGTCATGGAGATGTTGTCGACGCTTCCGGATGACTTTGACTTACCCCTCATTCTCTTTTCCTACAGCAATCCTCTGCTCAATCTTGGTATGCAGCGATTCTGTGAGCAGGCTGCTGGCGCTGGTGCATCAGGGTTGGTGATTCCCGATCTCCCCCTGGAAGAAGCAGATCGTCTTTCACCGATTGCAACACAGCATGGTCTTGATCTGGTCCTGCTTGTTGCGCCCACCACTCCGGAAGCTCGGATGGCCAGAATCGCTGAGAGCAGCCGAGGTTTCACTTACCTCGTCAGTGTGACGGGTGTCACCGGTGAGCGCGCTCAGATGGAAACCAGAGTTGAGGGACTGGTGCAGCAGCTGAAACAAAGTTCACCAGTTCCTGTTGCCGTTGGTTTCGGTATTTCAGGACCAGAACAGGTCAAACAGGTTCGTCGTTGGGGGGCTGACGGTGCGATTGTTGGCAGCGCTCTCGTCAAAAGGATGGCGGCGGCGGGAGCAGCCAACATGGCCTCAGAGGCAGAAAGCTTTTGCCGCGAACTTCGGGAGGCATGTCATTGATCTTGCTTGGGCGAGATCATGATTGGCCTTCGGTAACATAAAAAAAGCCCCGACATCAGTCGGGGCATCAGGTTTTCTAGAGATCAGCTGATCAGATTGGGTGCACCCTCTGATCACTCTTCATCTTCGTCAGAACCGCCGACGGGTACCAGACGAATCTGTTTGCGTCCGAGCTTGATTTCAAACTCGTCTCCAGGCTTGAGATCCAACAGGGCGGTGTAAGCCTTACCAATCAACAGATTGCCATTGCCTTGAACAGTGGCGACGTAGCTCAGTTTGCGTCCACCTTTGCCTACACCAGCAACACCACCGATTCCAAGGCTTACACCTTTGGCATCAAGAAGTGCTTCATAAAAAGCGGTGAAGTTTAAACGGTCGCCACCATCTTTCTTATTCGAGACGTAGCCACAGGCGCGCACCAGATCAGACTTGCTGACATCACCCAATTCCTTGACTTTGTTGAGGAGATCGCTCCCAGTGAGCATTGTTTTGAATTAACGCAACATAATCAACATAGCGTTATGGCCTGCCTGTATGCCATCCTTTCACGGAAATTGTTCTCACGGATTGGATCTTTCCTATGGCACGTTTCGTTCTCTGGGGCACGTATTGCTCAAATGCTCTTGAGAAGCGAACACCTTTTCGTGAAGAGCATCTCTCCCGCCTGAAGTCTCTTAAGCAGCAGGGGACCTTGATCACACTGGGCCCAACAGAGGGGAGTACCCATGTGTTTGGAATCTTCGAAGCGGAGAATCTGACAACTGTGCGCGACCTTGTCGAGTCAGATGTCTACTGGAAGCAGGGAATCTGGACGAATGTTGAGGTTTATCCCTGGATCCAAGCGTTCTGAGCTTGCAGCCAGACCCATTCTGCGACCAACTGATCACCTAACTCTCCAAGCTCTGTTCCATATCCCCCCATTTGGCCAATACCGTTGCGTGCGATAGCTGCGATTGCTTCAGGAGATGCAATATCACGTCGCTCGAGAGCAGCCAGTTTCAGGGTGCGCCCTCGGCGAATGATGTTGCCTCCATGGGGATGACAAGCAGCGCAGTGAAGATCAAATAGTGCGGAGCCTTCAGTCAGGATCGGTTCCGCTCGTGCTGCCGAGCATGTGAAAGCAATCATGCTGATCGTCAGAACGACAACGACGAGAAGCGCTTTCATCAATGAGGCATTGCTGCAATCAGTTTGTTACACCTGTCGGCTGGGAGCGTTGGTAGCGCTGCAACAGCTCCTCAGGAGAGCGATAGCTCTGAGGCAGGGATCTGTGGAGCCGTTCCAGATAATCCCAGCACAGGGTCCGTCGGATCGATTCGACATCACGCCCCATGGTCACGAGCTGACGAAGAGCCTGGCAATAGCTGGGAAATCCGGCCTCGAGATCTCCGATGGTGAGTACTTTGGTTGCAGGTGGCATGGTCTTGTCGATCAGCATCTCCTGACTTTCTTCGCAATCCAGGCCATTCGTCTGTCGTCAGGATCACGCCTTTGCAAGACCGGTTGTCCCCAATGCCAGAAGAGGATCTGATCCGGTTTCTCGAGAAGGTCGCGCAACTTCAAGACCTCGTGCAGAGCCTCGACGGACATCCTGATCGCCGCGAACAGCTGGCTTGCTGCGCCAGCCACAACGAAGTGGTGATGCTCTCCAAAGCCTGGGGGTATGACATCGGTCGACGCTGGGGCGAGCAGCCAGCAGAGTCTGAGCTGAGTCCTAGCAATTTGTTCAATCAGCCGCTGCCAGATGAAGGTAAGGAGTTCGAACTACAGATTCAGCAGGGAAGCAGCTGGACCCTCAAGCTGATTCGTTCCAATCGCTTTCAGTCTCCAAAGGGATCATGGCTTGATCAGGATGACCATGAGTGGGTGATGGTGCTCAGAGGGAGCGCCCGGATCCGATGCACGGGACCCGACCGGATTGTTGACCTCAGCGTTGGCGACCATCTCCATCTTCCGCCGCATCGACTTCATCGTGTGGAGAGAACGGATCCTGATCCGGGAACTCTCTGGCTCGCTTTGCATTGGCGTGATTCCGTGTCTGAGGGATCGCCCGTCTGACCAGCCAGTAGGCGGCTGCCAGTGACAGTGTTGCAATCCCCAGACCGAAAAGAAGCTGGGGTTTGTCTTCCGCTCCGGAGGGCAGAACGATCACCTTGCGTGCAACGGCGGTGAGTGCGGTGACGAGAACCAGCTCGATCTGCACAACATGGCGGCGCAGATAGCTGGTGATGTTTTGCAGCACCTCGAGGGCGATCAGCACAGTCAGGAGATCTCCCAGCACCTTGATCAGGTCATCTCCCAGCCAATTCGCTCCCGTGCCTAAAAGAAGCTTGTTGCCAAGCAGGAGAATCAGCTGAATCAGGGCAGCGGCAATCACCACCCCGGTGATCATCGTGAGAATCCTGGCGACGAACCGTTCTCCGGCGTCCACCAGTGACAGAAAGCCAGTTCGGCGCTGACGTTGATTCACGTAGAAAATCAGTCCTTGAACGGGTTGTAGTACGGCCGTGCCGGGGTATCCCAGGCTGGGTTAACCACCTTGGTGTCGCAGGTGATCGATCCGTCTGTCGCCGTGATGCAGTTGGTCGGCACGATCTCGCTCTGCTTGCCGACAGCACTGCTGGGACCAAGCAACCAACCCTCCGTTTGTGCCAAACCGTCGCCGGCTGTCAGGACCGGAAGGCCCAGGATCAGAACCAGTGAGGAAAACAATCTGGGCACGAGCGTGTTCTCTTCTTGGAGACCACCACTTTGCCGTTGATCAGCTCAGCTGGGAATGTCGTCGCGAATTTCCTGCAGAAGAAGGTCCAGCTGACTGAACGGATCTGCTGATCCGGTTGAAGCGCCCTCATGAGCCACGTCTTCTCCCTGCCACTCATGTTCCACCTTGCACAGCCGTCCCACCAAACCAGCAAGCCCGTTCAGGTGGAATTCCCGTTCCAGCACCTCAAGCAAGGCCGGCATCCTGGTTGAAACGGCCCGCAGACTTCGTCTTAAGTCGGCCTGGGTTCTGCCCTGTTGCTTCAGCCAGTCTTTGAGCAAAGACGTCAGTTCCTGTTCGAACTCGGGAGACCACGTGGTGTTCGGCATGATCGTCAGCGGCCGTAAGGGAACCAGCGATCCAGTCTGCGCCGAGCTTTTTCGCGTATGTCAGGCGTGATGTGCTGATTCCAGATCCCCATCATGGCTGTCAGGGCCACCAGGTCGTCACTGAAACCGGCGACCGGCAAAACGTCGGGGATCAGGTCTGCGGGCATTAACAGGTAACTCAGCGCTGCCATCATCGTGAGTCGAGCCGGTGCAGGGGTCGAGGCATCCAGCATCATTTCCAAGGCTTCAAGGGCGGGAGCGGCGATGCTTCGCCCAGCACGGCGCAGCAGGCGTTTCAACAGATTTTCATCCACCACCTGGCTGTCGATGAGCTCAGCTTCAACGGTGGATTGTGCAGCTCGGGATGCTTTTGCAGAATCTTGTCTTGCCGAACGATTGTTCATGGCATTGATTCGCACTCAAAACACTTTCGCCTGAGCCGGTCGACCTGACCAGAGGGCTGCCCGAACGATCAATGGGTGGTTTCCACCAGTCCGCTCTGGATGCCTGTTTTGCGCAGTTTGCGAAGGGCTCGCTGAACCACCTGGCGGCAATATTCCCTCGAACAATTCATGTGGCGAGCAACCTCGGCGAGGGTGCGCCATTCGTGGGTGCCATCGAGTCCGAAACGCAAGGTCACCACCGTGCGCTCCTTGGGAGTGAGGTTGGCCTTGTTCAGCAGCGTCCATACCGATGCTGTGCGTTCGGCAATCTCTGCCCGTTCCATCGGGGGCATTTCATCACTGGGGAGAACATCCACGAGTTCGGAAGGATCCGATTTTGATTTAACGACTCCCTGCAGGCTCACGGTGACGCTGCGAAGCTCGCAGGCCAGCAGATCCTCCACCTCGGACATTGAGATCTCCATGTATTCGGAGAGTTGCTCGGTGGATGGACTCAGTCCATGGCGCTGCATTAAACGTGCTTTTGCGGCGCGCAGTTTGGTGAGTTTTTCGTTGACATTGACCGGAATCCGAATAGTGCGGCTCTGGGTCGAAAGAGCGCGGTTGAGTCCTTGTCTGATCCACCAGTAGGCGTAGGTGGAAAAGCGATGGCCTCGGGTGGGGTCATATTTCTCGACGGCACGGGTGAGCCCCAGGGTTCCTTCCTGAATGAGATCGAGCAGATCTAAACCTTTGCCTTGATATCGCTTGGCAAGATTGACAACGAGACGAAGATTCGAGGTGATCATTTGATTCTTGGCGCGCTCGCCACGGCGAATCACTACTTTTTCTTCATCGTTGTATTCACAGGACGGTCCACTTCCCCCGGCAAGGTGGCAACGCTCAGTGATCGCTACCATCGCCTGAACCTTTCGTCCCATCATGAGTTCTTGCTCTGGGGTAAGCAGCTGGTGGCGGCCAATTTCACCTAGAAATGCACTCAGAGAGCTCACCATCAGAAATTCAGCAATGAATTGAACCTAGAACCAAAGTGTTTTCATTCTGCGGGTGTAATAAAGACTGCGGAATTCATTTTTAATGCATGATTAAACAGTTTCTTCTCTCTGTTGAAGACAATCTTCAGAGGTGTTGGATGTCTTGCCGCTAGGGTCCATGTCGTTTCGTAATCCGCTGCTATGCATCTGGCGGTTGCTTTCACGACGGACATCGCTAAAAGCGCTGGCGTCGCATACGTGCACTACTTGAGCTTCATGGTGTGCTTCGGCGCACTGGTCCTTGAGCGTCGCCTGATCAAAGCCGATCCGAATCGCGGTGAGGCCACAGCCATGGTGATCACCGACATCGTTTATGGCATTGCTGCTCTGGCGTTATTGGTCAGCGGCATCCTGAGGGTGATCCATTTCGGCCAAGGATCCGACTTCTACACGCAGAACCCCTTGTTCTGGTGGAAGGTCGGTCTCTACCTCTCAGTGGGAGGTCTGTCCCTTTACCCCACGATCACCTACATCCTTTGGGCCATTCCGCTGCGCAAGGGTGAACTGCCCAAGGTCAGCCAGGCCCTTGCCACGCGGTTGGGCTGGATCATCAACATCGAACTGCTGGGATTCGCTTCGATTCCGATGCTTGCGACGCTGATGGCTCGTGGTGTCGGCCTTCCTGCAGCCTGATGCAGGCAGATCCCTGCCCCCCGGCCGCTGAGATCCGACCGCTCGAAGACAACCTCCAGCGCCAGCTTCCTTCGGTGTCTGGATCAGATGCGGTTCCTGCACTGGGATACGGGCAACGTCTCGCCACCACCAACTTTGGATTTCCGTCGTTAAAGCATTGGTGTGTCTGGATCGATCCAGAACCTGCACCTGCGGATCGTTGGAGTCGCCGCTGGCGCCTTGGGGTGGAGTCAGCGCTCCAGCGCTGGAGTGCCCTTGTTCCCATCACGCGGGTGACCGACAGCAACCGCGCCCAGATTCGAATTCACCGTCAACGCCCCTCACGACGACGGTTGAATGGTCGCTGGAGAGCCAGCAATGGGCGCAGCACGCTGCAACTGGTTCTGCTTACACGTGCAGGGATTCAGCATCGTGAGCCCTTTGTCGATGTTTTGGTGTCTCCGGAGCTGAGGGCCGAAGTCCTCGAAGCAACGGCATTGCATGAGCTTGGTCATGCCCTGGGATTGTGGGGGCACAGCGATGATCCGCTCGATTCCCTGGCAGTGCATCAGGGAGCCAAGCCGGTGCTGCAACCCAGCACACGCGATCAAACAACACTTCAGTGGGTGCGCAGTTTGAGCAATCGATTCGGCCCGATCAGTGAGCCCGATCAGTAAGCCTGATCAGTGACGACGGGGGGCACCTCGCCTAGCAGCCAGTACTGCTTGAACGTCTCTCCACGGGACGCCGTGGTGAGCGAGTGCGACTTGCATGTGAAAGATCAAGTCGGCTGCTTCACCGGCGATCTCCTTGGCGTTGTCGTCCTTGCAAGCCATCACGAATTCGGCTCCTTCTTCACCGATTTTCTTGAGGATGCTGTTGTCGCCTCCCTGCAGCAGTTTGTTGGTGTAGCTGCCCTGTTCCGGTTTGTTTTTTCGTTCCCAGATCACGCGGTACAACTCAGTGCAGGCATCTGCCGGAGGTGGCAGTGCATCAACCCCGCCCCCTGTGGGATTGTCGTCGTCTTCGTAAAAACAGCTGCGGGCTCCAGTGTGGCAAGCAACATCGCCTGTCTGCTCGATGTTGAGGAGCAGAACATCCGCGTCGCAGTCGTAGCGGATTCCACGAAGGATCTGGGTGTGTCCGCTGGTTGCTCCCTTGTGCCAGAGCTCGGCTCTCGAGCGGCTCCAGTAATGCACTTCACCGCTCTGCAGTGTTTTCTCAATCGATTCGCGATTCATCCAGGCCACCATCAGGACGGCGCCATCGAGCCAATCCTGCGCCACAGCAGGAATCAACCCCGCTTCTGTAAAACGGAGTTGGTCCATAAAAGCGGGGCTGAGGGGGTGCATCAGGCCTCCTGCGCAGAGCCATTGTCTCGATCCTCCCGCAGCCTTACTCCGCACCTGCCTCGTGCTTTCACTGCCGTCTCCGCATACCTGCAGCAAATTATTCGAGGGCTACCCCTGTTGCCATCGTCAATGGCGACACAGCGGTCATTGCCGCTTCGTGCACGGCTATAGCCGTAGCTTCTTGCTCCATTTCGCTGCCACTGAGCTCGATCCTTGTGGCTTTGTTGTTGATTTCTCCAGCCTGAGGCCACTTGAACAACAACTGCAAGAGCAGTTCGATCACACGTTCCTTGTGAATGCAGATGATCCGTTGATGCAGGAATGGGAGCGACTGCATGAGCTTGGTGCTCTTGATCTCCGCGTGATGTCCAACGTGGGGATGGAGACCAGCGCGGAGCTGGTTTGGACATGGGCGAATCAGCTCCTGCATCAACGTGATGCAGGAAGAACCTGCTGCTGGAGTGTGGAGGCGAGGGAGAACACCCGCAACACCGGTTGTTTTCATTCCTTACCGGAATGGTTTGAAAGCGTCACGTCATGACTGCGGCTTGCGACCGGGTCTTTTGATGACGCAAGTGCCATTGGGTTGTTCAGTTTCAGTTGATCCGATTCGAGGCCTACTTCAACAACGTGTCCATCGCTGTAGCGACCAGCCAGAATGGCTTTTGCGATCGGAGTCTCCAGTTCACGCTGAATCGCTCTTTTCAGGGGTCGGGCTCCATAGACAGGGTCATACCCTGCATTGGCGAGCCAGTCGCAGGCGTCATCGCTCAGCAGTAGATCGAGTTTGCGGTCTGCAAGTCTTTGCCTCAATCGGTCGATCTGCAAGTTGACGATCTTGCGCAGTTCCTCCTTGGAGAGACTTCTGAAAATGATCTGATCATCCAGGCGATTCAGAAACTCAGGGCGGAAATGGTTCCTCAGTGCCTCGTTCACTCGCTGGCTGATTTCCTCGTGATGTTCAGGATCTCCCGACAGCTCAAGGATCGACTGACTGCCGATGTTGCTGGTGAGAATGAGCACCGTATTGGTGAAGTCCACCGTGCGTCCCTGCCCGTCGGTGACGCGCCCGTCATCGAGGATCTGCAGCATCACATTGAAAACATCCGGGTGTGCCTTCTCCACTTCGTCGAAGAGGATTACCGCATAGGGCCGCCGCCGCACGGCTTCAGTGAGTTGTCCGCCCGCTTCGTAGCCCACGTAGCCCGGAGGTGCTCCAATTAACCGACTGACGCTGTGCTTTTCCATGTATTCCGACATGTCGATGCGCACCATCGCGTCGTCACTGTCAAAGAGACGGTTGGCCAGGGCTTTTGAGAGCTCTGTTTTGCCAACTCCGGTGGGGCCGAGGAAGAGAAAGCTGGCAATCGGTCGGTTCGGATCACTGAGTCCGGCCCGGGAGCGTTGGATGGCATCGGCCACGGCAGTGACGGCCTGGTGCTGACCGATCACCCGTTGATGCAGATCGTCCTCGAGGGCAAGCAGCTTGTCCATCTCGCTCTGCACCAGCCTGGAGACAGGGATGCCCGTCCATTTGGCGATCACCTCGGCAATGTCGTCCTCGCTGACCTCCTCGCGCAGCAACGTCTTGTCACCACCATCGCTTTCCGACAGCAGCACTTCCTGTACATGCAGCTTCTTCTGCAAACCGGCGAGGGTTCCGTATTCGAGTTCGGCTGCTTTGTTGAGGTCGTAACTGCGTTTGGCCTGATCCACCTGCAGTTGGACGCGTTCAATCTCCTCTTTCAGAGAAGAAACATCATCAATCGCCCCCTTCTCCTGCTGCCACTGGGCATTGAGTGTGCTCTGCTGTTCGCTGAGTTCAGCAAGCTCACGCTCCAGCCGTTGAAGCCGTTCCTGGCTGGCACTATCGGACTCGCGGCCGAGAGACAATTTCTCCATTTCCAGCTGCAGGATCTTGCGATCGATTTCATCGATCTCCTCCGGTTTGGAGGTGATTTCCATTTTCAATCGGGCAGCTGATTCATCCACAAGGTCGATGGCCTTGTCTGGCAGAAAACGATCGGCGATGTAGCGGCTGCTGAGTACAGCAGCTGCCACAAGGGCACTGTCGGCGATTCTCACGCCGTGATGAACTTCGTAGCGTTCTTTCAGCCCGCGCAGGATGGATATCGTGTCCTCAACCGTGGGTTGATCCACAAGCACCTGTTGAAAACGACGCTCGAAAGCGGGATCTTTTTCAATGTGCTGACGATGTTCGTCCAAGGTTGTCGCACCGATGCAGCGCAGTTCCCCTCGCGCCAGCATCGGCTTCAGCAGATTGCTGGCATCCATGGCGCCCCCTGTTGCTCCGGCGCCGACCACGGTGTGGATTTCATCGATGAACAGCACGATCTGTCCTTCAGAAGCCGTGACTTCCTTAAGCACGGCTTTCAGCCGTTCCTCAAATTCACCCCGGTATTTCGCTCCTGCGATCAGGGCTCCCATGTCGAGAGCAATGAGCTGTCGATTCTGTAGAGCCGATGGCACATCGCCGTTCACGATGCGCTGGGCCAGACCCTCAACGATGGCCGTTTTGCCAACGCCGGGTTCCCCAATGAGAACAGGGTTGTTCTTGGTGCGCCGGCTGAGGATCTGAATGGTGCGACGGATTTCCTCGTCGCGTCCGATCACCGGGTCGAGTTTGCCCTCACGTGCCGAAGCCGTCAGGTCTCTGCCGTATTTCTCGAGCGACTCATAGGTGCCCTCAGGGTTCTGATCGGTCACCGTTTGATTGCCGCGCACCGCCTTGATCGCCTCCTTGAGCGTCTCGCTGTTCAGGCCAACCTGGCTAAGCAGCTGCCGGCCGCAGCGATCATCCTCGCTGAGAGCCAGCAGCAGATGTTCGATGGAGATGTAGCTGTCGCCAAAGCTGTTGCGTTGTTGTTCGGCTCGATCCAGGGATGCGTTCAGGGCTCGTCCAAGAAACACCGATTCAGGCGGTGACGTCATGCTCGGCTGCCGTTGGATGTAACTGCGCAACGACGTTTCGAAGTTGCTCAGCTCAACGCCGGCTTTGGAAAGCACGCGACCTGCGAGGCCGTTGTCTTGAACAAGCGCCAGCAGCAGATGTTCCGTTTCCAGCTGCTGGTGACGAGAGGTTTTCGCGAGTTGCTGGGCAGCGACGACCGCGGCCCAGGCTTTTTCAGTGAACTGTTCCGCCGTGGGTTGCATTCAGGCGATCTGTGGAATGCAACAACCGTATGGGGCATTCCGGCTGATCAGGGGCGGCTTGCCGATGGCATCGGTAGGGCCCTTTCGACCCTGGCCGGGGAACCGGATCATCTTTTTAGAGTTCCCCGAACATGGATGCAATGTCGACTTGATGAATGCAGATGTGGTTAGCGCATTGATTTCCCAGGCCCGACAGCTGTCCAGTGAGGCAGGTGGAGAGTTGGAGCGATGCTGCTGGATGGTGGTGCATGAGCATCACCACGGCGTGAAACCCACGGAATACGACATCCGCGAGATCGATGAACAGCTGTATCTCGCTGTCCTGAAAGGGGCGAAGTCGTCCGGAACTCCCTGATCTCAGCTCAGGAGAGAGGGTTCCTTGTCGATCAGATGGGTTTGCTCAGTGGTCTGCGACAGGTAACAGGCCCAAAGGCTGACGAGGGAATGGAACGTGTTCAGGGATTGGATCTGTTCATCAGATCCTGGAGCGGTGTATTTGAAATCCATAAACAGACGATCAGCACTGTTGCGTTGCTCGCGGCAAAGCTTCTCGATGCTCATTGCAAAAGCGACAGCAAAGACCAATGTAAAGCTTTGTTGCGGCGGCTTGACGGTTCTGGCTTGTTTCAAGTTTGTTCAGCCCTATCGATGCGTGGATCGGAATGGCTGACTGATTCGGCTCTGTTCAAACCAGTGGCTGAGTTGTGATTCCTTGTCGTCAGACTCCAGGTCTTTTGCAGTGATCAGGAATCCGTGGTTCCTGGCCACCTCAATCCACTCTTCAGAGCTGCTGCAGGCCTTGAGGGACTGACGAAGTGATGGACTTCGTTCACAGGCATTGACCAGTCGTTGGAGGGCGTTTCGACTCACCAGCCAAGTTCCGCCTGTTGTTCGACAAACGTCGCTACGGCGATGATCTCGGCTTCGCTCAACTTCCCTGCGTAGGAGGGCATTGCATTTTTGCCGTCCTCGATTTGGTGCTCGATGGCTTCCAGGGGATCCTGCTGATATTCCTCGAGGTGGGCATTCAGATCGCGGATCTTGAGGGTGCGACTGGCACGAATCACATTGCCGCCACCCATATGGCAAGCCGCACAATTGCTGCTGAAAATCTGCTCACCTCGATCGTTGCTCAAATCGATGGCCAAACCTGGGGGTGCCGACATCAGCGGAAGCACCAAAGCAAAAACCAGCGCAAGCAAACCGGTGATCCGGCTCATGCAATCTTTGTCACTGGTTCAAAGGTATCCAGAGCATCCGTCAAACGTAAGAACCCCTACCTGTGAATGACACAAACAGGTAGGGGCTCGAGATGAATGGCTCTGTCAGAACCGTGAAAAGCAGATGATCACTCGACGATCACTTTGCCCACCATGCCGGCTCCGCGATGCGGTTCGCAGTAATAGTCGAATGTTCCGGCGCTGGCGAAGGTTGCTTCCCAGGACTCTCCAGGAGCGAAGGCAAGGTCCGAGTGGCTGTATTCATCGTGACCTTCGAACACAGCGTTGTGCGGTGCCAGCTTGTTGTTGACAAACTTGATGGTGTCGCCGGCCTTAATGGTGACGGTGGATGGCTCAAAGGCAAGCATCCCCGCATCGGTTCCAAGCTTCACTTCAACGGTAGACGCCTGAGCAGAGCCGACATTGAGGCCAATCAGCATTAGGAAGGCGCAGCAGGCTGCGGCCAGGGTGCGGAAGATGTTGCCCATAAGGAATCAGGTCAATACCGGGATATTACGCCTGCTTCCAAGACCTTTGCGTCTTGGAAGCCCGGAATCGCCAAGAACTGTCTCAAGATCGGGGGCATGGCTGCTGCCTCCAAATCGCTCCGGAGTGCTTGCGGGCTCGTGTACAAAGTGGCGCTGACGGATGCTGAATCGATCCCAGGCAGTCACATCGATTGGCAGAACTCGGATCAGGGTTTCAATCAACCATGGAATCAAGGGGATTCCCGGTGTGCGCCACACATGTCGCCAACGGCAGAGCTTGGCAACGGCATCGTTGACAGATAGGGCCGGCTGCCCCATCACGATCCGACGCAAGGGCCCCTGCCCTGGTTCCTGGTTCGCTGCATGGGGAGTTGTGGCGAACTGGCCGCAGATGCGGGCAATGTCCTCGGCGTGGATGAAGTGAAAGCTGGCATCCGCCCTCAGCCAGCGGGCGAGCCAGAGCCATCGGCTGGCTTCTCCGAGTCCCTGTGTGAGGTAGCTCGTTGGGAATGGACTGGAGCCATCCAGTCGTCCGCCGAAGACGAGGGTTGGAAAAACAGCGATGATCCGCGCGGCCAAAGCGTGCTGCTCGAGATCCTGTAGGCAACGAGCTTTGGTTTGGATGTATTCGGTGCCGTAGGCAAGGGCTTCAGGAAGCGGCTGGAGATGCCGATCCAGGATGCTGGCGGTTGAGAAATAGATGATCTGTTCGACAACCACGGGGTTGAGGAGTTCCAGCATTCGTTTGACAGCCACAACATTCACCTGCTCTGCCCGTTCGGGATCTCCCCAGGCTGTGGCGGTGTGAATCACCCGCTCAACCGTCGCCAGATCGGCCGCGAACCGATCGGTGTCGCGCAGATCTCCCACAAGGAGCCGGATGCGTGGATGGTCTGCTGAAACCGCTGTCAGTTTGTCGGGATCCCTCAACCAGAGCAGAAGCTCAGCATCTGAGTTCTGCAAGAGCCAGCTGGTGATGTACTGGCCGACGCAGCCGCTGGCGCCGGTGATCAGGATTCGGCTCAAGCGGCAGCCCCGACGCGATCCATCACGGATTTACCAGCCTCAAAGAAGGCGTGTCCGTTGGCTTCAGGGGTTCCCGGCAGGATTCCATGGCCAAGGTTGAGGATGTGGCGACGGCCGCGTGCCTTGCGAACGGTGTCGTCGATCCGGTCCCTGATTGCCTCTGGCGTTCCGAACAGCAGACCGGGATCAACGTTCCCCTGGACTCCGATGTGTTGGGGAAGGCGCGCGCAGGCTTCAGCCATGTCGACGGTCCAGTCCAGGGAAATGATGTCCACACCTGTCTGAGCCATCCGTTCGATCACGCCGGCGCTGCCGGAGATGTAGAGGATGAAGGGGGTGTCCGGGTGGGTCTGCTTCACCAGTTCAACGACGCGGCGTTGATACGGGGCGGCGAAGGTGTCGTAGTCGGCCGGGCTGAGCTGACCGGCCCAGGAATCGAACATCTGAACCACCTGGGCACCGGAATCGATCTGGTAGCGCAGGTAGCTGGCAATCGATTCGGCGAAATGGCTCAGCAGGCGATGCAGGAGTTCGGGCTCCTGGAAAGCCATTGCTTTGATCACGGCGTAATTCTTGCTGCTCTTCCCTTCCACCACGTAGGCAGCAAGCGTCCAGGGTGCGCCCACGAAACCCAGCACAGCAGCCTGGTTGCCAACGCTCTCGCGAAGTCGACCCAGCACGTCTCCCACGAAGGGCATCGACTCGGTGGGATTCAGCGGTTGCAGCGCTTCCACCTGGGCGAGGGAACGGATTGGGTCGTTGATCAGCGGTCCCTTGCTCTCAACGATGTCGAAGTCGATGCCCATCCCCGGCAGTGGCGTCAGGATGTCGGAGAACAGGATCACACCATCCGGCTGAAAAGCCTCGAACGGCTGCATCGAAATCTCGTAGGACAGATCGGGATTTTCGGATCTCTCCCGAAAACTTGGATGACGCTCCCGAAGATCTCGATACACCTTCATGTAGCGGCCTGCCTGCCGCATCATCCAGACGGGTGGTCGCTCCACTGATTCACCGCGCGCGGCTCGCAGCAGCAGGGGCAGTGAATCGCTCATCTAGAACACGGGATCAAGCCGGCAACCTACCTGAGCTCATGGATGAACTTCACATCGTGTTGCTTGCGGCAACTGAGTCTTCCGGCAGGAGGCTGCGTTTGGGGTCGTGTTTAAACACCAGCAAGCTGAGAGGAGGCAGGCACAGCTCGAGTGAATTTTCGTAGTCGTGAATGCCCCATTCCTCGCTGCGTTTGCCACCCATGTTTCCGAGATTGCTTCCTCCGTAGCGGGCGGCATCGGTATTGAAGATTTCTTCGTAGAAACCGGCAAGAGGAACCCCTACCCGGTAGTGGGAATGGCTTGAAGGTGTGAAGTTTGCAACCACCACAAGCCAGGTGCCACTAGTTGTTTCACGGCGCATGAAACTGATGACGGAATGGCGATTGTCATTGCAGTCGATCCATTGGAAGCCATATTGATCAAAATCATCTCTCCAGAGAGCTGGTTCTGCTTTGTAAAGAACATTCAGATCATCGACGAGTCGTTGAATACCCATGTGGGGCTCGTAATTGAGAAGATCCCACTGCAAATCGCCCCAAACATTCCACTCGGCGCGTTGCCCAAATTCCATCCCCATGAAGATGGTCTTTTTGCCGGGATGGGTCCACATGTATGCCAGCAGGGCTCGAGTATTCGCATATTTCTGCCAGTCATCTCCAGGCATCTTGTGAAGAAGATGACTCTTTCCATGCACCACTTCATCGTGGCTGAGCGCCAACATGAAATTCTCGGTGTAGGTATACCAGATTGAGAATGTGATGTTGTTCTGGTGAAATTGCCGGAACCACGGATCAATCTCGAAGTAATCGAGCATGTCGTGCATCCAGCCCATGTTCCATTTCAGATTGAACCCAAGTCCGCCCATGTCCGTGGGCTGGGTCACCATGGGCCAGGTGGTGGACTCCTCGGCGATGGAGAGAGCACCGGGGAAGTGCTGGAACATCACGTGGTTGGCCTGCTGCAGGAATCGCACCGCTTCGGTGTTCTCGCGGCCGCCGTGTTCATTGGCCAGCCATTCACCGTCCGGTCGCAGGTAGTCGCGGTAAAGCATCGAGGCCACGGCGTCTACGCGAATGCCATCGATATGGAACTGCTCCAGCCAGAACACCAGGTTGGCAACCAGAAAGTTGCGCACCTCATTGCGGCTGTAGTTGAAGATCAGCGTCCCCCACTCCTTGTGCTCGCCGATGCGGGGATCCCCGTGTTCGTAAAGGTGGGTCCCATCAAAAAAGGCCAGGCCGTGGCTGTCTTTAGGGAAGTGGCCGGGAACCCAGTCGATGATCACGCCGATGCCTTCGGCATGACAGCGGTCCACGAAGGCACGGAATTCATCCGGAGTTCCATAACGGCTGGTCGGGGCATACCAACCGGTGACCTGGTAACCCCAGGAGCCATCGAAGGGATGCTCGGTGATCGGCATCAGTTCGATATGGGTGAAGCCCCTTTGCTTCACGTAGGGAATCAGGCGGTCGGCGAGTTCGGCGTAGGTGAGCAACCGCGCGCCGGGTTTCATGTCAGCCGCTGGCACCGGCGCCCGCGGCGTTCCATCAGGCTGGATCCAGGGGGCATCCGCTGATTCGTGGATCCAGCTGCCCAGGTGCATCTCATACACGGAGATCGGCTGATCCAGGGGATTGCTGCTGTCCCTCTGCTGCATCCACTCCCCGTCTGACCACTGGAAGCCGTCCAGATGGGAGACCACAGAGCTGTTGGCCGGGCGTACTTCGTGCTGGAAGCCGTAGGGGTCTGCTTTCTGGTAGCAATGCCCTTCGGGGGAACGGATTTCGTACTTGTAGAGCGAGCCCTCAGGCATCGCGGGAACGAACAGCTCCCAGATGCCACCAAGCCGTTGCTGCATGGGGTGATGGCGTCCATCCCAAGAATTGAGATCAGCGAGGACCGACACACTCAGGGCGTGGGGAGCCCAAACGCAGAACATCACGCCGGCAACACCATGACGCTCGGTCAGATGGGCACCCATCCGCTGCCAGATGTGGTGATGGTTCCCTTCGGCGAAAAGATGGCGATCCATCTCGCCCATCCAGTCGTCCCGGAAGGCCCAGGGGTCGTGCTGGTCGTGGGTGGTGCCGCCCCGATGAACGCGGACGCGGTAGTTGCTTCCGGGATCGTGCGGCACCGCCGTTTCGAAGATCCAGGGGTGGTGGGGACAGTCCATGGCCTGTTCCCGGCCATCGAGAAGCAGGGTCGCCGAGTCGGCTTCGGGCATCCAGATCCGGATGACCCAGCCGCCCTCCAGCGGCTGGGGGCCGAGGACCGAGAAAGGGTGGTCATGACGGCATTCCGCCAGTCGTTCGCCGTCCTGAACCATCCAGTCGAGGACTGCCGCGCCACCCATGAAACATCGTTGAAGTGGACGGGAGCTTAAGCCGAATTCCCGAGGCCTCGAGGTGTGAGGGTCAGACGAAATCGCGGGAGATGTCGACGTTGATGATGCGGCCCTGGTCGTCGAAAATCACGAACAGATTGGTGGTGGCTTTGCCGAATTCAACGCAGACCAACACCAGTTGCTGCTCCCCTCCCTGGCTGGCGACCACAGCATCTTTCACGTTACGGAAGCCACCGGAAAGTTTGGTCAGCTTGGTCCACTTGCGCTCCAGGTCTCCCGGAGCCAGCTCTTTCTGAAAGTCGATCTGGAGACGGCTGCGTGCCTGAACCCAGCGTCCAGCCGCAAGCTCTTCGGTGAAGCGTTGGGCTGTGGCTTCAATTGGGATGTCCTTGCCGCCAATCTTCCAGGCCAGCAGCTTGCCCTCTTCATCGAGGATGAGCAGGACTGGAAGGTCACCCTCTGCGGTTGTGATCAGGGCATCAACGGTGGTGTCGCTGTAGCCAGATCCCACCTTCAGCACGCGGCTTGAGCTGATGGCCAGATCTGAATCGAGGCGCTTTTGGACCGCTTCGACGCTGACGCTGTTTTTGATGCTGTCGGCAAGCTTGTTGTGGACAGCGGCAGCATCATTATTTTCGATGGCGCTGAGCAGCAGTTTCGTCGCGGTCTCTGCCTGGGCAGGGGTGAGGCTGGTGGCTTCCGATTCCTGAGCAGCCACAGGAGCGATCGAAAGAAGTCCTGGGCTGACGGGAGCCGCCAGAGACAGGGCCAGCAGAGCGGCGGACAGCTTCACGTCTTGATTGATGAATTAGGGCTGCAGTCTGCCGGAGTCCAATGGGTTGAGGGTCAGTTGTGAGCCGGCAAGTCGCAGTGTCATGGCGATGACGCGATGGCTGGCTGAAGGTGCATCGCAGGGGATGTCGGGGTGCCCGGAATTGACCCCGATCGCCGGCCAGGCTGCACCGGCGATCGACACGCGCAGTCGGTCTCCTTCGCTCAACTCGGCCAGCAGAGGCTGCATCGTGACCCGTCTGATCTGGGGTTTCAGAGCTGCAGGTCCGCGTTGTCGCAGCACGCCAGTGCTGAGTTGCTCAACGGCATCGGAGCCTGCGGGAAGTCTGGAGAGAGCCATGCATAAATCGAATCCGGGTTGATCGGCATGGACCTCCAGGGAGATTTGGGGGTGTCCCTGAAGGGTCAGTGGTTGCAGACATGGGGATGAGCTGAAGGTGGCCACATCGGAACGTCCATCGACGCCACGACGGTCAGCCGCCCCTGCACTTGGGCTGAGATGGCCGCCAATGGACGGTGTCGGCCGCCAGGGATCGTGAACGATGGTGACCTCTCCAGACCCAGTGGTGTTCTGGTCCAGCCGTCCATGCTCTTGATCAAGGCAGGTCAGCGCATCACCGCAGAGCTGCCAGCTGATACGGCTGCTGGGTTCGGGCCGTTGCCAGGTCTGCGATGTGAGATTCCAGAGCTGCATCGCTGGAGTCGCTTTGCTGGTTTGACTGCCTTTGAGGTGCGTGTCGAAGAACTCCAGCAGCAGGGTCTGAGCTCCGCTCCACCACTCCAGATGGCTGGCGGGACCGATGTGGATCTGGGGTGTGCCGCCAACCGCGATGCTCCGTCGCCACAGATCCAGGATCCCCAGCAAATGGGGGTCCCACCATCCGCCCAGCAGCAGCATTGGCTGCCGCAACCAATGGTCTGGCGGACGATGCACGACCCAGTCCTCATCACAGGACGGGTCCTGATCGAGCCATCGCAGGGCCATTCCTTCCGGATCGTGAAGTTGGAGCAGGGTTCGGCCATCGCGCAGATAACTTCCGTCTTCGAGGCTGCGCCGGATCGCATCCCAGGCTTGTTGATCGCCGCGGCGCCTCGCCTGCAGGGCGGCCAGTTGTAACCCCCAGCCCACGCCCAGATGCCACCAGTGAGCGCCGCCTTCGCAGCTCCAGTGAAGTCGCTCGTCCAGTCCGGTCATGGCCGGAGCCAGACAGTCGGGCGCCGGGGCCGTCTCCGATGCAAGCAACTGGGTCAGCCCCTGGTAGGAGAAGCCGTAACAACCGAGTCGACCATTGCATTGCGGCAACCCCCGCACCCAGCCATGAATGTGTTCGGTGTCGGCGGCTTCCTGGGCGAATCCTTTGAAGCAGCCGCCGGAGTCCCCCTGCCCGCGCACGTCCTGCACCACCACCAGATATCCCTTGGCAGCCCACCAGGTGGGATGCGCCAACGTGACTGTCGAAGCGATGCGTCGCCCATAGGGTTGACGCATCAGCAGTGCCGGCCAGGGTCCTGAACCTTCAGGGGTCCATAAGTCAGCGATCAGGTCGGTCCCATCCTTCAGGGTGAGACATGACTGGATCGGTTCAGCGGACATCCGGGCAATACATGCCCACCACGTAGGTCACAAACACTTCGGCGTCGATCATGGTGAGATTGCGACTGGTTGCTAGACGTTTTGTGGACTTCTTGGAATAAGCGGATTTCCCGGATGAGTTCATTTTTTTGAACTTCTTGCAGAGAGCTTGTGCTTCTGCAGGATTGCGTTTGACGGTTTCCAGCAACTTCGATTCAGCACCGATAACGGGGCCTGCGGCCAACAGACCCACTGAGACAATTGTCAGCAGCTTCAGCACTCACCAACATTCGTATATCTAACAACTACCTAGACCTCTTGATGATTGGAAGCTGAGATAGGTCAGTTCGTCAGTTGCCTGGCTCGACGAATCCAATGCTGAGCGATCGTTAGATCGACGACTGCGCGCCGGCCGCTGCCAAGGCTGCGCTCGAGACGACCGGTCTGACGCACCAGTCGTTCCGGAGTGCATGCGGCCAGAGCTGAGGCACTGGCAATGCCGGCATGCATCAGCAGCGCGGCATCCTGCGGTGCGAGCTCAAGATCGCAAACCAGAACAGCCATGCCGCGAAGACGATGCAGATTTCGAGCCGAGGAGCGGCCGGTTCTCACCAGGCGGCTCAGGGTTGCATCACTGAGATCACGAAGATCCGGCCAGCTGTCAATACCAGCTGCCGCCAGATCGTTTTGCTCATAACGAAATGTTTGTGGGAGATCTTTCATCGAATCGGCGCTGAGCGAAAGTCGCGCAGCGTTTCTCCGAGAACCACGGGTCGGGTGCTGCCATCCCCAGCGGTTTCGAGTGCACGCAGTCGAATCTGAACCACGCTGCTGCTGCGTCCAGCTCCGCGCAGGTTGGCGGCAAGCTGCTTAAGGGTCGGCGCCACATCGTCCTGATTCAGTCCATCTGGTGCTTGCGCCACCACCAGATCGTCGCCGTTGTCAAAGACGATCGGGGCCCGGACAGCGCCCTCCACCACCACCGGCGGGCTGTAGCTGAGTGCGAAAGCCCAGCAGCTGATCGCCAGGAGAAAGGTGAAGCTGCTGACACCCACCAAACGGAAGCGAAGTCCCCAGCCAGCCAGAAACCCGATCACGGTTAAAACACTCAATCCCACACCAGCCCATGCCAGCCAGGGAGCCGTGGTGAGCAGCAGCTGATCGAAGGACATGGACGCTGGTCCTGATGAGGGGATCTCCTTATATTGCGCGCACTTCGGGGGACAACGTCGCGGTTCATGGGAGAAACGCGGCGGATTCCTCGAGCTGGAATCGTCCTCACCGGCAGCGCTCTACTGGTGGGTGGCCTTTCGATTGGCGTCCTGGCCGTAGATCGGGCTGCGTCGGATTTTGTGAACCGGTTGCGACCGGATCTGGAGCGTTCTCTGTCCCGCCCCCTCGGCCATCCAGTCCAGATCGGTGCTTACGAGGGCCTTCGTCCATGGGGACTGGCCATCGGTTCCTCCAAAATTCTGCCAACGATTAAGGATCGATCGACTGGTTCTCTGGATCAGTTGGTCGTCCGCCTGGATCCCCTGGCCAGTTTGCGGCGCTGGCAGCCGGTGTTTGCGCTTGATGTCAGTGGTTTCCGCGTTCAGCTGCGTCGTGATGACCAGGGGCGTTACTGGACACCAGGGTCCGCGATGGCACCCAGGACCCTGCCGCGGATCCGGCTGAACGTTCGCTTCATTCAGCCCGCGCAGGTCAGCCTCTCTCCTGTGGGTGAGAGCTTTCGTCTCTCGGGTCGTGGCGCAGTTGAGCTGGCCGACAGCTGGTTCAGTTCTTCAGCGCGTTTGCAGTGGCTTGATCAGGGAGGGGCCGTCGCGCTCCAGGCCCGCGGGCGCTGGGATCAACCGCAATTGATCCTGCGGACCGGCCTGAAGGACCTGAAACTCAATCGTCTGGCCGGTCTTCTGTCTCTGCCGACAACCGCCGAGGTGCAGGGGCGTCTTGATGGTGATCTGCGATTGCAGCTCCAGCAGGGACGACTGGGCTGTCGCGGCGGTGTTCAGTTTCAAGACATTCAAGTCAGTCGCGACAAGGGCTCTGAACCGTTGCGCTCGAAACGACTCAGCCTGTCCTGCCAGGACGAGACCCTGACGTTGAAGGGCGGTCAGCTGCGTTATGGCGACTGGTCTGCCAAGGCTTCAGGGTCTGTTGCGCTGAATCGCTCCTTCGACCTCAAATTCGATCTCAGGAACTCCAGGCGAAACGATCGGCTGGATCTGCAGATGGATGGTCCCTGGGGCGAACCACGCTGGCGTGTTGCGGGCAAGGTTCAGCTGCCTGAGAACAGTCCGGTGGATGGGCCGGTCACCGTCAATGGCCAGCTGACGACTCCCTGGACTGACAGCCAGCAACCGCTTGCCCGTGTTGATTCCCTGCAGCTGAAGGCCCCCGGCCTGCGTCTGTCGATGCAAGGAGAGGCGTTTCCTGCGCTGCGTCTGCGGAGCACGGAGCTCAGTGCCGAGCCCTTGATCTGGCGATCGCTTCCAGCCCTGACCCAGGCCCTCGGCACGACTGGTCCCGTCAGGGGCTCACTCCTCGCCGGTGGCACGTTGGCTGAACCTGAGCTTGAACTGCAGCTTTCACAAACGTCCAACCCCTTTCTGGATCGCTGGGATCTCAATGCCAACTGGTCCAAAGCCAGTGGCCTTGCCGTTCTGGAACGGTTCGACAGCCAGGCCCTTCAGGCTGAGGGGCGGCTGCCACTGACCCTTGAACCCAATGGTGTTGAGCTCGGTGAACTGCAGGCCGGCTTGAACCTTCGCGAAATCGATCTCAGGCGGCTGACGCCCCTGTTGCAGATCCCGATGGCGGGCACCCTCTCGGCTCGTGGCAGCGTGAGCGGACCCCTACAAACGCTGCGGCCTGATCTGGCACTGATGTTGCGGGAACCCAGGGTGGGAGCACTTCAGATTCCCGAAACCTGGCGAGGCCATGTTCGAGGCGTGATCGGCCAGGGCGCGAGGCTTGAGCTGGCGTCCAGGGCCCCTGGCCAGGTCGGTGGAACGCTGCAGGCTGAGCTCGCAGCTGACTTCTGGCCGACCCAGGTCAACCTCCAGCGTGGTGAGGGGGGGCTCACGCTGGTTGGCAGCAACCGCGACTACAGCTGGAAGGCGGATCGCTTCGTCCTCAACGGACTACAGCTGGCCCTTCCCCCACAGCAGCGTTTTGAGGGTGTCTCCGGTGATCTGAGTGGTGAGGGGCGTCTGGCTTTCGCGCCACTGGTGTTCAGCGGTGCCGCCAGCATCGATGAGCCAGCTACCATGGGCATTCCCCTCGACAGCCTCGCGCTTGAGGGTCGGCTCGCGGATGGTCGCTTCCGGCTGGAAGGGACGCTGAAGCCAGCGGAAGGCGAGGTGCGCGTTTCAGCGGACGGTGTCCTTGAGGGAGCACTGCGCAGTCGTGCCGAAGTCTCTGGATTGAGTGCCTCCTGGCTGATTGATCTGGCGCGTCAGCTGCGGGGACCGGATTTCCCTGAAGGCATGGATCCCGGCAGCGCTCAGGATCTCGGCAGCTTTGTGATTGATACCTTCGGCGGAAGCATTGACGGCCAGCTCAAGGCTTTGGCTGTATCGAAGCAGGCCCTGCTGGCCTATGTAGAAAAAAATCCTCAGAAGGGTTTTGATCCGCAGGACCTGCAGGGCCGGATCGATGCGGTGATGACCCTCAACGGTCCGCGTCCATCAGCGCTCGAGCTGGATCTGCAGGCGCAAGGCCATCTCTGGCTGAATGACGAGGACCAGGATCGGGCCCTTCAGATGGAGCCAGTTGTCGCTGTTCTGCGCGGCCCTGTCAGTGGAGGAGAAGGCGATTTCACGCTGCTGCACCTGCCGTTCTCCCTGATGGCGTTGTTCGCCCCCGTTCCGACAGCCCTGAAAGGCGCCATCGGTCTCACGGGGCGTTATCGCTTCAATGCTGAGGGCCCCTCAATCGAATCGGCCCTGGCCTTTGACGATGCCTCGCTGGGCGGCACGCCACTGATCCTCGATCGCCGCACTCTGAGCTTTGGACCCGATGGCATCAGCATGGATCTGGCCCTCAGGGGCAAGAACTCGAAGGAACCGATCACGATCCTCGGCACCGTGCCACTCGGCAGCAGTGAATCCCTTGATCTGGAGATTGAAAGCCATGGGGACGCCCTCAGTCTTCTGACCCCCTTGGCTGGGGACAAGGTTGAGGTCAAACGCGGCGGCACTGATCTACGCCTGATCCTGCGGGGAACTCTTGAGGACCCCAAAGCCAACGGCTTCCTCGTCATGCGTGATGGTGATTTCGTGGTCGCTGACCAGGAGATCCGCAAGCTCAATGCTTCGATTCTCTTCGACTTCAACCGACTTGATGTTCAGAAACTTGAGGCTGAGCTGGCGGCCGGAGGCAGCCTCAAGGGTTCCGGCGCCATCGGTTTGCTGGAGCCACGCCAGGAAGACAAGCCACTGTCGATTGAGCTGGTCAACGGACGCATCCGTCAATCGATTGTCGAGGTGACGGCAGCCGGCAGCGTCACAGTTGATGGGTCTCTGCGGGCACCGGTGCTCAGTGGAGATGTGGCTCTCAACCATGGTGTGATCCGCCCCCGTCAAAGTCTGCTGACGCGGGTGCGCGGCACGATCAATGGATCGCGATCCGATGCCGGCCCAGGCTCTTTGATCAGAACCCCTCTCGCCAGGTCTTCTTTCAAACCGGTCACTCTGGACTCATTGATCGAGGAGAACTGGGATTTCAAAGAGCCCTTGGTGCTGTTCGGGCCAGGGACCACGTCGAAGCCGTCCCAGGAACTCAAGGCGTTGATGCCGGATCTCCCCGCTGTGCAGTTCCGGAACTTGCGCCTGAATCTGGGGCCGGATCTCGCGGTTCGGATGCCGCCGTTTGTGAACTTCCGCGGTGGTGGGCAACTGCTTCTGAACGGTCCCCTGGACGAGTCGCTTCAGGCCCGAGGTTTGATCCGTCTCAATCGCGGGCGGATCAGCCTGTTCTCCACCACGTTCCGTCTGGATCCAAGCGCTCCCAACGTGGCTGTCTTCACACCCTCGCTTGGCCTTGTGCCCTACGTCGACATCGCCATGAAGTCGCGGGTGTCCGATTCGGTGCAGGCGAATGCAGCCACAGGCACCACCTCCAACATCTTCGAAACCAACGGTCAGGGCAGTCTTGGATTGGCCGGCGGACAGCTGCGTCTGGTGAAGGTGACGGTGCAGGCCTCAGGCCCAGCCAACCGTCTGATGGAGAACCTGGAGCTGCGCAGTTCCCCTCCGATGTCCCAGTCGCAGTTGCTGTCGCTGATCGGTGGCAACTCTCTGGAGGGACTAGCCGGAGGCAGTGCAGGTGCTGCCCTTGCCACGGTCCTGGGTCAAACGCTTCTGTCTCCGGTTCTGGGGACCCTTTCCGATGTGATGGGGGAACGCCTGCACATCGCTCTCTATCCCACTTATGTCACCCCGTCGGTGAAATCGGAAGAGGAGCGCAAATCCGGCCGTGTGCCGCCCACCTTCACCATCGTCACGGAAGCTGGTCTCGACGTCAGCGACCGCTTCGATTTCTCTGTCCTGGCAGCGCCGGACAATGGTGATGTTCCACCTCAGGCCTCAGTGACCTACCAGGTGAATCCCAACACGACGCTGTCTGGTTCGATCGATACCGACGGGACTTGGCAGACCCAGCTGCGGCTCTTCTTCCGCTTCTGAGCATGGATCAGGTGATCGGGATCGATCTCGGCGGCACGGCGATCAAGTTGGCTCGCTTTACTGCGGAAGGTGAGCTCCTGGCGCAACTGGAGCAGCCCACCCCCCAGCCGGCCGTGCCAGGGGCCGTCACGATGGCCCTCTGCGAAGCGGTCGCAGAGCTTGATCCTGGCCGCGAGGCTGCCTGGGTTGGTGTCGGGCTGCCGGGTCCCATGGATGTAGAGGCCAGGGTGGCAAGGATCTGCATCAATCTCCCCGGTTGGGAGGAGGTGCCTCTGGCGGAATGGCTTGAACCCCGTTTGAAGCGGCGCGTCACCCTGGCCAACGATGGAAACTGCGCCGTTGTGGGAGAGGCCTGGCGCGGAGCGGCCCTGGGGTTTGGCGATGTGGTGCTGCTGACGCTTGGCACCGGGGTGGGCGGTGGCGTTCTGATCAATGGAGCTCTGTTCACCGGCCATAACGGTGCCGCGGCTGAGCCTGGACTGATCGGAGTGGATCCAGCGGGTCCGCCCTGCAACAGCGGTAATCGAGGCTCCCTCGAGCAATACGCCAGCATCGCGGCGCTGCGGCGCCTCTGCGACCGAGACCCACGCGAGCTGAGTGAAGCGGCGGATGCCGGGGAGTCGGAAGCGATTCAGGTCTGGGAGCAGTACGGCCGTCGGTTGGGCGTTGGTGTGAGTTCGCTTGCCTATCTGTTCACTCCCCAGTTGGTCCTGCTGGGGGGAGGCCTGGCCGGCGCCGCCCGCCATTTTCTGCCCGCGGTCCGTCGGGAGGTGGAGCTGCGGGTGCAGGCGGTCTCCCGCGAAGGTCTGCGGATCGAGTCCTGTGCGCTCGGCAATGGTGCCGGACGCCTTGGCGCGGCTCGTCTAGCTCTGCAGAGGTTGGGCGGGATGATGACGGAAGACTGATACGCAATTCCGTCATGACTTCCGTTCCCGAGCCCTCGGCGGAACTGTTGCAGAGGGCTGGAGCAGCGCGGCTGGCAGCGGTGTCCCTCGGTCAGACCTCAGACGAGCAGAGGGCTCAGGCCCTCCAGGCGATGGCGGATGCCCTTGCGGAGCATGCGGCCGGCATCGTCGACGCCAACCGGGAGGATCTGGAACGCTCTGCGGAGCAGGGACTGGCCCCAGCTCTTATGGCCAGGCTGAAGCTGGATGCGAAGAAACTTGAGGGAGCCATCGAGGGCGTCCACAAGGTGGCGGCTCTGCCAGATCCCCTCGGTCGCCGGCAATTGCATCGGGAGTTGGATCAGGGCCTGGTGCTGGAGAGGATCACGGTGCCTCTGGGTGTGGTGGGTGTGATCTTCGAGGCTCGCCCGGATGCGTTGATGCAGATCGCTTCGCTGGCAATTCGATCCGGAAACGGCGCCATCCTCAAGGGAGGGAGCGAGGCCAGCTGCACCAACGAAGCGGTCATGAAGGCCCTTCAGCAAGGCCTGAGCCAAAGCGATGTGTCTTCCGATGCTCTGGCGTTGCTCACCACGCGTCAAGAGAGCCTGGCCTTGTTGCGGCTTGATGGGCTCGTGGATCTCATCATTCCGCGCGGCAGCAATGAACTGGTGCGGTTCATCCAGGACAACACCCGTATTCCTGTCCTGGGACATGCTGACGGCATCTGTCACCTGTACGTCGATAGCGCAGCGGATGTGCAGCAGGCCGTGCGCGTGGCGATCGACAGCAAGACTCAGTACCCGGCGGCCTGCAACGCCATTGAAACGCTGCTTCTGCATGAGTCGGTCGCTGCGGCATTCCTGACGGCGGCCATCCCCCGGTTCCAGGAGTCTGGGGTGGTGCTGCGCGGAGATGACGCCAGCCAAGGGCTCGGGGTCGCAGAAGCAGCAACGGAGGAGGACTGGCGAACGGAATATCTCGATCTGATTCTTTCGGTGCGGGTGGTCTCGAATCTGGATGCCGCCCTCGACCACATCCGCCGCTTCGGCTCCCGCCATACGGATGCGATCGTCACAACGGATGCGGCAGCAGCTGATCGCTTTCTGGCCGCTGTCGACAGTGCAGGGGTGTATCTGAATTGCTCCACCCGTTTCGCCGATGGCTTCCGTTACGGCTTCGGGGCCGAGGTGGGAATCAGCACGCAGACCCTGCCGCCCCGCGGCCCCGTCGGCTTAGAAGGCCTTGTGACTTACCGCTATCGCCTTCGTGGTGACGGTCATATCGCCGCGGATTACGCCGCAGGAACGCGACGTTTCAGCCATCGCGATCAACCCCTTTGACCTCCTTGATGGATGCCATCCACGTCCGAAACCTGAGGCTGTGGGCCCATGTCGGGGTGCTTCCCAACGAGCGTCGCGATGGTCAGTGGTTCCGTCTGGACCTAAGCCTCTGGCTAGATCTCGGGCAATCCGCTGCTGCTGATGATCTCGCCTCCAGCGCCGACTACAGCCTGGCGATCCGAGATCTGCAGCAGCTGTCGCGATCCATTCGCTGCCTCACGATCGAGCACTTCAGCGAGCAGGTGCTGAATCGTCTGGAGGCGCTTTATGGCCCCGTTCCGATGCGCGTGGAACTGAGCAAATGTGCTGCACCGGTGCCTGGATTCAGCGGCGTGGTGTCGGTTGAACGCTTCAGACATCACTCTTCAGCTGGTGCTGATCCATGAGGCCCCCGCTTGTTCTGGTGCACGGCCTCTGGGACACCCCGCGGGTCTTTCGGCGGTTGATCCAGGCCCTGGAAGATTCTGATCAGCCTCTGCTCACTCCCCATCTGCCCCATCGCCTGGGAGCCGTCCCACTGCGCCAGTTAGCCCGTGATCTCGATCGTCAGATCCGAGCACGTTTCGGAGCGGATCAGACGATTGATTTGTTCGGATTTTCGATGGGTGGAGTGGTGGGTCGTATCTGGCTGCAGGAACTGAACGGAGCCCAGCGCGCGCGCCGATTCTTCAGTGTGGGCAGCCCTCAGCATGGAACGCTTACCGCTCAACCGATTCCACGGGCTTTGCTGCCAGGTGCAGCGGATATGAAGGTGGGAAGTGCCTTGCTTCGGGATCTCGGCCGCAGTTCACAAGCCTTGGCTGCGTTGGATTGTCGCAGTTATTTCTGCCACTGGGATCTGATGGTGTGTCCGTATTGGACAGCCCAGCTGCCCTGGGGGGATCAGCAGGTGATTGATGTCTGGACCCATCAGCAACTGATCTCCCATCCCAGGGCCTTAAACGTGTTCCGGGAGCACCTGACCGCCGCCTAGGCCGCGGCAACCAACCCCGAGTGGCGGATCAGTGCCTCGCTGCTGGCCGGCCGACCACGGAAGGCAGAAAACACATCGGCCGGAGCGCGGCTGCCGCCCAGGCTCAGCACCGTGTCCCGGAAGCGAGCTCCGGTTGCTCGGACCTGCACCTCATCGTCGAGGCCAGCTTCCTCGAACGCTGCGAAGGCATCGGCGCTGAGCACTTCCGCCCACTTGTAGGAGTAATACCCGGCGGAATAGCCACCGGAGAAGATGTGGCCAAAGGCGCAGAGGAACTGATCCTCCGGGATCGGCTCGATCACAGTGGTGCTGCGGGCCACTTCACGGCGCATCTGATCTGGTGTGAGGCCAAGTTCCGGGCTCCAGCGGCTGTGCAGACGAAGGTCGGTGAGTGCGAAGTGCACCTGGCGCAGCGTTGCCAGGCCGGCATTAAAGGTGCGGTTGCGCTGCAGCTTGTTGAATTCCTCTTCGGGAAGCGGCTCCCCGGTCTGCCAGTGGCGAGCCATGCCCATCAAGGTTGCACGGTCGAGGCACCAGTTCTCCATGAACTGACTCGGTAACTCGACGGCATCCCACTCGACGTTGTTGATGCCCGCTGCTTCCGGCTCATCAACGGTGGTGAGCATGTGCTGAAGACCGTGGCCGAACTCATGGAAAAGGGTTTCCACCTCTTCAAAACTCATCAGGCTGGGGGTCTTCCCCACAGGGGGTGTCTGATTGCAGATCAGATAGGCCACCGGCAGGACCTGGCGTCCATCACTGCCGATGCTGCGCCCGAGGCAGTCGTCCATCCAGGCACCGCCACGCTTGCTGGCCGGTCGACTGAAGGGATCGAGATAAAACGCGGCGATGGCAGGGCCGTTTCGGCGCTGAACCCGGAAGTAGCGAACGTCGGCATGCCAGATCGGCGCCTCCCCATCCGCGGCCTGGATCTCGACATCAAAGAGCCGTTCGCAGAGGCTGAACAACCCTTCGAGCACCTGAGGTAGTGGGAACCAGGGTCTCAGAGCCTCCTGATCAAGATCGAAACGCTCTTTGCGGAGACGTTCAGACCAGAACGGCAGGTCCCAGGGGGCGAGAGCATCTGCCTCTGCAGCCCCATGGCGCGTCGCACAGTCCTTGAGATCCGCGATTTCGATTTCCGCTGCGGGGTAGGCCGCGACGCGCAATTCCTCAAGTAAGGCCTCAACGGCATTCACATCGTCAGCCATTTTGCTGGCCAGGCTGCGTTCGGCCCAATGGGTGTAGCCGAGTCGTCTGGCCTGTTCGATGCGCAGTCGCAGGATTTCTTCGATCAGATCGCTGTTGTCGAGCTCGCCACTGCTGGCTCGGCTGACGTGGGCGCGATAGATGGTTTCCCGTAGACCGCGATCCTCTGCATGGGTCAGAAATGGCAGATAGCGCGGCATGTCCAGGCCCAGGAGCCAGGGGCCTTCGGCAGCACTGGCCTCGCCATCGCCCGCTTCGCGAGCAGCAGCGGCTAGGGCTTCAAGAGCCCGCTGCGGCAAGCCGGACAACTGGGCTTTGTCCGTCAGCTTCAGGGTCCATTGCTGCGTGGCATCCAGAACATGGTTGCTGAAGGCCGTGGACAGTTCCGCCAGCCGTTCACTGGTGCGGTTGAAGGCCTGTTGGTCCTCTCCACTCAGACCAACACCCCGTTGATCCATCGAGAGCAGTTCGCTGGTCAGGATGCGGCGCCGTGTTTCATCCAGAGGTTGCTGGGGGGCATCGCGAAGTTGGCTGAGAGCCTGGTACAGCAAGGCGCTCTGGCCAAGACGATTGCCAAGTCGCACCACATCACCAAGCTGGCTGGCATGGGCATCCCGCAACTCCGGTGAATTGCAGACGCCGTTGAGGTGGGATACAACGCCCCAGCTCCACCGCAGCCGTTCTCCGATCCGCTGCAGTGAGGGCATCACCGCCTGCCAGTGAAGGGGGTCCCCTTTCTCCATGGCCTGGCTGAGGCTGCTTTCCAGTGCGCTGAAGTCCTGCTCCAGCGTCGAGATCAAAACGGGGATGTCACTGCGAACCAGCTCGGGAGTGATCGCCTCGAATTTGGGCAGCCCAGAGCCTTGCAGCAGTGCGGAGGTGGAGGTCATCGTCATCAACCGAGAGGGAGGCGTTCGATCAGAGCCATCAGGCTGTGTTCTCCGAGGCGCGTGGCCAGAGCCTCGGTGGATGCCTCGTAGAGATCCATGGCAACGCGGGGCCAGACGCCAATCACCAGTGTGGGGACGAGCAGTGTGAGGCCGATCACCAGCTCACGCGGACGCATGTCGTCCACGACGGCAAGAGCGGGGATCCTCGGCCCGAAAAACACGCGTCGACACATGGACAGCAGGTAAATGGGCGTCAGCACCAGGCCGATCGCGGCAAGAAGCACGCTGATGGAGCGGAACAGGGATGTGAAACCCTCCTGGCTCGTGATGCCGAGGAAGACGGTGATCTCACTGATGAAGCCGCTCATGCCCGGAAGGGCCAGGGAAGCGAGGGAGGCGGCCAGAAAGAAAGCGAAGGTGATCGGCAGGGCTTTGGCCAGTCCACCCATGTTGGGGATCGAGAGGGTCTTGGTGCGTTCGTAGAACACGCCGGTGACGAAGAACATGGCCGCGGCGATCAGACCGTGGCTCACCATTTGGAGCATGGCGCCACTCACACCGAGGGCGTCGACCGCGCCGATGCCGAGCAGAACGAAGCCCATGTGGCTCACAGAGCTGCAGGCGATTCGTCGTTTGACATTGTCCTGGGCGAAGGCGTTCAGCGCTCCATAGACGATGTTGACAATGCCAAGGATCACCAGGGCTGGCGCCAGCTGAAGGTGGGCATCCGGGAGCATCTGAACGTTGAAACGAAGCAGGGCATAACCGCCCATCTTCAACAGCACTCCTGCCAGCAACATCGAAACCGGCGCATTGGCTTCACCGTGGGCGTCCGGAAGCCAGGTGTGGAGCGGGAACATCGGCAGCTTCACGCCGAAACCCACTAGGAAACCCAGATAACAGAGCAGGCCAAAACTGCCCCCTGGCGAGCGGGCTGCGAGTTCGCTCAGGTTGAGCGTGAACTGATCGCCTGAGAGGGCAAGAGCCAGGCCGCTGATCAGGATCAGCAGGGATGCCAGGGCTGTGTAGAGGATGAATTTGGTGGCGGCGTACTGCCGGTTCTGGCCTCCCCAGATGGCGATCAGCAGGTACACCGGAACCAGCTCGAGTTCCCAGGCTAGGAAGAACAGCAGAAAATCCTGGGACAGGAACACGAGTCCCTGGGCGGATGCCTGCAGGAGCAGCAGGGCGAAATACAGGCGGGATTTGCTGGTGACCGACCAACTTGCCGCGACGGACAGCAGGGTGACGAGGCCGCTGAGCACCACGAGCGGAGCTGACAAGCCATCGGCGGCCAGGGACCACTCCAGACCAATCACCGGCAGCCAGCTGACCCGTTCAACAAGCTGCAAGCCCGCCTGGGTGGGATCGAAGCGCGTGGCGAAGACCGCGATCATTAGCAGCAGGTCGACCAGCAGCACGCCCAGGGCGAAGTTGCGGGGCAGTGGCGACGTTTTGTTGTCGTCTCCAGGCAGAAGCGGCATCAGCATCGCGCCGACCGCTGGCAGCAGAACAATCAGAGACAGCCAGGGAAAAGTGGCCTCGGACGCGGCCAACAACGGCAGTTCTGCGTCCATTTCCTGACCCCAATCGTGAATAAAGCTAACAGCTCTGTTGCCCCTGTTTGGGTAGAACTACCCATCTTCTGCTGGTTGCCAGTGGCTGCCTGACGTCTGCAGATCCAGCACCGGTGCCCGACTGGCCACTCCAGCGGCTTCCCAGGCGCGCACCATGGCCGAGCTGACCGCTTTTCCCCTGTCCTCTGAGCAGAGGGCAATGATGCTGGGGCCTGCACCACTGATGGCGCATCCCCAGGCACCGGCCTCGAGGGCTGATGATTTCACCTGATCACCACCCTTGATCAGTTTCCAGCGATAGGGCTCGTGCAGGCGATCGTGCATGCCGTCAGCGATCAGATCTCCATTGCCGGTCCGTAGTCCTTGCAGCAACAGGGTGAGGGCTCCCAGATTCACTACGGCATCGCTGACAGGGATCGCTTTGGGCATGGCTCGGCGCGCTTCGCTTGTGCTGAGGCGGATCGATGGAATCGCGATGACTGCCTTGACCGCTGATGTCCATTCACAGCGCACAACGCGCCAGCGCTGGGACGCGGCTTTGGCGGTCATGCACAGGCCACCAAGCAGTGAGGGAACAACGTTGTCCGGGTGGCCCTCGATGTCAATGGCCAGCTCCAGGAGCTTTTCCTTGCTGAGTGGGTCTCCCACCAGGGCGTTCGCTCCCATCAATCCCGCCACGATCGCTGTCGCGCTGCTGCCAAGACCGCGGGCCGGTGGAACGGCCAGACGAACCCTCGCTTCCAGGGCCACGGGCTCCAGGCCAGCGGCTTTCCAGACCCTCTGAGCCGCCCGATACACGAGGTTGTCAGGCCCCCCGCGCAGATGACTTCCCTCGCTGCCTTCGATGATGAGTTCGAACCGTTCACCATTGCCCTCGATCCGTCGCATGGCGAAGCGGTTGTTCAGATCGAGTGCGGCGCCGAGACAGTCGAAACCGGGCCCCAGATTGGCGGTGGTTGCCGGAACATCCACCACCACTTTCTGCCCGATGCGCGGCTGCGACATCCCATGCGCTGCGTTCAGGCCAGTGTCTCACCTGGCTCCGCGAGCATCCGAGCCCGGCAGGCGGCGCTGAACAGTCCCGCAAGCGGATCGATCACGGCGGTGACGTTAAGACTGCCCATGAACTCCTCGAAGCGACCTTTGGCTCGCATCGGGGCCAGAAACGTCTCCGACTTCAGTCCCGCCAGCTGTTTGGCGGCCGTACCTCCTCCGATCCAGAGCCCGCCGCTGCAGAGTTCCTGCAACGCCACATCTCCAGCTGCAGCGCCGTAGGCCGAGAGCCAGAGCTGCTGGCCATGTTGCATCAGATCGTCACCTTCGGATGCGGCACGGCTCACCTGGGCTGGGAAGTCGGAGGCCGTGTCGTTCCGCCATGACGTCGCCATCTGCCGCAGGGGATGGTTCTGGGCATGGGGTTGATTCAGCAGCCAATGCGCCACATGCCCCAGCCCGGTTCCACTCACGATTCGTTCAACCGACAGCCTCTCCACACCGAGATCCCGTTTGAGCCAACAGGCCAGCTGCCATTCCTCCTCGGTTCTGGCGGCGAATTCACGATGACCACCTTCGCAGGAGAGGGAGAGCAGACCTCCATTCGTGCGAATTCCACGCGCCATCCCGAGGCCGGTGCCAGCCCCAAGAATCGCCACGGGCCCCTGATCCTGGTGTCCTTCCTGAAGCACCACCTGTTGGTCTGCATCGAAGTGAGGAAGGCCATAGATCAGCACTCCGAAATCGTTGACCAGTTCCAGCTTCCGCATGCTGGCGGCCGCTGCCAGGTCTTCCTCCTTCAGTTGCCAGGGGAGGTTGGTGATCTTCGCTGTCCTGTTTCGAACTGGACCGGCCACCGCGATGCAACCGTGATCAGGCGCGGGAATCTCCGCAGGTCGCTGGCTGATGAAGGCCTGAAGCATCGGTTCCAGCGAGCTCCATTCGCTGGACTTGAATTTCTCCTGATGAAGTGTTGTCAGGCGACCGTTGTTGAGTCCATAGAGGGCCAGGAGGGTCTTGGTTCCTCCCATGTCGCCTGCGAGAAGAGTGGTGCCGGCCATGCGGGTTCCGAGAATCCGTCTTTCTTCAGGCTGCGGTTCGCAGGACAACTCGGCAACGACTGGTGTCGTTCAGGGCATCGGATTCAGAAAAAATCCAGCGGAAGCGGTCCCCAGGTTGTGACCATGCCGGCCTGATCGTCAGCCGTTTGATGTCGATGACCGCTGATCAGGATGCCTTGAGCAAGTCCATGTTCGATGCGGATGCGAATCGAACCGCTGGTCTGATTGGCTTTGAGAAACACCGGTCCCACTTCGTCTGTGGTCTGCACCACCTGCATGGGCTCCCATCCCTGATGTGTTTCAAGGCGTCTCAGCGTTTCCAGAGCCACGCTGTCCGATGGGGCCATGACCCCGACGGTGAACCAATCGGCTTCGGCCATGGCGTCCGCGAGTTCCAGGCGGAGACGATCAGCGAGGCCGTCCTCCAGGGTTGGCGCTTCCCGCCAATGCATCAGATCAGCGAGGTTGTTCAGCCTGGGGGTCACGCTGGATGGAGCTCCAGACCGGCAAGCCGCTCTCGTCCGGATCGACCTGACGCCTCAACCAGCTGGCTGGCTGCAATCATGCCGAGGTCACCATCACGGCGGCTGCGAAGACTGACGGACTGTTGCTCCGACTCTTTGGCTCCGATCACACCAAGGACAGGGATTTTCATCTGCTCACCGATGCGGATCAATTTGCCGAGGCGTTCACCGCTGCGATCGATCGTGGCGCGAACGCCAACGTCCTTGAGCTGCTTCAGCAGTTGCTCTGCGTAGGGCTGAACCTCATCGGTGACCGGCAGAAGACGGATCTGCTCAGGGGCCAGCCAGAAGGGGAAATCACCGGCATAGTTTTCAGTCATGATCCCGAAGAACCGTTCCAGCGAGCCGAAAATCGCCCTGTGGATCATGATCGGACGCTGACGCGATCCGTCCGCGGCCACGTATTCGAGCTCGAAGCGTTCGGGAAGGTTGAAGTCCAGCTGAATGGTGGAGCACTGCCACATTCGTCCGATCGCGTCTTCGATCTTCAGGTCGATCTTGGGTCCGTAGAAAGCACCGCCGCCTTCGTCGATCTTGTAGCTCCAGCCCTTGCGTTCGAGAGCCTCGACCAGGCCTCGGGTGGCCAGGTCCCAGACGGCATCGTCGCCGATCGACTTCTCAGGCCTGGTTGAGAGATTGATTTCGTAGGTGCTGAAGTCGAAGGCGGACAGGATCCGTTCGGTGAGATCGAGAATCAGCAGGATTTCATCACTGATCTGATCAGGCAGGCAGAACACATGGGCGTCGTCCTGGGTGAAGCCCCGAACGCGCATCAGGCCGTGCATCACCCCTGGCCGCTCGTAGCGATACACCGTGCCCAGTTCAGCCCAGCGGATCGGCAGCTCCCGGTAGCTGCGCAGCTTGCTGGCGTAAGTGAGCACATGGAAGGGGCAGTTCATCGGCTTGAGCTGGTATTCCCGCTCATCCACCTGCATGGGGCCGAACATCGACTCCTGATAGAAGTCGAGGTGGCCTGAGGTTTTCCAGAGGCTGATATCTGCCACATGCGGTGTGTAGAGGAGTTCGTAGCCCCCTTCGAAATGGGCCTGGCGCCAGAACTCCTCGATCAACAGGCGCATCCGCGCTCCTCGGGGATGCCAGAACACCAGTCCGGCCCCGGCTTCATCCTCGATCGAGAAGAGGTCGAGATCCTTGCCGATGCGTCGGTGATCCCGTCGTAAGGCTTCCTCCTTGCGGCGTTTGTGTTCCGCAAGCTGTTCCGGTGTTTCCCAGGCGGTGCCGTAGATCCGTTGAAGCTGTGCTCGTGTCTCATCACCACGCCAGTAAGCCCCGGCGACGCTTTCCAGTTCGAAGGCCTTCGGATTCAGCTCTTTGGTGTTTTCAACGTGGGGCCCTGCGCATAAATCCCACCACTGATCGCCGAGTGTGTAGAGGGTGATGGGCTCCTGCAGTCCGTCCAGGATTTCAAGTTTGTACGGCTCGTTCTGTGCCTTGATCTTTGCGGCGGCCTCTTCACGGCTCACCTCGATGCGCTCCAACGGAAGCCGGCGACCAATGATCTTGCCCATCTCCTTCTTGATGGCTTTCAGGTCGGCTTCGGTGAAGGGATCTGGATTGTCGAAGTCGTAGTAAAAGCCCGATTCTGTCCAGGGCCCGATGGTCACCTGGGCTTTGGGAAAGAGCTTCTGAACCGCCATGGCCATGACATGGCTCATCGAGTGGCGGATCCTCAGGAGTTGATCGCTTTCACTGGTTTTGGGAAGAGCGACGGGGGCTTGAGGGGTTGCGGCCGCGCTACTCACCGGTTCCTGATCAGGGCCCGCCATCCTATGGGCGTGAGATCAGCGGCATCGCCATGTCCCCGGGACGGCCCATTCCAGATTCTTCGTCCGATGCGGCAGATCTGATGTCGTCCCTGCTGGACTCCCTGCTGGACGACTTCGAGCACTGGTTCAGCCGCGGTGAGGAGCTGCTCGGTCGTTGCCCGACGAGTGTGATGACCGATGAGGACCAGCAGGAGTTTGCCGCTCGTTTGCTGGAGGGCCGGAAGGCGATCGCCGCCACCCGAGCTCTTGTCTCAGCGGCGTCACAGCCGATGGCCGTGTCGATGGACGCGATGACGCCCTGGCACGGTCTGGTCACGGAGGTGTGGACCCTGGCTGCGCGCCTGGCGACGGTCGACCGTTGAGGTCTCAGGCTCCGAGCTGATTGCGAAGGCTCCTAAGGTTGCTGTTGTAGAAGCTCGCCAGTTCGCTGTGGGATTTCACCGGTTGTCCGTAGGCACTGTTGCCGGACGGTGTTGGGAAGGAAGCCCATTCAGGAGCCAGGCGAGCCATGGCCTTGGTCGTTAGCCCCTTGCGATCAATTTCTTTGAGCGCTCCGCGACGCTCGACAAGATGAAGGGCGGCCTGATCCTGATGCTTCGGTTCAAACGTCGTCAGATTCAGTTCCTTGGCTACGCCAGCCCAGGTGGAGGGCAGAAACTGATAAGCACCTGCTGCGGCACTGGCATAGCTCTTGACCACCACGCGCTCTGGATGACGGGACAGGTCTGTGAACTCACCGCCGCCATAGAGAATCCTGTAACCCTTGTCTGCACCGTCTTTCCAGGTGCCTTCTGCGTAGCGGATCGTATTCAGCAGAGCGCGGCGTTCTGGGGTGAGTTCGTAAGGGCCGTTTTCGCTGACATTGGCAACCATGGCGTGAACCACCAGGTGGCGTGCCTGAGGGCGGTCGTTGTCGGCGGTGGCTTCAGCCAGTGGTGGTACACCTGCGCCAAGAACCAAGAGAGCCAGAACAGCAACCCGCCGGGATGTGAACGAAAGGACGTTGGTTCTCAGGCCTCCGGAGAGAAGATGCACGCAGCAGTCTTTGAAGGGAGCGCCAACCTGATCGACCGGATCCACCAATGGCGAGGCCGGTCACTGTGGGGTTGACGTGCCCGGATGAGTATGTATACGCAGTCGAACCCTTTTTGTGAGACTCGCGGGACTCGCCCTGCCGCAGCGAGTCTCATCGGGCTTTTTGATCGCAGGTGTCCTCATGGCCCTGTCGGGATCAATGATTAGCCAGCCTTATCTTGTTGAGGTGTCCTGATTAGGCTCGAGGAGCGAATCCCATCGCGGAACGCACCCGTTCGAGGGTGTTCTGCGCCACGGTTTCGGCGCGTTCACGGCCGCTGCTCAGCACGCGGTCGAGCTCCGCTGGATCCGCCATCAGTTCGCGGTGGCGCTGCTGAATCGGTTCCAGTGCCGCCACGGTGGCTTCAGCCAGCAGAGGCTTGAACTGTCCCCATCCCATCTCGGCACACTGCTCAGCGGCGGCGTCACGGCCGCAGCCGCTGAGGATGGCGTAGAGCCCCAGCAGGTTGTCCGTTTCAGGCCGATCGGGGTTGCCGAACTCCAAACCTCGCTGGGGATCCGTCTTCGCCCGCTTGATCTTCTTGTTGATCACCTCCGGCGGATCTAGAAGCGTGATGCGGCTTCCTTCATTGGGATCGCTCTTGCTCATCTTGCTGCGGCCATCGGTGAGGCTCATGACCCGAGCACCTTCCTTGAGAATCAGGGGTTCGGGGACCTTGAGCACGGGTCGCTCCTCACTGCCGAAGCGAGCATTGATGCGTTGCTGCGCAATGTCGCGAGCCAGCTCGAGGTGCTGTTTCTGGTCTTCACCAACCGGTACAAGATCGGCGTCATACAAAAGGATGTCCGCGGCCATGAGCACCGGGTAATCGAGCAGGCCAACCGAAACGTTGTCGCCCTGCTTCACCGACTTCTCCTTGAACTGAATCATGCGCTCCAGCCAGTTGAGGGGCGTGACGCAATTCAGCAGCCAGCACAATTCGCTGTGGGCTGACACCTCGCTCTGGATGAACACCGAACAACGGTCGGGGTCCATGCCACAGGCGAGGTAAAGCGCTGCTGTGGTGCGACTATCGCCAGCCAGTTTTGCCGGGTCGTGGGGAACTGTGATCGCATGCAGATCAACCACACAGACAAATGTGTCGTGACTGTTTTGCAGCTCAACCCAGTTGCGGATCGCCCCCAGCCAGTTACCCAGATGCAGGGCGCCCGTGGGTTGAACGCCGGAGAGAACCCGGGGGCGTGTCATGGTTCAGGCCTCAGCTGGCTTGCTGTCTCCGTCTGGCTGTGGTTCGTCGCCAGCAGCCTGATCGGCAACCTCTGGTTCGGCTACGGACGCGTCGCTGCTCTCGGAAACATCCGGTTCGGGTTCGGGCTCCGGAGGCTGCGGTTTTGAGGGTCTTGCAAACGGATCAGGCCGGGATCCACGCCCGCCGCCGCCGGATCGTTCGTCGTCGTTCCGGCGACCTCGTCCGCCACCTCCATCGCGGCGTCCCCCTCTTGGCGCCTGGGACCGCTGCTGCTGCACCAGCTCGTCCAGTTGGCCGTCCTCAAGCATCTGACCAAGGGTTCTCACGGCAAGCCCCAGAACGGCCACTGTGGAACGAAGTTGGAAGGCCTCCTGAAGCGCTCGGGCAGAGCGCATTTCGTTGTCACTCAGGCGGATGCGGAATCCGCCACCCTCCCTGCCTCCGGGGCGACCGCCGCGCTGACCGCCGCGCCCCCCTTCTCCGCGGTAGCCCTCGCGGCCACCTTCACCCTGATTCCCCCTCTGGGAATCATTGCTGTAGGAATCACTCATGGCCTGCGGCCCGAATCAGGCGCAAGTGTGGCGCATCGTCGGTGTCCTGTCTGTGACCCAGTGCAGCCGGTGACCTTCGCGACTTCCCTGTTGAGCCAGCACGAGCAGCGGCAGCACGGTTTCCCCGTGATCGATCCGGTGCCGATATCGGCTTACCAGATCGAGGTAGCGGCTCAGCGTCCATCCATCTCTGAGGCTCTCGTTGCCATCCCAATAACGGCGAAGAGCGCGATGACAGTCCTCCATGCCGAACTCAGCCCAGCAGCGCTGCTGGGCCTGTAGCGGGTCGACACCCTGCTCCAGCAAGCCTCGAAATCGACTCAGCTCCGGCGCATCCTCGCGTCCATCGGGCGGCAGGTGGCGGCTGAGGTCCCTCAGATTGATTCGCATCAGCCTCAACCAGCTGCGTTCCTGCAGCAGGACCGGCAACTGCCAGGACCAGCCGGATGCCAGGCGTACCTCATCGAAAATCTCGGAAAGGCCGAGACGCTGCCGGGCTGTGAGAACGTCCAGAGGATCGTGGGTTGGCCTGTCGCTAGCCATGCGTCCCTGAATAGGTGATTCCCTCCTCCACGTAGTCCTTGGGCTCGAGGTGAATCGTGCAGCGCACCGGCCCAAAGCTGTGATCCAGCCTCTGCTCAACATGCTCTGTGATGCGGTGTGCCGTGGTCAGATCGTCGGCCTCCACCACCATGTGCATATCGATGAACACCTGCTGACCAAGGACCCCTCGACTGGCGATGTCGTGGCAGTTGAGGACCCCCGGGACATCCATCACCTGTGCATGAATCGCTTCCGGTGCGATGGCGATGTGATCAACCAACCAGGGCAGCGTCTTGCGCAGCACGTCCCAGCAGACGCGAATCAAAAGCAGGGCCATCGGGATCGCCAAGGCGACATCAAGCCAGCTGATCTGAAACCAGAGGGTCCCGGCCATGCCCACCAGAACGAGGACTGTTGTCCACACATCGCTGGCCGCGTGTTGTGCGTCAGCTTTCAGCAGCGTGCTGTTTAGGCGACTCCCCTGCTGGTGTTCGTAGCCGGCCAGCAGCAAATTGAAGCCGAGAGCCAGAAACAACAGCAGCAGTTCCGATGCGGAGACACGGATCGCCGGAAGACCTTCGACCATCCGTTCCCCCGATCGAAGCAGAATCTCTAGTGCGGTGAACAGGATGAACGCAGCGATGCCAAGGGCGCCGATCGCTTCGTATTTGTGGTGGCCGTAGGGGTGATCCCGATCCGGTCTGGGATCAGAAAGCGTGTTGGTGATCAGCCCGGTCAGGCTGGAGAGTGCATCGGTCGCGCTGTGCATGGCATCGGCGATGACCGCCAATGAGCCGCTGATCACGCCAACGATCAGTTTCAGCAGCGACATGCTGATGTTGACGGCCAGCGCCACCATCAGGACGGAACGAACCTGCTGCCGGTGATCCAGGCTTGTTGGTGCGACGGCGTGGTTTTGGGCCACCTTCCCTTGCATGCACCAGATCGGGACTGAATCTACAAATTATGGAAAATTACGCAGTTTGATCTGTGTCGCTGGTCGCATCCGCAACAGTGAGCTAAGAAGATTCCTCTACGGACCATTCCCTTTCCGTTGAAACTCCCGGGACTCCTGACACAGGTTTCTCCAGTGTCTCCGGCCTTGATCGGAAAGTTGGCGCTGGCCGGAGGGGGCGTGTTGGCAGGTCATTGGCTGCTTGGCGACGTTCTGCGCCTTCCCGGTGGCGGCCTCTCCTTGCTCGCCCTGGGCGCAGCCGCGTGGTGGCTTGGCCGTGGTTCAGCTCAACCCCGGTTTCAGCCACCTGAAACGCTCGATGGCTGGATCCAGCGATGCCGGGAGGTCCTGAAGCAGTTCGAGGCTTTGGAGGACAGCTCCAGCGGTGATGCCCGTGGTCGAGAGGCAGCCCTGCAGAGCTTGCTGGACCGCTCTGCTCCTCAGACCCTCGCCGTTGTGTCTGTGCCGGGCACCGAGATCTTCCCAGTCGAAACATGGCAGCTGGCCCTGTCTGGATCAGCTCCTCTCAAGCTGTCCATGGCCCATCCGCTGACGGCAGGTGATGGGGCCAGATGCTGGCCCGAAGCTCTGCGCCAACAGGATGTGGTGGTGCACGTTTTGCACGCGCCGTTGCTGGCTGCCGATCTGCTCTGGCTGCATCAGGTGCCAGAGGATCAACCAGCCTGGCTTGTGGTGGATGGACTCGGCTGCCCCCTGCAAGAGGATCTTTTGAGCCAGCTGCCGCAGCGCTGGCATGAGCGCTTGTTGTTCTCTGCCAGTGATGTCGAACTGCGCGTCACACTTCAGCCGCTGAGATTGAGCCTTGGTTCGGCAGAGTCCACCATCGCGATGACTCGCCGACGTTTGCTTGCGGATCTGCACCAACGTTGGCAAGCCGATCTCGAACAGCTCCGGCGTCAACGCTTTCAGACACTTCAGCAGCGCACCCAGTGGATCGTCGCAACGTCCGTGCTGGCGTCACCGGTGCCAAGTCTTGATCTTCTGGCAATCGTCGTGGCCAACGGGCTGATGATCCGCGAGATGGCCGACCTCTGGGGCTGTCGTCTCCAGTTGGATGTGCTGAAGGAAGCAGCGGCTCAACTGGCTCGAGCTGCTCTGGCTCAGGGCGTCGTGGAGTGGAGCTCCCAGATGCTTCTGGGGCTTGCCAAGCTCGACGGCGGAAGCTGGCTTGTGGCTGGAGCGATGCAGGCCCTGAGTGCCGCCTACTTAACGCGCGTGGTGGGTCGTTCGATGGCTGATTGGTTGGCAATCAATACCGGTGTTGCCGAGCCGGATCTGAAGCTGCTGAAACAACAGGCTCCCCTCCTTGTGGCCAGGGCCGCAGAGGAAGAGCGGCTGGACTGGCCAGGCTTCTTGCAGCAGTCAAAACACTGGCTTCTTCACGCAACTTCATGAAGGCTTCATGAAGTCCTTCATGAAGAAAGATTGAGAGCTGCTTCGGAATATTTAGTCGCCGTCTAATAAGCAAATCACTCCATAGGCTTTGCACAGCCTTCCCTTCATCAAGGGTGGCCATTTCCTGTCTTCTTTCCTCTTATGTCCACCGCCATTCGCAGCGGACGCCAGAGCAACTGGGAAGCTTTTTGTCAGTACGTCACTGACACCAACAACCGCATTTATGTGGGTTGGTTCGGTGTGCTGATGATTCCCTGCCTGCTGGCAGCCACCATCTGCTTCATCATTGCCTTTATCGCCGCCCCTCCGGTTGATATCGATGGCATCCGTGAGCCCGTCGCCGGCTCCCTCATCTACGGAAACAACATCATCTCCGGTGCTGTTGTCCCTTCCAGCAACGCCATCGGCCTGCACTTCTATCCCATCTGGGAAGCAGCTTCACTCGATGAGTGGCTGTACAACGGCGGTCCTTATCAGCTGGTTTGTTTCCACTTCCTGATCGGCATCTCCGCCTACATGGGCCGCCAGTGGGAACTCTCCTACCGCCTGGGCATGCGCCCCTGGATCTGCGTTGCCTACAGCGCTCCGCTGTCAGCAGCCTTCGCTGTCTTCCTGGTCTACCCCTTCGGTCAGGGTTCGTTCTCTGACGGCATGCCCCTGGGCATCTCTGGCACCTTCAACTTCATGTTGGTGTTCCAGGCCGAGCACAACATCCTGATGCACCCCTTCCACATGCTGGGCGTCGCAGGTGTTTTCGGTGGATCACTGTTCTCCGCCATGCACGGCTCC
>NZ_KI911558.1:873761-1071817 GCF_000515235.1 Synechococcus sp. CC9616 | reverse complement strand
CCCACGGTTACTTCGGTCGCCTGATCTTCCAATACGCATCCTTCAACAACAGCCGCAGCCTTCACTTCTTCCTGGCTGCCTGGCCCGTTGTCGGCATCTGGTTCACGTCCATGGGCGTGTCAACCATGGCCTTCAACCTGAACGGTTTCAACTTCAACCAGTCCATCCTTGATGGACAGGGCCGTGTTGTAAACACATGGGCCGACATGGTCAACCGTGCCGGCCTCGGCATGGAAGTGATGCACGAGCGCAACGCTCACAACTTCCCCCTCGACCTGGCTGCTGCTGAGTCCACTCCTGTGGCTCTGCAAGCACCCGCCATCGGTTGAGGATCCTGCTGCGTTCAATAGTTCCCCGCCGAAAGGTGGGGATTTTTTTTGTCTTTTGCCCCGATCGATGTCTTAATCATTCATGCATTGAATGCAATGGCGTCGCGGCATGTCGGTTATTCAGTTGTCTCCACTGGCATCCATCACCACGGGATTTCAGGTTTTGTTGATTGGCAAACGGCTCAATCGCAAATGGGGCGCCCTTCAGCGGTATCAAATCTCTGAGCCTGTTTCGGGGCAGGCTGGTGTTCCATCTGATGGGACGTGATTACGACGCAACCGTGATCTGTGCAGGCTTCGGTGGTATTTAACTCGGCTCGACGCCCACGGCGATGGCGAACATGACGGCGATGACGCAGCAGTACGGGCCCTCCACCCATGCATTTCTGATCGTGCCGCTGGTCTGGCCTTTTCCTCGATCTGGTCAACGCTCTGTTGATTCCCGCTTTTTCTCGGTCGGTTGTGATCAGCTGAGTGCTGTTGTCGTTGTGCACGGCGTCGAGTTCAGCCATCACTGTTGTCACTGTTCAGGCAGCTTCGGGGCTCCAGTCGGTCTCGCATTCCAGTCGTTTCATCCACTGATAACAGCGATGGCTGAGGTGAGACCCCTGGGGGAGCAGCCGTTCGTGACGACTGCAGGCCGGCGTTGTGGTTCCGATGGGGGTCAGTGCGTGACGAAACCGCTCACAGGTGATGCAGACCATCAGGGAACGACTGGGGCGTAAATGCCTGTTTTCGATTGGAGGCCAGGGCTGTGGATTGCGAGAACTGAAGGCCAAGAGCCAATTGAGCTGTGCGTACAGATGTACTAGTTCATTCAGGTGTTGGCGTCAAGCGCAGCTGCCATGAAAATGGGTTCATGACAGATTCCCGACCCACCCTCCAGTTCGAGCTGGATGTGGATGCCATTCGGTTGCTCCATCGCTCGGTTCGCTTTCATCTCGAGAAGTGGCCTGGAGGTCCTGATCCCCAGGAACAGGAGGATCTTCATCGGCTGCAGACGTTGCTCTATGCGGCTTTGCTGGAGTGTTCGTTTGAGCAGGATGGAGAGCGTTAAACCCCTTTACGGCTTTTCGTTCAGGCCGGACATTGATCAGTGGTCGAACTACAACGGGTGAAGAGCAGGAGCCGTGGTGTCGCAGGATCACAAGAGCATCGCTTCATCCGAATCCCAGCGCTGGGACGCTGTTGATGCCTGGTTTGAGTGCATCACCCAGTGCTCTGTGGATGGCGCAGACGATTGCATCTCCAGTTGCGTGAGAACCCACCTGGGAGAGGAACAGGAGCTGTGGCAGAGCAGTCTCTGCATGTGAGCCGTGACCATTTGGATCGTTCTTGTGGTCCTGGTTCTGATGCTGTCCCTGCTTGGTTGGCGTTGGAATCAGCTGGAGATTGAGAACCTGCGTCGCCGCTCAACGCGGATGGTGAAGGGGATTCGCCATCGACGACGTTTGTTTCGCTAGTGCCGATTCGTCAGGACACGTCATGAGGAATATTGGGAACTCATTGGCCTGGATTGGTTTGTTTTTTCTGGAAAAAATGATGTGATTGGAACGATGTTCTCAATGAGAGATCCTCTCGGCTGCACCAGTGAAAGAGGATCTGAATCCTCATTGGCGGTCATTCTGAGAAGCATCGCTTTCGATGGCATGTGATCTTTCGTGCCGTCTGCTTGGTGAGAGTTCTCTCAGGATTGCTTCACGCTCGGCTCAGTTAATAAACCTGATGTTTGGCTGAAATGAAGGGTGTTATGGAAAGTCTTCGCTTTCATCGCAAGCATCCAGGCCGGTTTGCATTGCTGCGCCTGCGTGATGCTGGTGTGTGGATTCTCTATCCATGGCTGCTGACAGAACTGGCTTTGCCCATGCAGCCGGATGAAATGGCGTTGCAGCCATTGATTTTACGGGTTTTGGTTTATCTCCCCTGCTGGGTTTTTGGGCTCGGGATCTGCAGCTCTGGCGGACTCATCGGTGTGAAATCTTTGCGGCAGGGTAAAGAGCCGCTGCTGTCTGTCTTTGTTGTGGGAATGTCGCTATTGACCTGGATCCTGTTTCTTGAAAAACTGTCAACCTCGAACCATCTTTTTCAGTTTGTCACCTCTGAATGGATGTTGAGATGACGTCTTTAATAGATATTCAGGAGACGAAGCGCTTGTATATCCAGCGTACGAAATTGCCAATGATTGGTACTGGTTCGAAGGTCGGCCCAACGAAGTCAAAGTAATCCCTGTGCTTGATGATGAGCCCATCGCTGCCGAAAACAAGACGTGTTGCTCCTGGATAAATGAATTCAATACCCTTGATCTTCAGTCCCATTCGCCATTCGATGAAGGCGACATTATTTTCAATCGCAACGCACCCTGTTTCAAGAAAAACATCGTCACAACGTTGCATGAGGCTCTGCTGCGCTCGGATGTAGGACTCAACGCCGGATGTTGTTTGTGTTGGGTCAATGAACTCAACATTGTGAGCGTATATGGCCTTCCATTGCTCAGCTGTGGGTGCTGCTATCCCGTAAGGCTTCGTGAACAGTTCGCGGATTTTCTGTGCATCCAGCGGCGGCGTCAGCATGGTTCAAAGTTGGCGTTGACGGGTGGGCCTCCCTGGGGAGGTGCAACACAACCATCGCTCAGAGTGGTGGTTTCCGTGGGTGGTTGTTGTTCACGTTCTGGCTCTGTCTGAATTGGCTTCGGTGCGGCGTCCTGGAAGCGTGGTTCCTCAACTGTCTGGAGTTCACGTTGTTGACTCTGCAACAAGGGTATGGTCAGCCCGAAACCAAGGCCCAATAGGGAACCAGCAGTTGCAAACAGGCATCGACGCGTCCATTTGGACTTGACCTGATTTTTCTGAACTTGCTGTGCAAATTTAAAAATCAACCCCTATCTGTCCAGAGACAGTGTTGTTCGATGCTGGTGTACTCATGCTCTGGTAAGTGGATTGAAATTTCAACGATGTGAACAGGTTGGTCTGTGTTGATGGGATGAATTTGAAGGTTGCGGCGAAAGAGTTGGAAGGCTTCACCTCGGATGCGAAATTTGCTCTGAACTGATTTGCTACACCGAAATGGAACCATGGTGTGGGTTTCCAGCCGAAATCAACCCCGAAGAAAGCACCTCCGTAGCTGTTTCCGCAGTACTCATTGCTCGAGCAATCGTTTCCTCCACCGATCCACTCCAGTGAGGGACCTGTTTTGATGCTCAGTGTAGTTGTGTCGGATTTGATCAGTGGGAATCCCACACCGACGGAGGCGACGAAATCGTTGACTCCAGAGTCTTTTAAGTAATCGTAGTTATAATTTGTTAACGTGTAAGCGGTGATATTAGAACTTACAAACCTGTCGTAGGAGAGTGAAAGATTTCCTTTCTTGGTTTTGATTTCGGGGTCTTTGTCTTTGTCGTCGTTGCGGCTGTAGTTGATTCCGCCCGACAGCACGAAGATCTGATCAGCGTCTTTGTATCGGGTTGAAGCGCTGATGTTTCCGCTGAAGCTTCCATCACCATCGCTGTCGTTGCCGTTGAATCCTCCGCTGATGCTGCTTTTCCAAAGTGGGTCTGGTTCAGGAACCTTGATTGATGCCACGTCGATTTCGAGTCGTCCAAGGACTGGACTGATCAGAACGCGCACGTCATCGGTGCTTTCGCTTTCGAGCAACTCACCACTGACGACGTCTCCATTCACAAGGGTGAACTTCACCGTCTCGGCTATCGCAGAGGCCGCGCCTGTGAGGGAGAGCGCCCCGAGGACGCACATCTGAACCACGTATTTGAAGGGGAGCATCAGCAGATCAACTGAAAAAACCTTTGGATTGGAGCCAAATGCCAATGGCGATGAGAGGTGCCAGGCCAGCCACGAGGACTGTGATCTTCATCCTCAGGGGAGAAACCTGGCGTTCGCTTTGTTTCAGGGCCAAGGCTGAAGGGCGGGCATTGGATATTAATTGCCAGTGAAGATTAAATCCCCTCGGCGTGTTGTCGAATGATCCATGCGGTTGCTGCTCTCTGGCTTTGCCAGGCCTGGAGGAGCTGTTTGGCCAGGGTTTGCAACTGAACTGGATCCATGGTGGATTCAATCGCCCTGGTCAGGCGCTCCTGCTCGAATTGCTGTGAGACCGTCAGCTGAATTCCATCTGGCATGGGAGGGCAGTCGCTGCTGAGTCTTTATGGCCGGGTCGCTCCAACTGAATCGTCACAGTTGTGACAGCTCTGTCCCTCTGTCAGGCGATCCAGATGAGCGGCTAGATAAAGAAGTGTTGTGGACTGTTCGCACTTGAAGCTGATGTGCGTCTATAAGTGTTATGTAGCAACAGCTACTAAACGTTCACTCTGCCATCGGCAGAGCGCAGTTCGACCAACGCCATGGAACGGGGACGTTGGTCTTTCTTCGGATCTGAACATGACCACACTTCTCTACCGGGGTCAGAGCTACGAGCAAGGCTCTCTCGCAACCTCTCAGTTGCGGTACGACCGCGGTATTTACGGTGACCGCCAGAAGGATGCGTGCAGTCATCCTGTCCTCACTTATCGGGGCTGCACCTACACCGCTGGTCAGTCCGATACCTTTTCTTCAGGCGGCAATTTCCATTATCGCGGGGTGTCCTACAGCCGCTGAGTTCAGAGCTCGTATTCCTCCTCGAAGCGTTCGATCAGTCCGCGGTACAAGGCCAGCGTGCCTTCGGTTTCCTCGCAGAAACCGTCGGTGATGTAGGTCGCCTGCAGGTGGATGACGGCTGCTCGGACCTGTGCGAAAGCATCCAGATATTCGCCCTGGATGTCTTCGTCACGAATGTCGTTGATCAATGCCGTGAAGAGCTCCACCTTGCGTTTTGCGGCAGCGATATCCGCTTCCATGTCCTTGTTGAGTTTGCGCCGCTTTCTTGGCATCTCTCTTGCCGGGTCAGGGGCTGACACTACGGGAAGGGGGCTTGCTCATCGCTCCTGTTTCAGTTCCCTTCACCTGAAAATGACTCTCCGGCCAGGGCTTTGCTGCTTAATCTTTGGCCCATTGCCTGTCGTCATATGAATCCAACCCTTCGTGGCGTTGTCTACGTTTCCGTCTGGGTGGTGATCTGGGGAACGGTTGCCTCCCTCATGGATTGGTTGCTGCTCGCCGGGGAGGTTTATGGCACCGGATCGTCTGGACAAGCGGTCACCTTCATTGCCTATGCGGCCGCCACCGTGGTTCTGGCAACGCGTTTCTCAAATCGCTTCCTCACGTCCGGAGTCAACGATGGAAACAGCGATGGAAACGATGGGTCCGATCCCGATTGATCAGCCGTCGGGCCTGGTGAGAAAGGCGATCGGAATGGAAAACGTCAGGATTTTGTGGGGGTCTCCAGGAAAGATCGCCAGACAAGCCACTTCGCGATCGGCGTGGGCTTCCCGGGACTTGAGCACAAAATCCGTGGCGTCCTCGATGCTCCACATCGGTTGCTCATCCTGCCTGCGTTCGTCGCGGTAGGCCTGCCAGATCTCTGTGAAGGCCTCGGCGTCCTGCCCGGAGCGAGCCTCTTCGAGGGCGGAATCGAGACCGATTTCGTCGAAGCGTTGAAAAAAACGCTGCATCAAGGGGTGGCCGATGGTGGGCGAGGCCTTCACCATCGAATTGATCGTCCCCACGGCAGACACCATCAACCGCGGTTTGGTTCTGCGGGCGTCGATGACACCCACAGGGAGTGAAAGATCCCAGCGAGGATGTCCGCTGACCGCGCAAGCCAGATCAAACAGGCCAAGAGCGCATTGCTGAACAAGGCTTTGGACCTTTTGTTGATCCATGTTGTGACCCTAAAGAGGCTTTTGGTGTCGCGGATTCCCTCCGATCAAGGGTCGCTGTTGCCAGGATTCACTGGTCCGACACCTGCTCGATGTCCCTGGTTCAGATCTACCTGGATGCCGTGACCCATCAGGTCATCACAAGTGAGGAACTGGCCTATGTGGCGGGTAACCATGATGACTTCGATCGAACCGAACGGAAACTGTCTGCCCGGCTCGAACATCTGATCAGCTGCGGCAGCATCAGCGTTGGGTTGCGCTGAAGATTTTGTCGATGCGGTTCGGGTGGTCGTTGATGTAACGGTTGAACTCCATCGCCAGGAGCCGAGCCTGAAAGGCATCCGTGGCGTAAAAGCAATTCTCGAGAGTGTTGTTATCGGGGGTTCTGAATCGAACCGTGTAAGGCCTGCGCGCGCTCATGAAAGCTTCGCTGTGGACTTTCAAACCATGGCCCAGGTTGTTCAAGAAAATCCGCAACTGTTGTTCATCTCCTGACCTAAAAGTTGCTTTTCAGGAGTTGACTAACCGAAGAAAAGGTGCCTCAGGGACTTCAACAAGCCACTTATGCCACGCTTTTCCCGACGGAAAATCGTTCTCTCTGCGCTTCCACCCATTGTGGAGTCTCTCGACTTGGATGTCTGATAGATCCCTCGGGCTTGCGCGTCAAGAGGCTGCTGACTCAGGGAAGGGCGACAACTCCCGACCAGCTCTGAAGAACATCAGGAGCTCCCTGGGTCAAGGACGAGACCGCAGAACCTGATCCAATTGCAATTCCGATCACCAATCCCATCGCGAAAAGGATGGTTCCTGTCATCACCGCTCGTTCGGAGGGTTGCATGGTTTCCGTGGATCCAGATCCAGAAACAGACTTACGGGCACTGTGCCGGGTTACCAGAGGATGTCTGCTTTTAGACATAAAGGTAGAAATACCTGCTGATCAATGCGTTACGCGACCGCTACGACAGCAGAAGACCAGGAGCTTTCCTGCAAGCATGAAAACGATCGACGAGCACATCCAGAAGGATCAAGAGGAATTTCTGAAGGCTCTGGCAGAGCACAACGACGGCAAGGTCCGTCACCTCACCGAAGAGCTTCAATGGCTTCTGGATCACAAGAAGCAGTTCCCCGACGACACGCACGATCCATCTCCGTTGGAGCTGTTCTGCGAACAAAATCCAGACGAGCCTGAATGTCTCGTTTATGACGACTGAGCTCTTTGATCGTCTGGGACGTCTGGCGTTGGCGTCCATGTTCATCGCAGCTGTGCCAGGAAAAATCAGCGATTTTGCTGGCACGGTTGCCGGCATCGCATCCAAAGGTGTCCCGGAGCCGGTGGCTTCTCTGATGTTGGCAGGGGCCATCGCCTTTCTTGTTCTGGGATCGATCCTTCTTGTCTTCGGTCGCACCACCCGTATCGGCGCGGCACTGCTTCTGATTTTCCTGGTGCCGACCACCCTCTTGTTTCACGCTTTTCCGCCTGACTCAGGACTGATTCGCAACGTCACCTTCGCTGGTGCCCTGCTTTTGGCGATCACCCGGCCTCGACTGTCCCGACCATGATCAAGCGTGTCGCCGTCAGTGGGGCGTCCGGCAAAACGGGTTACCGCGTTGTTGAGGAGCTGTTGGAAGAAGGGTTCGAGCCACGGCTGTTGCTGCGCCCGGATTCCGTGCTGCCCGATCAGCTCAGCAGCTGCCACCAGCATCGACTCAGCCTGTTTGATCAGCAGGCCCTCGATCAAGCTCTGCAGGGCGTTGATGCCCTGGTGATTGCAACGGGTGCTCGGCCGTCAGTCGACCTTTCCGGGCCGATGCGGGTGGATGCCTGGTCAGTGAAGTCCCAGGTGGAGAGCTGCAAAAGAGTTGGGGTGAGCCGGGTGATTCTGGTGAGCTCTCTCTGTGCCGGCCGCTGGAGACATCCACTCAACCTGTTTGGGCTGATCCTGGTGTGGAAACGGGTTGGTGAGCGAACTCTTGAAGCCAGTGGTCTGGACTGGACAGTGATTCGCCCCGGAGGCCTTTCAGAGCGCGAAGACAACGTGGCCGCTGAGGGCATCCGTTGGAGTGATGCTGACCAACAGGAGAGCAATTCGATCCCGAGGCGCTTGGTGGCCCGTTGTTGTGTCGAGGCCTTGCAAGTGCCTGCTTCGATCGGCCGCATCCTTGAAGTCACCAGTGATCCGGAACTGCCCCAGAGATCGATGCAACAGGCACTGGCCTGAGTATCGGCGGATCAGCTTGTCGATCGGGCTGTCTTGAAGAGCACGCTGGGCTGAACTGATCAGTCTTAAAAAAGCCCGCCTCATTAAAAATTCCGCAATGCAGTTTTACGTCGTCAACGGTCAGGTCCCCTCGGAAACGCAGGACGAGGGCTACACCGCCTTCATCGACTACATGGAAAACGGAGCCCCGGAAGACAAAACCGACGGCTTCGAGCTTGTCGCTCGCCTGCACATGCCTGAGTCGGGACGCATCTGCGTGATCTGCAAAGCCGTGGATGCCAAGGCCCTGTTTCGCCATTTCATGTTCTGGCGTTCGATGTTCGGGGTCGAGTTCGAGTACAGCCCGGCCCTCACCTGCGGCGAGATGGTGGAGATGCAGAAGCAGCACAACACCCGGCTAGGCGCAGCTGACTGATCAGGTTCTCTCGGCAGGGAGACGGCAGGGGCCTGCTCGGGCCCCAACCGTCTCCGCCATCAGTTCCGCCACCTGCACGCTTTGAAAGTGCGTATAAATACTCAACCTGGTTATTTTTGCCTAGGCAAGGCGCACTGGCTCAACAAAACTTCTTAAATTCATGTAAACGATCACAGATTTATGGTCCGCGCCATTCTCACAAAGCCGTTCGTCGGCGATCTGGGTCTACTGCTCCTGCGCGTCTTCACCGGAGCTCTGCTGATTCACCACGGTTACGAAAAGCTGGCCAATATCGACAATTTCGCTGACGCCTTCGTCCGGCCACTGCACCTTCCTTTCCCGATTCTGCTGTCGTACGTCGCTGCGTTTTCGGAAATTGTCGGCAGCTGGCTGCTGATCACGGGTCTGCTCACCCGCTTCGGCGCCCTTGCCGTTGCCGGAACTATCTCAGTTGCGATCTATCACGCAATCATCACGGCCGGATTCAACATCTATCTGCTTGAACTGCTTGGTCTTTATTTCGCAGCTGCTGTGGCGATCCTTGCCGTCGGGCCTGGTTGTTTCTCCATCGACGAGCTGGTCAGCCGTCGTTTCGAGCCCGATCTGGAATTCACCTCAGAGTCCCTTGAGCAGCTGCTGAAGCGCACTCCGAGCCTGAGTGATGTGCCTGCTGCGCGCTGATCACCGATGAATTCAAGCTGGGAGGGTGAACCTCCCAGTGATGTCTGTGTCCGATCGTCGTCTGTTTGACGGACCAACATCGTCAAAAGCCACTCTGCTTCTGGCTCATGGAGCGGGAGCTGGCATGGAGTGTTCTTTCATGCAGGCAACAGCTCAGGGGCTTGCAGGGCTCGGTTGGCATGTTGTCCGTTTCGAGTTCCCCTACATGCAGCGTCAGAGGCTCCTCGGCAAGAGGCGTCCTCCAGACCGCGCCGACATTTTGATTGAACACTTTCGAGAGCAGGTCGGCACGCTTGCAGGCTCGAGCCCCCTATTCATTGGCGGTAAGTCGATGGGTGGTCGTATCGCCAGCCTGGTTGCCGCATCGTTGTTTGATCAGGATCAGATCAGGGCTTGTCTTTGCCTGGGATATCCCTTTCATCCACTGGGTCGGCCCGACAACCTCAGGATTGAACACCTGCAGACAATCACGGCCCCTGTGCTGGTTGTGCAAGGGGAGCGTGATGCCATGGGGCGCATGGCTGAGGTGGAAGCCTATCCCCTGGCACCAGCGGTTGAGCTGGCCTGGATCCCTGACGGAGACCACAGCTTCAAGCCACGTCAGCATTCAGGGCACAGCGAGTCGTCGAACCTGAAACTCGCTGTTGAAATGGCTGACCGCTTTCTTTGCAAGTTCCTGTAACATCACTTCACGAATTCTTCGTAGCGTCATGTCCGACTCCGTCAGCCAGCCTCGCGACGACTGGTATCAGGAGGCAGCCAAGTCCCAGATTCAGGGTGAGCGCATGAATCGCGCAGAGCTCCTGAATGGTCGTGTGGCCATGCTCGGTTTTCTGATCGGATTGCTCACGGAAGTGATCACCGGTCATGGCATTGCCAGCCAGATCACTTTCGGATTGTTTGGTCAGGGCTGATCACCCATCACTGAGATCCCAGAACATGAATGGCCGTTCCGTTCTGCCCTCCCTGGGATCTTCAGACCTGTTCTGTGCGTTGAAGATCGCTCTCCACCATCGGGAGAATCGTTCCTGAAAGCCAGAACCACCCATCATTGAGCTGCTTCTGATCAGTTTGGTCATGGCACGTCAGGCCAGTACACACTCCATTGATACCAATCAATGAACGATCTGGCCGTGAGCTGAGCAGTGATTCTGATGTTCAGGATCTGTGCCAGTTGCACTGGATGCATGAGGTTGCGCCGTTCCCGTCGTTCTCTTGGCACGGTGAAGTGGTGAGGAGTTCTCACGACGTGGAAACAAGGTCGCACGTCTGGGATTTCAGCCCTGCCTTCGGCAGGGCTTTTCTCTTGCTCATCAACGTTTGCTCATCGACGGCGTTGCAAGCCGTTCCACAGCCACCAGACGGCCAGTCCGATCACAAGCCAGAGCAGAGGCACGTTCAGGATCAGACCGAGCACCAGCACGCCCGCGCTGATTCCCAGTCGACGTGCAGAACGCTGTGCCTTAGGCGTCATGTATCGCCAGCGGGGCAAAAGCGGCATGGTGTTGTCGCCTCGTCGTTTGTTGAGGCTGCCACAGCCAGGCGGTTGCATGTGCATGCAGGCAGAATTGCTGTGATCAATCCAGCCTCTATGAAAGAGATCAGCCTTCTCGAGATGATCGGGCGCTCCCTGGCGAAGATCGCTGCGGGTGCTGGTGTGGCAGCCCTTGTGATCTGGCTGGTCTACGTGATGCTCGACATCGGACACATGCAATCGGGCTTCACCCTGCCGCTATCCAGTTACTGAGACATCAGGCATGGAATGGAACGGCGCCACGGTCAGCCTGCTGACCACCGGCGTGGTGTTTCTGGCTCTCCAGATCTGGTGGATTGGATCGCTGTTGCAGCGCAACCGACGACGTCGGGGGGCGGCGCCTCTCAGCAGCCGCGACTTCCGGCGTGAACTCGACCGGATTTTTCGAGACAGCCCCTAATCAGTGTGGAGATCCCCCTGTCAACCGAACTGGATGGCGACGCCTGGACTCCATAAGGTCGGATCACGACACAGCAGAAATTGATGAAGGATGCTGAACAGCGGATGATTCCCGATGCCCTCAGTCACCGTGATCTGGCGGGACTGTTGCAGGGGGCACCCAGAGAGATGGAGGCCTGCGCCTCGGATGTCGACCCCCTCTCCGACGAGCTCAAGATCTGGGCCGAGCAAACGCAGCATCTGTTGCAGCGCATTTCGGCGCACGGCGATGCCGTGGCCCAAGGACGTTCCCCCCAACAGGTGATGGCACTCGGCAGTTGCCGCACGCACATGGCCCTGGGTCTGCAGGCGCTTAAGGCTGCTCAGTCCTGAGGGCATGAAGCAGCTGCCCGGTCGTCAATCTCCCCAGTGGATCCGGTTGCTGCTGACCGGGGTGGTGACTGCGGTTGCCACCGTCTGGATGCTGGCGTTGCTGCCATTCCTGTTGCTGATGGCGCTGATTGTGGCGATCCTGCTCATCCCGGTTCTCCATCGTCTGCGACGGGACATGCAGGAGATGGAGTCAGGGACCAGCCCACCCCGACCGGCGCACGACGTGACGCCCTGGCATCGACAGTTGATCAATCTCTGGCGCTCACCAGCAGCCCGCCCTTCGGGGAGGGGCTGGGGATCAGCTGAAGGTCGAGGTCCTGGTCGGAGCAGAGACTGAACGACACCTGTTTCAGCAGGCCAACCGTCATCAGACGAATTTCAAGTTCAGCCAGTGCTTTTCCGAGGCAGACACGTTCACCACCTCCGAACGGCAGAAGACTTTTCTGCAGGGATCCGTCGAGGTGACGCTGCGGTCGAAATTTTTCGAGATCGCCTGCGCCGTGGCGGTTGGAAGAAGCCAGTGCCACCTGGATCACGCGACCTTCAGGGATTTCAACGCCCGCCAATGCGATCGGACGAGTGGTGATCCGAAAAAAGCCTCCCACCGGAGGGGTCATTCGCATGACTTCGTTCACCACAGCCTGCAACCGGGGAGCCTTGCCAGGGTCGTAGCTGTTGGTGGGGTCGTCGGTTGGCGGCCAGACCAGGCCGTTCAGTTCCTCCCGTAGCCAGAACAGCAGCTCAGGCTGCATCAGCAGTTCTCGCATCAGGCATGAGAGGGAGGATGCCGTGGTCTCATAACCGGCGAACAACAGCAGCAAAAGCTGTTCCACGAGATCCTCATCACTGAGTGGAAGTCCGGCTTCATCGAGTCCGCCAGCCAGCAGATCAAGGCCTCCACGGCGACCATCGGCGTCGGCAAGCACCTGCTGCAATTTGCTGAGCAAACGGGATCGGGCCTGCAAAGCCTTGGCGAAGGGACTGCCAGGGATGGCAACAGGCAGCGAGAACAGCGCTTTTGTCCAGATTTCGAAATCGACAAAAAGAGCGTCTCGATCACTGCCATCGAGGCCCAGAACAGTGGTGGCGATCACCGAAAAAGCAAAGCGCCGCATGCGATCCGCCAGAGCGATGGGCGACTTGGTTGATGCGACCTCGTCCGCCAGGTTGTTCACCATGGCGATGATCTGGGGGCTGTAGCGGCGTAAGGCTGCCGCCGCGAACAGCTGGCCGACGACCCGCCGACGTGCTTTGTGGGCAGGTCCGTTGCGATTCGCCAATGACCTGCTTCCCAGCAGTGTTCGAACACTGCTCGGCCACCAACCCTGAACGGCATCCGATTGCTGAAACAGGTCCTCGATCGCCTCGTCGCCACGCACGAAAACCAGCCGCTGACCAATCAGGGTTGTCTCAAAAACGTCGCCGTAGGTTTCAAAGCGTCGTGAAGCGAAGTTCGGATCCCGAAAAAACCCAACGGCTTCAAGGATGCCGCTGACGGCGCCGGTTGAAGGGAGAGATCTGAGGATCGTGCTCACGTTCTTCAGCTACGGAACAAATCTTCCACCATGCCGCGATAGCCCTTGAGGGATGCCCCTGGTCGGCGGTTGCGGCTGGGGAGAGTTCGCCCAGGAGCGAGATTCTGAGGTGCGAAGGTCACCAGTTCCACAGGGGCTGTCTGTTCCTGAGAGGAAGCGAGTTCGGCAGCGATCGCTTCCGCTGTGGTCAACACACCGTTGCTCGTTGCTTCAGGTTCAGCGTCGGCTTCAGCAACAGCAACAACGGGATCCTGCTGCGGATCGGGGATCTGTCCCTGTTGAGGCTCAGGCGCTGGTTCGCTTGTTTTCGGGAGCGTTTCGGCAGGTTTTGGTTTGTTTTTGAGTTGAACAGTGATCGTTTGTGTTGGGCCACGGGACCCGATCGGCCAGAGGAAGGGAATGCTGAGCAGCAGAGCAACCACGGATGTGAGCGTGCCGCTCAGTCCGAAGGCAACTCCCTGGAAGTTCCAAAGGATTCCCGAGGCAGCCAATCCAAAGGTGCCGAAGCCCGCGAGGGTGATCCCGATCAGAGAGGTTTGAGGCCGCTTCAGCCTGATCGTTGAGGTTGCCGGGGTGGGCGCAGGCAGATCACTGATCTCGAGCAAGTCGACATCAAACGGTTCGCTCGGCAGAGGGCGAAGCAGGACGAGGCTGATGGCCAAGAACACCAGTGAGGTGATGGTGCTGCTGAGGCCGAGGGTGCGGCCCTGGAAATTCCAGAGAATTCCACCGCCTGCGATGCCAAGGGTTCCAAGGGTTGCCAGTCCGATACCGGCCAGAAGTCCGAGTCGTTGCATCAGAAATCAGCTGCGCTTGCCGGACTGCGTGGCTGCATAAGCCAGGGCACCACCTGCCACAACGCTCAGCACCCCTGTGGTGATCAAAAAGCCAATCAGCATGGCGAATCCGAGAACGCTGCCAAGCAGCGACATCTTGAGGCGCAGCATCTTTGATTTGAACAACATCACCATCAGCAGCATCACCGTGGCTTTTAGGCCGGCGATTTTCGCTGCACTGATGGGACAGAACGGCATCGGCAGAAGCATTCGATGTCTTCAGGTGAGGCTGAGTCTGGCGAAACCAGACCGCCTGCTGTGACGAATTGGTTCAGAAACCGCCACTGGGGAAGGTCTACGCCTGCGCCTACGGAACGCTGCCGCCATGAGCCCCTCGTGCCTTAACGAAGGGCTTACGTCCATTGAGGGGCGCTTGATGAAAAGAATTCTGGGACTTGCTTTTGCCGTTCGATCAACGGCGGCGATTACGGGACCGCTGCTTGAGCTTGCGCTTGTATTTCTCTACAGGGGTTTCGTGGTGGCGGATGCGACGCAGATCGGAAAAGATGCCGGCTTTGGCTACAGAGCGCTTGAAACGACGTAGCGCTGATTCGATGCCCTCGTTCTCACCGACAGTGACCTGACTCATCCGTTCTCCGAAACAGAGCAAAAATACAGTTTATCAGTGAGGTGCCCTTGAATGACAAGACTTGGCCGTGTGGCCCTGAAGCGCGTTCAGCAGCTGAGTGTTGAGGGCGACCCGGCTCTGGTGCGCTGGCATAAACAGCAGATCAATGCCCTGATGCGTCGCTTCGGGCTGGGTGTGTATGCCCTGCTCTGGATATCGTTCTTCAAGGGTGTTTTGCTCACGCTTTTGGTGAGCTGGTTGCTGGGATGAATTGTTTGAGGGAGTGGAGAAAGGGAACAGGCTGATCATCAAGAAATCCCTCATTCCTCGTCTCGGCGACCACTAGGCGTCGAAGCTCTTCTCATGGGATTGACGCATTGTCCGATTTGTGTGGGACTGGCCTTGCTTTCAGCTAGCCGTTTCATGGCCCACCTGCTGATGGCCAGCCAGCTGATGCCACCTCGTCAAGAGGGGATGGTGAGCCAGCAGAACGTCATTCAGGCCTAGTTCGGATTCCGTTGTTCAGATGTCTCCTCTTTGGAAAAGGTTTTCCATCAGAGCGGCATAGAGCTGCTGGCGCATCGCAGCAAGCAGGTTCTGTTCTTCCGGGTCTCCTCCGCTCCAGCGATCGTGAGCATCAACCACCACACGATGGAGAACGCGGAGCGCATTGAGATCCATCTCCATCTGGGCCGCAATGTCCTGTTCCGGCATGGAAAACCAGCAACTGATCTCTTTTAAAGAATTGTCACGCCGTTCGCGGTAGCGGGTGTGACTGTGATAAGGCGAAATTCTTGGTTTCCTAATGCGCCTGCGGATCAGCTGTGCCCATGGAGGATCAGAAGTGGGTGACCAAGGGTCAGCTCAGCAGCAGCCGCTGCCGCAACGGCAAGCATGGCGATACGGCCGTTGAAGCGCTCTGCCTTGCATAGAAAGGCAGAGCGGCGCTGCTGCCTCGCCATCTCGACATAACGGGATGAGTTGACCGAGCGCATCGAGTTGCATCGCGGATGCGCAACTTAGTGGTCTCAAAACGAGACTGCGAATTTTCGGGAGCAAAAAAATGAGCAATTCTGCTCAAGCCTGGAGGGCTGTAGTCGTCGCAACGCTTTGTAAATGCTTGTAAATTATGGTTAAGCGCCAATGGCAGCAAATTCATGGAAATTCTTGTCATTGCCTCTGTTTTTATCCCGTTCGCTGCGTTGGTCATGAATGCCTTCGACGGCGAATCGGAAGATGACTTCGACTTCCTCTGATGGAAACAAAACTCTTGGCCCTCCTGGCATTTGGAGCATCCGTGAGCACTCTCTGGGCATGGATGATCGCGAATGTTCGTCAACCCAAGCCGTGATCGCTTGGACGCTTGTCGACAGCTGAATCAGCACTTGGCAGCTGTCCGGCGCATGCCAGGCAGCCACCGTTGATCCTGTAAGGGGCGATATGTCCTCTCAAGCAGCGAATTCCACGAAAAAACAGGGTCTTGCCGAGTTCGCGGGCATGGGCGTCCGTCAGAGGCAGCATTAACCAGCGGCTTGGGACGACACCTACCAGTTCATGTCGTCTCAGTTCGGCATCGATGCGTCGCTGACGTTCTTCGCGATCGTTTTTGCTGCAGACCGCTTCAATCTGACGCTCCCTGGCGCAGCTTTCGCAGGCCGTCACGGTTGGTTTTCTCCGCTTGATGTTGTGAGAAAGCTTGTCTCCTGGGACTTCGCGTTCGCGACCACAGCTGCAACGACACCACCAGAAGGCGTTGCCTCCCTTGGTGCGGCGATCGGAGCTGCGCACCACCGTCAGCTGCCCGTAGATCTCTCCGATTCGGTTGCGCGGTGTCGAAGGCATGGTCTTGGGAGACGCAGCGTCAGGCATCACGCCCTCAAGTGTGTCCCTGAAACCGATGGGCGGCCTTGCGTCAATCCGCTGGATGCGCATCGGTAGGTTGATCAACGACCTGTTGTTGCGATGCACTGATGCGACAACTCACCTGTGGGCTAGTCCTCCTCCTGGCCGGCGCGGCCATGGTGAAAGCAGAGACATCGACGGCTGAGGGACCGACGCAGGAGCTGGCGATCTATGCCGCACAACGGTTGTTTCCCAAGACGGCAACGGTGAAAGATCTCGTTTGCAGGGAGAAGCAGCAGATGCTCAAGGTTCGCTGGAGCTGCACGGTGTACTGGGAGGACTGATCCGGCCGGCTCAGGAGTTGTCCTGTTGATCACGCACTTCTGCGAACTTGGCCGCCATGGTGGGATTACGGCGCGTCAGCTTTTTGATCGAAACGTCCTGAGCTTTGTCGTTAGCCAGCCGCAGATTGTTGTCAGCACCGATCAGGGCATCCTTGGTTTTCTGCAGGTGAAGAATGGACTTGTCGATTTCATCGATGGCAGTCTGGAAGCGGCGCCTTGCCAGATCGGTGTTGCGAGAGAAATTATCCTTGAATGTTTCCAGTTCGTTCTCAAAGTTGGTGATATCGATGTTCTGAGCTTTGACCAAGGCGAGTTCGGCTTTCACCTCCAGTGATTTCAAGGCCGCATTGCGGAGCAGAGTAATAAAAGGAATGAAAAATTGTGGTCTGATGACGTAGGTTTTGTCGAAACGATGAGAGACGTCAACAATGCCGGAGTTGTAGAGTTCGCTGTCAGGCTCTAGAAGTGACACAAGCACGGCATACTCACAATTTTTTTCGCGACGATCTTTGTCGAGCTCTTTGAAGAAATCCTCGTTTTTTTTCTTGGTTGCTGTTGTATCGGCTTCGTTTTTCATCTCAAACATGATTGAGATGATTTCGTTGTCGCTTTCATCCAGATCGCGAAAGATGTAATCGCCTTTGCTGCCACTCCGGGCATCATTGTCTTTTTCGAAGTAGGCCCGCGGGAAGGCCGCAGAACGGATTCGGTTGAATTCCGTTTCGCAGTGCTGCTCAAGGGTTTCGCCCACCATTTTTGTTGAGAGACGGGCCTTCATGTCTCGGAGTCGCTCAATCGCCTGATCCCGGTCATGGATCTGGAGCTCGTAACGCTCCTTGAGGGTTTGTTCTGCCAGCTGATGCTTGAGCTCGCTTTGGCTCAGTTCGTTGCGAAGCTCATCGCGCTGCTTCTCAACCGTGGTCAGGGCCTCACGGATCGCGAGCTTCTGCTGCACCCCACTGGACTCCAACTGGGTACGCAGATCGCGAAGTTCTCCGTCTTTTCTCAGTGTGATGGCCTGAATTTCCTTGGCGAACTTTGTTTCTGCAAGACGGGTCGCGGTTGTGTTGTTGTCGCGCACCTGCTGTAGTTCACCAGCCAGAAGATCACGTTGCTTCTCGGCCGCACTCACCGCTTCGGTAATGGCCAGCTGCTGGCTGATGGAACGGGAATCGAGCGATGCCTTCAGCTCCTGAATTTGCAGTTCTTTTTGCGCTGCAATTGTTTGCATCTCGGCCTTGATTTTTTCAACGGCTAGACTGACTGCACTGCGCTTGTCGTTTTCTGCCAGCGCGAGTCTCTCCTGCAGTTGTTGTTCAAATTCTCGGTCACGAACCTGTTTGAGAATTTCGGCGTATCCCGTGTCATCAACCTTGAATGCCTTGCCGCAATTGGGGCAGATGATGTCATTCATGTGGATCGATCTGTTTCCTGTTGATGTCGTCTTGTAAAGGTCACCTTATCGGGATGTTGCTACCACTCCAGCAACACAGTGTTCCGCCATGACAACCCTCACCTCCGCCTGGCCCGCGCTGCTCTCAGACCCCCATGCGCTTTTGGAAACCGCGATCATCGTTGGGATCGTTGTCCTGGCGATGGTGGGTTTCCTGACGGGGTTGAAACAGCTGATGGGAGATCTGCGCAATCTCCGCAAGGTCAAGGCCTGAGTCCCGCCAAGCGATTTGCGTTGACGCCGAGGTCTGAATCGCCAAGCCTTGAGATGGAACGGGCTTCGATGCCTGTTCCGGTGTCGAGCAGCTCGAGATCATCCACGAATCCGAACAAGGCACTGCTCACTTCCGCATGCAGATACTGCTCGGTGCGCTCGATGATCTGCGTGCGTGGAAGCGTCTCCACCGCATTCGCCAGAGTTCTGAATTCAGCGCCGGAATCCGTCATGGCCCATTGCCTCTGAGCGCAGTGAGCAGGCCCCGGGCAAGGGCTGAGCTTGCCGTCGTGAACGCCAAGATCAGCTGGGATCGGGCCGACAAGGTGAAACAGCATCAGCAGCGGTAAAAACAGTGATGCAAGGACGGCCACAGAGCGAACAGAAAGCAGAGAACAGCAATTTCAACACGAGATCGTTGTTTCTTCCTGACGTGATCCCAAAGAGAGCCTGTGGTTTTTGAGCACTAGATCAAGCATTGATTTTCAATTTCGATAGGACAGACCTATCTGATGTTCTGTATTGAACGGCTGGATTCCAACGGGCATTGGACCAAGGAAATCTGCTTCAAAACTGAGTTCAAGGCCTTCGTGAGCGCACGAACCAAATCTCGTGCCACGCTGCGCACCTACAGGATTGTGAATCCCACCTGGAATCACGTTGTCGCAGTGGTGAAGGGTCAGAAATAACCCGTCATTGCCCACGGTTGCGGCCCCACCCGAGCATGGCGAGCCATAGCCAGAAGAGCAGTCCCACGGGAACCACGATCACCAGCAGCTGGGCGATCACGAACAGACGCACCTCAGGGTCCATTCGCTTCAGCGGTTCAGCAGATAGTGGATTACGCCGATCGTGACCATCAGCACGATTCCGGCATTCCAGACGGTGGAGGGTGCAACAGGTGGGCGCATGCCGCCATCATGGGTTCTCTGACTGTTTCATGGCGGTGCACAGCAACTGGTTCCTGCTTGGCTGGGGCGTCGTGGCGGTCGCGTCGATCTGGAAGTTTTGGACGCTGACGGCGTCCTATCGCGGCAAGTTGCGCTCAAGTGGTGCGCCGCCCTCATCGGCTCGCCAGCAGCTGGAGCGGGCCTGGCAGAAGAGCAACCGATGAGTGCTCGTCAGCCTCTAACGATCGAGGAGGTGGATCGTGTGATCGAAATGGCCTGGGAAGATCGCACCCCTTTTGAGGCAATTGAGATGCAATTCGGCCTCAAAGAGAAGGATGTGATCGCCTTGATGCGCGCTGAGATGAAGTCTTCTTCATTTCGAATGTGGAGACGACGTGTCAGCGGTCGTCACACCAAACATCAGGCAACCAGCCGGGCCGATCGGTTTCGGGCTGCCTGCCACCGCTGACGTTCCCCGCCACCCGGCCAGGGGCTCAGGCCTCCTGACTCTTTTCGGCTGGCGTGTCTGATTTGGCTGCAGGTTTTGTGTCCTCGGTGGCGGATGGATCCGGCGCAGTTTTCGCGACAGGAGCTGCTTTCTTGTCTGTGGCTGTTGTCTTCTCAGTGGCTGCTGTCTTCTCAGTGGCTGGTTTTTTATCAGGAGCTGGTTTTTTCTCAGTAGCAGCCTTTTTCTCAGGAGCCGCCGTCTTTTCAGGTGCTGGTTTTTTTGCAGCTGCCGCAGGCGCAGGTTTTTTGGGCTTGTACTTGGAGGCATCGAGGCTCTTCTCGCCCCAGGTTTTGAAGCCCAGGAAGGTCAGTCCAGCGACAACGGGAATCGAGAGAACACCACCAACGCTGATCTCAAAGCCCGTAAGTGCCATGGTTACTGTTCTGAAAGAAAAAATCGTACCGGTCTTGACACGTTCGCCTGCATCTTTTTGTCGACGTTGAGCGACATGGATGTACTTGACAACTTTCAGATCAACAGTTCTTCGCCGCGTTTGTGGATTGTGCGGGCGTAGTCCGTCCAGGTTCCCTGGCCCCAGTAACGAAAACAGCTGGTTTCCAGCAGCAACACATGCAGCAGGGCTTCCTGATATTCAGAGCTGCCGCTGAGGGTTGGATCGTCGGCCAGGGCCTCGTCAAAGCGTTGATGAAATCGCGCACTGAGTTGGTTCATCGGCTCGAGCACGTTCTCGTACCCCTCCACCCAGCTGAGGTTGTTTGTCCAGGAGGCTCCCTCCATTGAGAATCCCTCTCCGGCCTGTGTGAGTGCGGCAATGGCCTGGGACACCTTGGCTGGTGTGGCTGGATGTTCAATGCGCTGCCAAAGGCGCTGCTGCTGCACGGCCTGGATGCTCGGGAACTGATCGCTGCTGCATCCAGCGGCATCCAGCAGTTCGAGATATTCGGTGCCGTTGATGGCAACTGTGCCGTTCTGCTCGCCGCGGAGGCGCTGGTTCGCCTGGATAAACGCAGACGGGAATTCGTTCATCATCACGCCCCCGTTCTCACCATCGGCTATCTGGCTCACCAAAGGGGGCACCTTGCGACTCCCCAATGCCAATGGTTGCAGCCCCATTGCTTCATAGAAGGGTTGCATCTGGCCCACCAGTTTGGTGTCAGAACCCTGGGTCTTGATCAGCGCCGTGATGCTGCACGTCTCCCCCGAGCTGTTTCTGGCGATCAGTCGATTCGGCAGATATTTCTGTTCCTGGCTGAGAGGTGCGCCATCCAGTGTTTCCACACTGTGCTCCTGCACCAGTAACCAGCGATAACCGCACTGGTTCAGGGCGCTGATGAATTCGAACAGGGTGTCGGGATGGTTGGGCAGGTGCATCTCCGGCGGGGAGAAGCCTCTGACCCGCTGCAGCGTGGCCTCCCCGAACATGGCTGCGAACTGATGCTGCCAGGCCGAGATCTGCAGCTTCAGATCTGGGATCGGTGTTGAGGGAGCCACGGCGTGACCCCAGAAGCTGCCAAGCCACTCCACATGGCGCTGCATTTCAACATCGCAGGCCAGGAAGCGAAGTGCTCCGGTGATGTCCTCCCGCCCCATCTGCCCGACGCCCCAGAGCAGATTCCCTGAGTAATCCAGCATGATGCGCGGGTTGCATCCCTCCTGGATCAACTGCGGTAACAGGTCTGCCAGCCGCCGGTAGCACTGGGCGAACGGTTCGGCGTTGTGGTTGTCGCCTTCCCCCTGATGCTCAACCATGTACTGGAGATGGGAGATCAACGCGCCATCGGCACCGGCGGGGATGGTCGGTTGGTGCATGTGCAGTGCACAGGCGAATCCGGATTGAATCCGATCCAGTTCCAGGTTGCTGTGCTGGCGCCAGATGGGGAGGTCTGATTGCATCAGACGCTGCAGATCCGCCTCACGACCGGCAATGGGAGGAAGGGAGGTCAACAGAAAGAGGGCAGCCGGCACCCTTTGCCTAGCGCCGTTTGCCGGAATGGGCGTTCAGCGGCAGCGCCGAGACAAAAAAATTGGGAGGGTTCCCCAACCCTCCCAACACTCGACGCTGATTCCCCTCCCGGAGGGGAAACCGCATGATTCTCGCGATTTGTTGATCGGGTTGTAGGTATGGATACCCAGGCGTATGTCCAGAGTGAACGAAGTCAGTCACAGCGGTTCCTGCAGCGTTTGGATCGTGATCAGCAGTGATGATCGATCCAACTTGTTCTGATCTGCGGTTGAAAACCTTGTGTTCCAGCTGATGGACTCAAAGTCTTTGTTAAATCAAGGCGGAAATGAACCTTTTTTGATGGATTTGGTGTTCATCGATGCTTACTGAATGTGGAGCTGCTTGCGGGCAGCTATACCGCTTTTACGGTTGGTGAGCTTTCAGCAAGTTGGTCGTGAATTCCTTTCAAAACAAGGATGGCTGGGCGAGAGCTCAGCAGCGCAAGGTGAATCAACCGATCGATCTGGATACCTTGATGTGGGTGCGTAATCGTTTGATGCGCCTGGAGGTGGAGATGCGTTGGGCTGATCGGATCTGTCTTTTTGAAGAGTTTTTCCCAAATGATGCCTTGATTCCAAGGATTTGATCGGCTGGATCGTGTGTTTTTGCCGATATCGCCAGGATCTTTTTTGGCGTTGTTTCTACTCTCCTTAAAAACAATGTTTCTGACGGTTTTCGGACAAAAAGGAGGTGTTGCCAAAACCTGCACCAGTCTTCATCTCGCCTGCGTCTGGGCACAGCAGGGCCATTCGGTGTGTGTGGTGGATGCAGACCGCAACCGTTCCGCCACCGCCTATGCCGCCCGCGGGATGTTGCCGTTTGAGGTGGTGCCGGTTGAGGCCGCTGCGAAAGCAACCCGATCGGCTCAGGTGATCATCACCGACGGTCAGGCCAGCAGCCATGAAGAGGAACTCAAGAACCTTTCGGCTGGAGCTGATCTGGTGTTGTTGCCGACAACGCCCCAGGCGCGTTCTGTGGAACTCACGATCGAGCTTTCCTCCATCCTGCGTGGCATGGACACGATGCACGTGGCTCTGCTGGTGAAAGTGGACAGTCGTAAGCAGCGCCTGGCGAATGATGCCCGTCAGACGCTCGAGGGCTTCGGGGTGGATGTTCTGGCCGCGGAGATTCCGTTGTTGGCGGCCTTTGAAAAGGCGGAGGTTGAAGGTGTTTGTGTCTCCGAAGCGGTCGATGATCGTGGACGTGCCGATCTGCGCCGGATGGGTGGTTGGTCGGGATATTGCTCAGCAGCCGTGCAGATCCGGGAACGACTGCTTGCGAAGGATGGTCCGCAGTCGATGATCGCCTGACGGGTCGACAACAACTGTCGTCGACTGACTAACGGCAGCGCTGGAAGGTCACGATGCTGCGGGTAAGCCCTTTTTCAGGCCAGTTCGGCATCACGCGCCAGGGTGTTGTAACGGTGAGTTTGTCATCGTCAATGCGGAAATAGCGGGTCTGCTCGGTGCCGACCCACTCCGGATTCCAGGCCACATCCACCTTGGTGATCCAGCGATCCCCGTCCAGCGTGTAGGTGCCGGTGTAGGCGATCATGCTGCTGAGCAAGCCGGCACTGTCCTCGATGCTTTCAGCCGGCTGGCGCCCTTCGGCGGAGAGGGTGAAGGCAAGACGTCCTTCAGGCGTGAAAATCACATACCCCGAGGGCTTGTCCCCCATCGGCGGAAACGTCTCTCCCGAATCGTTGACTTCCACGGTGTACGACACCAGGCTCCAGACGCCGTGGACGTGATGGCTTGTTGTTGGTCGCTCCTGCGGTTGGACGGATGAGGCGCTCAAGACCCGACTCATTTCACTGCGATACCCAAGCACGCTGTTGAAGAATCTTCTGTTGCGTCAGCCAGTCCTGCTGTTGCCATGTCCCTGGCCATGTCTACAGGAATCGTTCATGGCGAACTTTTTTCCTTGGTTTGATCCAGGGCTCCTACGAATTCTCGTTTCTTTTGCTGACCGTTAGAGCAACACTTGATCGGGGTAAATCTGATCGATGATTCCCCCGAGGCGCTTGGTGTTCCTGGTTGCCTGAATCCTGGTCTCGTAATACACGAGGCTTGAAGAAATTGATTTAGAAGCCCTTTTGTTTGAGGCTGGTTGGACGACAGAGACAAAGGCATGCTTTCAGTGCCGAGGGTGCCAATTAAATAATCCTTAGCACCAAGCTTTGGAGGGATTTTGAGCAATTGATTCTTATGAGGAACACTCATTCCAATGGGGAAAATTTCCCTTTGCAGAGCTGGACAGCACTTTTGAAGGATTGATCCGGTTGGTCATAAAAGATCGTTTCATGCATGCAGCCGCAATACTTTTCTTTCTGACGTCGATAGTCGTCTCGCATGTCATCCTCGCCAAGGCAGACATGCGTCCAGAGCTCGCGCGGTGGAGGCTTCACGGCCTGAAATCGTACGCAGTCCTCCAAGGTGTCGAACAACGGGTTGCTGTCCTGGCATTGCTTCAGGAGGTCTGGATAGGCATCAACGCCTCTGAATTCACTGTCAGCGTGAACAGGACTCGTGAAGAGGAGGAGGGTGCCGATGAGGGGGAGGAGTTTCAAGACGAACAGCTGTAGTGGGAGATGCCACCAGCGCTGAAGAACTGGCGTGGTTTGAGTTGGTCATATCTCTTGGTCAGCTCGCTGGAAGGTGCGTCATAGGGATGACTGAACAGCGCCTGCAGCTCTCGCACCAGATCGTGGTCGCCCTGTTCCGCCTGCTGGTAGGCGGGGGCAATCAGCCACTCGCGCCAGGTGATGGCGGGGTTGACGCGACGCATCGCTGCAGATGTCTCGCTGAGGTTGTCGTTGCTGCTGAGTGAGGCGTGCCAGCGCTCTAACCAGGCCTGCCACTGGACATCGAGCTCGTCGGTGCTGGGCAGGTAGAAGCTCGCATGCAGCTCGGATGGATGACCGGGGCAGTCGCAGAGCAGGCGGAACGTTTTGGTGTAATCGGCCTTGGAGGCCGCCATCAGCTGCAGCAGTTCGGTGACGAGTGCTTCGTTGTAGGAGCTCAGGCCGAGCTTGCTGGCCCACATCGCTTCCAGTTGCTGCTGCATCGCTGCGGCGAAGCCGCTTTGAAGTTCATCGAGCTGCTCCTGTGCGTTGTTGTCTCCTTCGAGCAGAGTGCGCAGCGATTTCCAGAACATGCGGTAGTTCGCTTCCGCAGCCACCGGTTGGTTGAAGAAGGAGAAGTGGGCACCACCGCCGGTCCAGGGTTGGAAGCGGGGATCAAACAGTTCACAGAATCCGAAGGGGCCGTAATCGAGGGTGTAGCCGCCGGCGGCGCAGTTGTCGCTGTTGAAATTGCCCTGGCAGTAGCCAACCCGCATCCAATTGGCGACCAGAGAGGTGAGTCGTTCGCGGAAGAGGCGGGCCAGCTCGAGCACCTGCTGGTTGAACGGCAGGCTCGGATCGATGTCGGGGCGGTAATTGCGCTCGATCACGTGTTGCACGATCAACCGCAACTCCCGGCGTGCCTCCGGGTGGGCATCGTCGCGGGCGCGGCGGGCGAACAGTTCGATCTGGCCAACGCGTAGAAACGAAGGGGCAACGCGGGTGCTGATGGCTGCATGGTTGTCCACCATCACGTCCGGATCGAAGGAGCGGGAGTTCTCCGAGTACCAGGGGCGCCGCACGCTTTCAGCGCGCGACATGTACAGCGTCAGCGAGCGTGAGGTGGGAACGCCGAGGGCATGCATCAACTCCTGGGCCAGGAACTCACGCACGCTCGAGCGCAGCACGGCGCGTCCATCGGCACCGCGGCAATAGGGGGTGGGGCCACCGCCTTTGAGCTGCATCTCCCAGCGTTTGCCGTTGAAGACGCCCTCCACGATCGACATGGCCCGGCCGTCGCCGTAGCCATTGCCCGTCCCGAAGGGACACTGCTGGATGTATTCGGTGCCGTAGATCGAGAGTGCATAGCCCGTGGCCCAGCCCCAGGGGCGCATCGGTGGGGTGGCCACGGAGGCATCACCGGAGAACAGGCTGGTGAAGGCAGCGTCGTGGGCCAGGCCATCGTCCAGGCCCAGTTCAGCGAACAGGGTCTGGCTGTGGGCCACATATTCCGGCTCGGGAATCGGCGTCGGTGTCACCGGCACCCAGTGGCCGGAGAACACCGGACGGGGACGGTGATCGTTGCCGTCGGAGGTGGCCTCAGGATCCGGCCGCAGGTTCTCCAGCAGGGAGTAGTCGACCCGCTCGGCGAACTCCGTGAAGCTGTTCGCGGTGGAGGCCATGGGGTCGAACCGGTGATCAGTCGATGCTATGGAGTCGGGTCACGGGCCGGTGCTGATCGTCTGCGCGGTGAGGGGATCAGGGCTCTGGATTGATCAGTGTCTGCAGAAACGGCCTCAGTTGAAAGCCCTGCTCGTCGAGGTAGGTGATGTTGTTGATGCGCCAGCTGCCCGTGCTGCTCCTGGTCATCTCGTAGAGCAGTCGGCGCGGGGTCTCGCTGGGTACGCGCCTCAGGCCCACCGTCACGGCCACCTCAGCCTGGATGCTGCCTCGCTGCTCATCGCTGCAGCCGGTGACTCTCGCTCCGAAGGTCGAGGCCTGGGTGTTGCTGAACACGTCGAAATCGAGGAAGCGGCCGTCACGGGTCGGTGTGAGTGACCTGGCCTGCAGCAGCAGCTCAAACAGCGATGGTGTGAAGCGCTGACGCTGGCTGGGGAGTGCCTCCACAGGGTCAGCGCGCTGCTCCATGTCCCGCACATGCCAGCGGTACAGCCCATCGAGCTGATGGATCACACCGTTCGGGCAGGGGCCGGTGGCTGTCGGCACAGCCATGGCGATCAGGCTGGTTGTCAGCAGGCTGAGCATGAGGGCGTTTCAGCTGGATTCAGTTTTGTTTCTGCGACTGAACAGTTTTGGTTACCCGATTTTGGTCGCAACTTCAATGCTTTTGGATGATGTTATCAACAACTTCCGCCGTTGATGTTGAAGGACTGAATTGCAAAATACAAAGGGTCATTTTCCTGGCCTGGAATGATGTATTTGATGCGTTGCTTCTTCAGATTGAGCTTGCTTTTCAATCGACTGTCCTGAACGGATTGAAGAAAGATTGTGGTGGTGTTTCGATCGGTTTCGCGAAAGATAAATGGATTCCTGTCGTTCACGCCCATTCTCATCTCCCAGAATCCTGGACTGATCAACCGAAAGCGACGTTCCCAGTTGGCAACACAGGTGACATCGCGCACGTTGTTGATCCGTGGGCCTCGCATCTGTGCAAGTCCAGGACTGGCATGCAGTCCAATCCCCAGCAGGCAGGCGATGCAGAGAACGCGCCTGGTTCGTCGCTGCATCTCAGAGCTCCCCGAGGCCTGAAGGATCCAGACCCATCCTCAGCGCAGGTGCAGGTCTTGTCCAGACATTGGGCGTCCTGGAACGATGCTCGAGTGTTCTCTATTGCTCCATGCCCTCAGTCAGCTCGGTATGAAGATCACGGCAGAATTCAGAAATCGGTACTTCTAACTTGCAGGTCTCCACCAACCGCTGGATCGGGATGGTGCCGCCTGTGGGCAGCTGGTCGTCGGGTGGCCAGATCAGTTGTTCGCTCGCGTTGGAGCTGCCGGCTGCAATGGCAATCAAGCCGGCGGCGATGGTGAGTGATTTCATGAATCAATCCAAAGGTTTCGAGGTGTTGAATCGTTCGCTCCCCGTACGGGCCTGATGGCTGCCCTTGCAATGGCCAGGCGTTCAGGAATCGGTTCGGTGTTGCCTTATGGCATCACTTCATGCCTCGGGATCTGGCCCAATGTCGCAGTTTTGGGCGGAGGCAACATCCCTCAGTTGAGTGATATCTGTAAGCCATGTGTGATTCCGCTGCCCAAGGCAGTTAGACCGCTCGCTGTTTTCCCCCTGACGCTTAACGCCTACGCAATCAGGCTTGCCGGAATCCAGATCGCGGCGCTCTCATCCCCCAGCCCAGCGGTGCGGCCTTCGAGGTGTTCGATCCCCATCCAGGCGCAGATCAGGGCATCGAGCATGTCTTCGATCGGCTTGAGGGACGCCAGGGTTTTCACCTCAGATGGCTCGGGGATGAACTCCGGAATGCCGCTGATGTGGGCCTCAAGGCCGGTTCTGATCGCTCGGAATTCGATCAGCAGCCGTTCGATGCGTTCGGCGGGTGTGAGCGACTCGGCCTTCCAGTACTGCAGTGAGCGACTCACCTTGTAGGGAACCCGGTAGTTGCGCTCCAGCAGTGCCAACAGGGCGACGTGGGGATAGACCTCGATCAGGGCAGGGAAGGGTGTGGGGACAGCGGTGGTGTGCAGCCGGTAGCCAAGAGCGGCGAAGTCGGCGCGCAGCTGATCGGCAATGGGGCCGGGGCGTTCGCTCGAGGGACTGTGAACAGCGCAGCCCCGAGGCCCGAAACGACTGGCGATGGCGGTGTCGGCGGCCCGTCGGCTGGTGATCGGAGTCGTGGCCAGGGGCATGTCGACGGCTATGCAGCTGACTTCTTCACCGCCCAGTTGCTGTGTGGCCTGAAGCAGAGCTGCGGGGTCGGGCCTGCTGCCGCTGGCTTTGATCTTTGGATCCCAGTGCTGCCCCGATGCCAGGCCGATGAAGGCGTCGTAGCTGGGGGCCAGGGCCAGGCATTGCCAACCCTCAGCTTTTCGTTGCACCAGAGCCACACCACTAGGGTTGTGGGCCGTCCAGGCCGCATCGATGCCGAGGATGCACGGGCCGTTGATTGGATCAGTTGTATTGGCCATCCAGATCCCAGGGGTTGATCAACTTCAGGCCAATGGCGTCGAAGTCCGCGGTGTTGCGGGTGGCTAGTTGGCCGTCATGGGCAAGAGCCGTCGCCGCGATCACGGCGTCGGCGGTGCTGATCGGCCGGCCCAGGCCTTCGCGATGGCTCACCAGGGCAGCGAACCACTGCGCTGCATCGCTGTTGAACGGCAGCACGGGCTGCTGGAGCACGGTGCCGAGAAGCATGTCCCAGCCATGCTGCAGTTGCTGCCGGCGTTGGGAGTCGGGCAAGCGGGCGATGCCCTGCAGGATCTCGGCTTCGTTCATGGCTGTGATCGTCACCTCCTGCGCGCTGAGCTGATCCGCCCAGGTCAGAACGTCGTCGGCAGGTTGCTGTCTCATCAGTTCCGACAGCACATTCGTATCGAGAACAATCACGGCTCAAGGCTCGGTGCTGATGGCGTGTCGCTCCTTGATGGCAACTCCAAATCGCAGCCCCCGAGCTGGGCGAAGTGGTTGTGAATGCGGGAGCCCAGCCCCTTGCTGGTTGCTGCTGTGTCACCCGGTTTCACTACCTGGCGAAGGATCTGGCGTACCTCTTCCTCCATGGAGTGTCCGTGTTTCGCTGCGCGCTGCCGGAGGCGATCGCGCACGGCGTCGTCGAGGTTGCGGATCGTGAGGGTGGCCATGGTTCGATTGCTACCAGCAGTGCTGTCATTGCTGTCAACGCTAGCGATGGTCATGGGCGGGATCTGCCTGAAGGGCTGCTAGATCAATGCCCGGGCTGTCGCATGGGAAAGCCCCACCACTGGGGCGGGGCTTTCGTGGATATGGCGGTCGCTGGCGGGGCGGTGATGACGTCTTTTTCTTGTCCTTCACCGTGCTTTCACGATGGCCCGGTCGCTGGTTTGGGTCTGTGAGCCAGTACAAGCAGGGCCGTGTTGTTGATCACAGAAGGGGACGCCTTGCTTGCCCGCTGTTTTTATCACTTTTTTCAAAGGCCGCTCAAGCCACTGTGGAGCCCATCAATCACCGATGCAAAGAACGGCAGATCCAAGCTGTCGATCGTGTCGCTCATCTGGTGGTAATTCGGGTTCCGCAGGAATGAGGTGTCGGTCACCATCAGCGCGTTGTAGCCGCGATCCCAAAACGGGCTGTGGTCGCTACGGCGCACCGCGGGAAAGTCATGGCCGGCACGCAGAACCGGAAGCAGTTTGGTGGTCACGTGTTGTCCCATGGAATGGGTGAGACGAGGGAGCATCAATCCCGCGCCTGCATTGGCCACCAGTGCGATGAAATCCCCTCGATCGCCGTAGATGTGCCGCATCGCGGGATGGGGGTAGCTCTGCTGTTCGCTTGTGAAAGCAAGCATTTCCAGGCTCACCATGAGCTTGAGGTCTTGCCCTGTTTTTTTCAGCTGCGCGGCGAGTGAAGCACTGCCGAGCATCCCCCATTCCTCCTGATCGAAAGCGACCAGCCACACCGGCCGTTTGGGAGGGTTGGCAGACCAACGTCTCGCTAGTTCCAGCAACGCCACGATTCCACTGGCGTTGTCATCTGCACCGATGGAGTGCAGTGGTCCGTCGTAGTGGGCGCCAACAAGGAGGGGTCTGCATCTGGGGTTGCGGCCCGGGAGCCTGAAGATGAAGTTCACGCCATCATCAATTCCACTGGTGAAGTGGTGCTCCTCCAGCTCACCAAGAGCAGAGAGTTGATCACGGACGTAACTGCGCACAGCCATCAACCCCAGGCGGTCCCAGCGCGCATGGCGTGGAATGGCGATGGCTTCTAGATCGGCCAGGCAGATGTCGCTCAGATCTCGAGGCATGGCTGCAGTCGGGTCTTTAGGCCGATGGGTTCATTTTCTGGGTTTCTTTGGTGGCTGACATCCCCCGATTGAGGGAGGAATAGCGCTTTGGAGTTCCCTCAACTGAGGTGTTTTTCATTCCTCTGCTTCACCCGCCACCATCCAGCCTTTCTTCAAGGGAAGAGCGAGTCGGATGTCTTCGGGGAAGGTGTCGTAATAGCGAAACAGCTTCTCGAGCAGTTCCTTTCTGCTCCAGAGGCGTACCTTGAAAAAGTCGCGGGCTAATTCCTTTTGCACGTTGCTGCGGAAGCCCGCCCAGCTCACTCACCGCCGGCTTGCTGCCTTCAAGCAGCTTTTGCGCCTGCAGCTCTTCCCACCAGGCTCCGATCACTGGGCTGATGCTGAACAGCGACAGCTGGCTTGGCGTGATCAGGCGGGTGGACATTGAAGGCAGTGACATCGCTGATCAGGCGCTGATTTCGCCCTTTGCGATCAACTTCTGGCGTAGTTGTTCTGCCATTTCCGGGTTGGCTTCCGCCCAGGCGATCAAATTGCGTTGTTCCAGATAGCCGTCCCAACTGAGCAGTCCACCTGCGGCTGGCTTGGGCTGTTGTGGTCTTGTTGTGGCCGCAACTTCTCTGCCATTGGTGTTGCCCACACCAAGTCGCGCAGGCAGCCCGTCGCTGCTCGATGGTTTGCCTTGGATGTAATCCGCGTAAGCAACCTCCAGTTCTTCGGCGGTACGCTCCTCACCCATTGATAGGCCCGTTACGGCTGGAAGAGCTGTGCGCAATCGGTTCGCCGGTTTTTTGTTGATAAACCGGAAGGAGTTGGAGATCTTCTCGCCATCTTTGTTGTACCCAACGACGGTGAAATAACCGTCGAATTCCTTGCCGGCCCCGGAGCCCGCCACTGCTCCACCGATCAGGCCACCGAGCAATCCGATTGGTCCCAGCAGCAACGCTCCCCCGACGGCACCCGCTGTTGCTCCGCCTAAGCCACCAGCCACTCCCTTGCCGCCGTGGTAACCGCTGTCGGTGCCCACTGTCCATTTCGACACCAGTTCACTGGGGATGAATCCACCGGGCCCCGAGACTCCGCGAGCATCAACGCTGATGCTGCAGCCGCTGTCTCCGCATAGCGCGTCATAAGTTTCTGCCTGCGCAGTGCTCACCACAAAGGTGAGATTGCTAATGGTTGCCAGGGTGAATGTGCTGGCGATGGTTACAGCATTGAAGCGACTCATGGAATAACTGTTTTGATGTTTTTCTGCCAGTTCAGGCATGGCAATAGCTTCCAGAGTCCGTTCCTTATTCGCCTCCCTCGTTTGGATGATCTTTAGCGCTTGGTTGATCCCCTAATTGGGGGATGTGTTCTCTGCTCGCTGAGGCAAAGCTGCAATCACACCGCACCTTGGCTTGTCCTCTTTTGTTGCTATGCCCCGCGATGTCGTCAATGAGGATCTTTGTCTCTCAGAAATCCCCGATCCAGATGGGACTCTCTTGGGATGGGAGCGTTTTGCACACACCATCAACGGCTACGAACTGATGGGTGGATTTAAGTCTTGTGCTGAGTTGGCCAATGCCGGCACTGCCTCAACGCTCACCGAGTTGCGTTGCAGCTTGTTCTTTGAGGCACGAAGAGATCGCCATAGCGGTGGGATCTCTACTGATCAGGAGTTAATTCGCCAGTTACTGCGCTCGATTCGCTGCAAAGTTGCTGCTGGTGAATGGGACTGATCTGGCCTGGCTGCCATGCAATGCCCGAGTTGGCCAATCTATCCGAGATCTGCTGCAGCAAAAAGCCCATCCCGCTCAAGTGAGCTATCAAATGTGTAATGCACCCCGGCCATGGAGCTACGGCTTGATTCACGCGCCCTGCAGGACGCGGTCGTCCAGGCAAGAAAGCTGCTCCAGGATCGTCGGCTTGTAGCCGTCTTCGGGGATCGTCTCACCTTGATGTCCTTTTGCGTCGCCGAGCCGATTCGTTCGTCGCTGGTGGGTGCCGCCACCACGGAAGACGAAGGCTTTGAGTTGGTCAAACGCACCCAGCCCGATCTGTTGATCTGCAGTTCGGATCTGGAAACCGGCTATGGCCCTGATCTGCTGAGGCGTGTGAAGGCGGAACGGCCCAGCTGTCAGTTGCTGATTGTGCTGGTCCGTGAAACCCAGGCGGTGGTTCAGGAGGCGATGCAGGCCTTTGCCGATGGGGTGATCTTCAAATCCAGCCTTGGCACCGGTCGCGGTGATCTGATCAGTGCACTCCAGACCATCGCCTCAGGTGGCATTTACTACCCCGAAGAGATTCGACGACTCGCTGCATCAGCTCCCACGGCCCACCTGCCGCCGCTGGTTGAAGACCTCACGCCCCGTGAACTCGAGGTGGTGGCGGCCGTGTCCCACGGTCTTAAGAACCATTCGATCGCTGATCTGCTCGGTGTGTCTGTGGAAACAGTGAAGACGCACGTCGGCAATGCCATGGACAAACTCGGCGCCCGTGATCGCACCCAGATGGCCGTGACGGCCTTGCTGTATGGCCTGATTGATCCACGGGGATCCAACTGAGCGATAGAGAGGCTTTGCTTTCGGATCCGGATGCTTTGATGTTTCGTTCCTCGGCTCACAATTCACACATAGTTTTGGTGAATCAATCAGATGAGGTTCAACATGATCATTCATGTTGTTGTCTGGTTTGATTGATTGGCCTGCCTTGAAGCCGTTTGTTGCAGCGGTCGTCATGCTGCTGACTAGGCTCACCAATTAATTGAGTGTTCAGGCACCCATGCAGGCAATCCTCAACGGCACTGTGATTGCTGACAGTGACGACATCGTGATGGTGGATGGCAATCCTTATTTCCCTCGTGCTGCGATGCGTCCTGAGTATTTCCGTGAATCCAGCCACAACACGGTGTGCGGCTGGAAGGGAACGGCTCGCTATTGGGATGTTGTGCTTGGTGAGCTGGTGATCTGTAACGCTGTCTGGGCCTACGACGATCCCAAGCCGAAAGCAGAGTCAATCCGTGAGCGTTTTGCTTTCTACCGAGGCAAGGGTGTGGATGTGATTTAGCTCTCTAGGGGGTTGCTGTCGCCCTGGGCCTGGCGTCGACGAAGTTCAAACTGCAGTTGCCGCAACTTCTCAGCGTTCTTGGTGTTTTCACCTTCCGTCCAGTGTTGCGGGTGAGCTAGCCGCGATTGGAGCTCCGCGATGTGGCCGATGAGTTGTCTCGCTGGGTCCTCTGTTCTTCGTGACACTTCCACTATGAATGGACTGGCGGCTAGGTCACTCAGCGGTTGTACTCATGCTGCTGGCAGCCCTGCGTTCCGCCTGGCTTTTGCGTCTGATCGCAGCATGGCGGAAGGCCCTTTCGAGCCTGGTGAGTCGGGGATGTTTGTCTCTCATGGCCGCTTCACCGCGTTCTTTTGCAGCGTTGATGAAATCGTCTGATTTGGTCCCTTTCAGTCCGGTCATTTTCTGCTTGTTGTTCTCTCTCCACCATGGCCAATCCTGAGCCCATTGGTTAGTAAATAAAAGCCCTTCTTTCGGATTGGTTGGCTCTGTTGTCGTCCTCTTTTGTTGGAACAGATACCAATCTTGTGCCTGTGGCAGGCATCAAAAAACCCCGCCTGAGCGGGGCATCTGAGCTTTTAATCTGAACTCACTTGGCGTAAGAGACGCCGCGGTAGGTCAGTGCAGGCTTCTGATTGTTGGCGCCGGCAGTTTTTGTTTGCACGTAGCGCTGGCCGCGATAGGTCAGGGTCATTGGAGGTTCCTCGAAGCAAGCTCAGGTCCCCGTTCCATGGCCTGAGTCGAACAGCGCTCCGCAGATTGCGGAGTGAACGTTATGTAGCTGTTGCTACAGGCCTGTTATAGGGCTGTCGACCTCCCCCATGTCGTTCACGCTGATACCAAAGTTTGATGAATTCGATTGGATCTGTTGTGCTCCAGCAAGCAAGGAGGCCGCCCCTCCCGGATGGAAGAGACGGCCAACGTCGCTCGTTCTCGCATGGCTCAACCCATCAACAGCAGATGAAGCGAATGATCAGGGTTGGAAGCGTCTGGCTGATGGCGCCTGGGGCCAGGAAGTCCAGGGGTTAGGCCAGCATCCTGCTGGGCACCTTGGTCTTGGGCGGTGCAAAAGGATGTCGACTGGTCGGACGGACCGCTGTTGTCGTTCCAGACGAGAGGCCCACGCATGGGTGGAAACTGTTGGAGCAGGGGCCAGAAAGTCAGGCTGCTTCTCTGGTGTGCTCAGGTGGAGTGTCGGCCGTCATGGGCTCCTCCGATCTCGGTATAAACAGTTTTGGTGCGTGCGGGTACAAAGGCAATCGGTGTTAAAGCGCATTGCGAATGGGGCCCGTTTCGATCGAGATTGGATTTGCCGTAGCCTTTTTCTGTGATGTGAGAAGGTGGTATGGAACTGTTTCTGTTCGATTTTTTGACGATTTTCATTGGAAATCTCTCCTGGGATGCTGAGAGAGAAGACCTGCAGCATCTTTTCGGGCAATACGGAGAGGTGACCAAATGCTCGATGCCCTTGGATCGTGACACCGGTCGCAAGCGTGGCTTTGCGTTTGTGGATCTCAGTCAGGAAGCCGATGAGACCAAGGCCATTGATGATCTTCAGGACGTCGAATGGATGGGTCGCAACATTTCCGTGCGCAAGGCCGAACCGCGTCGTTGAAGCGCAGGCGCTGACATTGCCAGTCTGATTGGCTTGCCTGCATTCAGGAGCCGAGGATGGCTGTGCACTCCAGCCGTTCCTGGCTTGCGTCTCGCCGCTGCAGCCGCAGGCTGATCAGTCTGGCCAGATAGTCCGCGTCGTCTTTGACGCCGCAGAACCGTCCGGAGCCCCAGGTGTTCAGCCAGGGCAGTCCAAGGAAGTAAAGGCCGGCGCTGTGGGTCACCCCCCGCTCGTGGGTGGGTTGTCCAGCGCCGTCGAACACTGGTGCATCAATCCAGCTGAAGTCGCTTCGATAGCCAGTGCACCAGATCACGGCTGCCAGCGGATCGCTCTGGAGATCGAGTCCTGGGTCTGCCATTGGTGATGGCTGCCAGCAGGGGGAGTAGGGCGGTTCAAGCGGCGCTTCAATCTGATTCTGTTGAATCCAGCTGTCGATGCTGCTTCGGATCCGGCAGTACACAGCATCGGCCTGGTCCAGGTTGTCGCCGAGATCGTTGGCAAAGCCAAGGTGCTCTGAACTGATCTCGCCCAGTCGGCCATGCAGTCGCATCCCCTCCAGGGCCCGACGGCGCAGGTCGATCTCGCGCCCCCCATCCCGACCGGTGAGGTAGTGATTCGTTTTGGCACGCACACTGCGCGGGTCTGCATGTTCGCTGATCGGCATGGAGTAGTAGCCCATGCGATCCAGCCAGTCCACGACATCTCGCCCGCGGTATCGACGCGGAGAACGGGGAGCGCTGCCCACGCTCAGGTGCACCGTTCGTCCTGCCAGAAAAAGATCTTCGGCGATCTGGCTTCCGGACTGACCACTGCCCACCACCAGGACAGGACCTGGGGGTAACCCATCGGGATTGCGGTAATCACGGGCATCGAGCTGCAGGATTGAACCGGGAAGCCGTTCAGCCAGGGGATGCCGACGCGGTACGTGGTATCCACCGGTGGCAACGACGACCTGCTCTGCTTCAATCTCTCCTTCGCTGGAAATCAGGCGATAGCCATGGCCATTCGGCGTCAGTCGTTGTACGGCAACGCCCTCTCTCACATCACCTGCCACATGCCTGGCAAAGCGTTGAAGGAAGCTCACGATTGCGTGTTTGTCCATGAATCCCTCCGGCTCTTCGCCGTCGTAAGGGAAGTCGGGCAAACGGCACTGCCAGTTGGGCGTGACCAGGCAGAAGGAATCCCAGCGCTGCTGATCCCAGGCGTAGCCGATGCGGTGTTTCTCGAGCACCAACGGACGGATGCCGTGCTGCTGCAGGGCGTAGGCCACCGACAATCCAGCCTGTCCAGCGCCAATGACAACAACCTGGTGGGATTGTCTGGTGGATGTACTTTTCATTGCGCTGTTCGGCTTCAATCAGCACACAATTTCGTTCCTCAACCATCAAGGAAATTTCGGTTCAGCGATGTAGTCATCGTCACGAAAACCGACGCAATCTCATGGGATTCGATGCTTGATTTGGTTGCATCAGGAACATTTTTTGAACAGTGACCAAGGCCATGGTTTGGGCTCTTAGCCTTTCTTCACATGCCTGTAGTCGATCGCCCCGCCAATCAGCCGGGAGATTTTCTTGTTGATTACGAGGAGAAAGTCTTTCCTGATGTGAAGGCGGATCCAGGTGAGAAGGCACTGGTGACCTTTCACACTGTGGCCTTCGAAGGGTCCATCGGTCTAGTCAATCTGCTGCAGGCCAGTCGTCTGATCAACAAAGGTTTTGAAACCTCCGTTCTTCTCTACGGACCTGGCGTGACGCTCGGTGTGATGCGTGGTTTCCCCAAGCTTGGTGATGCCGCTTTTGACGGCCACCTGAACTTCAATGCTCGACTTCAGAAGTTCATGGATCAGGGCGGCAAGGTCTACGCCTGCCGTTTCGCTCTGCAAGCTCTCTATGGACACAGCGAAAAAGCACTGATGCCGGGCATTACCCCGGTCAACCCCCTTGATGTCCTCGACATCGTGCTGATGCATCGCAAGGAGGGAGCCTTCATGCTCGAAACCTGGACGCTCTGAGTCGGCCCCGGATTTCACCATGGTGACCACCATCAAAGTTGCCGCTGCCCAGATCCGTCCTGTGCTGTTCAGCCTGGACGGATCACTTCAGAAGGTGCTCGATGCCATGGCCGATGCGGCGGCCGAAGGCGTTGAGTTGATCGTCTTCCCGGAGACGTTTCTCCCCTACTACCCCTACTTTTCCTTCGTCGAGCCCCCCGTGCGGATGGGGCGCCCGCACCTCGCCCTCTATGACCAGGCGGTGGTGGTGCCAGGTCCTGTGACCGACGCTGTTGCAGCGGCTGCACGTCAACACGGCATGCAGGTTTTGCTGGGGGTCAATGAACGCGATGGCGGCACCCTTTACAACACACAGCTGTTGTTCAACAGCTGTGGTGAGATCGTCCTCAAACGTCGCAAGATCACACCGACGTACCACGAGCGGATGGTCTGGGGTCAGGGAGATGGTTCCGGGCTCAAGGTGGTCTCCACGCCACTTGGTCGGGTTGGGGCCCTGGCCTGCTGGGAGCACTACAACCCCCTGGCTCGCTATGCCCTGATGGCCCAGGGTGAGCAACTTCACTGCGCCCAGTTTCCCGGCTCTCTTGTGGGGCCGATCTTCACGGAGCAGACTGCCGTCACCATGCGGCACCACGCCCTAGAGGCCGGTTGCTTTGTGATTTGTTCCACGGGATGGCTGGATCCCGTGGACTATGCGGCGATCACCAAGGAGACGTCGCTTCACAAGGCTTTCCAGGGTGGTTGTCACACCGCAGTGATCAGTCCGGAGGGTCGTTATCTAGCTGGTCCGCTCGCTGATGGTGAGGGCCTTGCCATCGCTGAGCTCGACATGGCACTGATCACCAAGCGAAAACGAATGATGGACAGTGTTGGCCACTACAGCCGCCCCGAGTTGCTGTCGCTCCGGATCAACAGCTCGCCGGCGTTGACGATGCAGGAGATGCCGTCTGAGCCGCCTTCACAGCCGCATCCTTCACAGCCATCTCCTGCCAGCGAATGGTCCCAGGCGATCGAGGAGTTGAACCATGTCTGAACTCGGCCGTGTCGTGACCGAACTCCAGGTCAAGGGACTTCGGGACGGGTCCCTCAAGGGGAATCGTGGCCGGCGTGGTGGTGCCGGTCCCTCCGACCACCGTGCCCTTGAGTTTGATGGCACCACTGTGATGGTGCCGATCTACAACGATGCCTCAAGCCTGTCGCCGTACAGCCTCGATGCCTGTGGAGACGGCGTCGCCCTCAACGGTCTTCAGCAAGAGGTCCCGACGTCGGTGTCGACCACCGATGAGCCGACCTTCTACGGCCTGAGTACAGCCGATGGGGTGCCATATCGCTCCATTGCTCTGCTGCATAGCCGCAGTGTGTTGGCCACCACGCTGTTGCAGACCTGTATCCGCTTTCGGGACCGCTCGCAGTCCTGTCAGTTCTGTGCGATCGAGCAATCCCTTGAGGATGGGGCCACGGTGGTTCGCAAGACGCCGGACCAGGTGGCGGAAGTGGCGGAGGCCGCCGTGCGTCTTGATGGCGTCACCCAGCTGGTGATGACGACAGGGACCCCCAACAGTGATGACCGTGGGGCTCGGTTGATGGCCGAGACAGCTGCAGCGGTCAAGCAGCGTGTGGATCTGCCGATCCAGGGCCAATGCGAACCGCCGGATGATCCGATCTGGTACGAACGCATGAAGCAGGCAGGGATCGACAGCCTGGGCATGCACCTCGAGGTGGTGTCTCCTGAAGTGAGACGTCGCGTTTTGCCAGGGAAGTCTGAGCTCAGTCTGGAGCGTTACTACGAGGCCTTCGCCGATGCCGTTGCCGTGTTCGGGCGTGGGGAGGTGTCCACCTATCTGCTGGCGGGTCTGGGCGACAGCCGGGATGCGCTTCTCGACTGCAGCCGTCGCCTGATCGACCTTGGCGTTTACCCCTTTGTCGTTCCCTTTGTGCCGATCTCTGGCACCCCTCTGGAGAACCATCCGTCACCGGAAACCTCCTTCATGGTGGACGTCTACCAGGGCGTCGCCGAGCTACTGCATCAGGGTGATCTCCGTTCTGAACGCATGTCGGCAGGTTGCGCCAAGTGTGGAGCCTGTTCGGCGCTTTCCCTGTTTGAGCACACCAGCTGACCATGGTGTTCTGTCTTGATCCGAGCAGCCGAGGCATCGGCCGCAGCATCAGCTCTGCTCCCAGCCTGTTCACCCCTTCGGTTCGCGGAGGCATCGGCATCGATGCCGATGACTTTCGCCTTTCACCCACCGCCCATTCGGATCGCTTCACATTTCACTTGCTCCGCCCGGATTCAGTTCTGATGCAGGGGTACTGGTCGTTGCGGCGCAGCATCTTCTGCAGCGAACAGCATGTGTTCGAGAGCTCAGATCGCGATGAACTCGATCGCATCGCCTGTCCGATCGCGGCAATGCACCACAGTTCCGAACCGCAGAACGACGACGATGGCGAGGCAAAGGTGGTCGGCGTGGTTCGGATTGTCGAAACTGAACCTCGGCTTTGGTACGGCGGCCGTCTGGGGGTTCACAGCGACTTCCGTCGTCACAACCAGATCGGCAAGGGTCTGATCTGGAAGGCTGTCACCAGCGCCAATGGCTGGGGCTGTGATCGTTTTCTGGCCACGGTTCAGATTCAGAATGTGCGTTTCTTTCGACGTCTGCACTGGACGTCGATTGAGGAACTTGAGATTCGTGGCATTCGCCATCACCTGATGCAGGCTGATCTCGATTACTACGTTCCGTCGCGGGAGCGGCGACCATCGGCAACGTTGGCATCCCCCATGGCGGCATGAGCTTCAGGCAGTTGGTGGCTGCGCTGCGTCAGCAGAGCGGACTGCTCGCCAAACGCGACATCCAGCCAGCAGCGAAGGTGTTTCCCCATCTTCCTTTTCCCCAGTTGGGGCCCGCTGGAATGCTGGGCGACGACGCTGCTCTGTTGCCTCAGCAGACCGGTCAGTTGCTGCTGGCCTGCGAAGGCATGCATCCCGGCCTGGTGGATGAGGATCCATGGTTCGCCGGTTGGAGCGGGGTTTTGGTGAACCTCAGCGACATCGCTGCCATGGGGGGGCGCCCACTAGCTCTGGTGAACAGTGTCTGGAGCGAAGGCCCGGACGGTCAGGAACAGTTGTTGGCCGGGATGCAATTTGCCTGCGATCGCTTCGGGGTTCCCATGGTGGGGGGACACTCCAACCAGCACAGTCCCTATCGGGCGTTGTCAGTCGCTGTGATGGGTGTCGCTGAAGGGCCCGTGCTCTCAGCCCGGGCGGCACGCCCTAGTGATGAGCTTTGGATGCTGGTGAATCAAAACGGATCCTTCTATCGCCACTACCCCTTCTGGGATGCGGCGACCGAGGCGTCTCCTGCGTCGCTTTGCTCCCATCTCAGCCTGCTTCCTGCCCTGGCTTCGGCTGGGGTCGTGCATGCGGCCAAGGACATCAGCATGGGTGGGATCACAGGCACGGCGGTGATGTTTTCTGAAGCCTGCGGTCATGCACTCAGCATTGACCTCGACTTGGTTCAACGGCCTGATCAGGTTCCCGAGGATGCATGGCTGACCTGTTTTCCAAGCTTTGGTTTCCTGCTGGCGGTGGATCCGTCCTATGCAGACAGGCTCAAACGGATGGTGCAGGCAGATGCCGATCTGATCTGCTGCCGGATCGGAGGGTTCGCCGAGGGGTCTTGTCAGGTTCGGCTTGAGCGCGCCGGGGAGTCTGAATGTTTCTGGGAGGGGGGTCTTGGCCTGACTGGTTTCGGCTGTGGCAGTTGAAACAGCAGGAGCCGACGATCCCGGTGCAGGATTTGAAATCTCATGTTGTGTTCATGCCGGAAGTTCGCTTTCAACTTCAGTGGCCGGATGGTCAGTTCAGCACGTTGTATTCACCCTCAACCGTGATGTTGGAGTATCTGAAGCCTGGCGATTCATTCCGCGTATCTGAGCTCGAATCCCTTGGTGTGAAGGCTTTGAGAGCCGCATCTGATCGCGTTCGCGCTCGCTATGGCTTTGCTTGTACGCGAACGGATGAGGAGGAATCCCAACTGCGCCGATGGACGGCGCGTTACCAACCAGAAGAGAATGTCAGGGTGATCGCTCAACTTCCCTGAATCATGTTGGTTGCATAAGTGAACCGCTGGGGCACCTTGTTTGATCGTTGGTTTTGTTTGGTTGATTTAGTTTTTTAATTGATCGCAGTTGTTTTCAGGCTCTGCCCCCCGGTGGCGTCTGACGCAACATGCATTCCCAGTGTTGCTGCCAAGTGTGTTCATCGCCGATGCCTGCCAGGAGTTCAACGTCAGCTGGAGATTGCTGCAAGCGCTGCTTCCAGACATTGATTTCTTCGGCCTGATCAATCCAGAGATTGAGAACATCGTGATGAATTCGTTCGGCATCCCAGCGCTGTTGGTCGGCTACGCGCTGTGACCAGATCACCAGCTCATCAAGAGCAATGGGTCGAAACCCCATCAGATTCAAGCCGGTGAGCTGCTCAAGTTCAAAACGCCGCAGTACATCTCCCAGGCCGAAGAAGTGAAGAAGGATCATGGAGTTGATCACTTGTTCCCAGCGAAGGTAAGGGCAATGTGTTGAGAAAAAGGTTCAGGTTGATGATCTTTATCGTTACGAATTCATCACAGAATTCATTGTCGCGGCTTGGCACTCGACGCTTGAGACTGCCAGATTCTCTACATCGCGATTGGTTGCATCCGGCCTGCCTTGTGTTCTGCTGAACTTCTTCTTTTCAAAACACTTTGGGGTTGGTGCGGATCCTTGGATCAGGCCCTCCAGCGTTCCGCTGCGACCGGTTTTGATGGCATCGAGATCAACCTTGACCATCCCTGTCTTGAAACCGTCAGCTCGGGTGGACTCCTCGATGCACGGCGTCGGTTCGATCAGGCCCTGATCCTGGAGATCGTCACTGGCGGTGATTACACCCCCAATCTCAGCGACAGTCCTCGGCAGCATCTCGACCAGCTCGATCGCGCTCTGAATCGCGCGCTGCCGCTGCAGCCTCTGAAGATCAACCTGATCACTGGCAGCGATTGCTGGCCTGATCAGAAGCAGCACGACTTCCTTGCGGCGGTTCTGGATCGCCTCGAGCAGCTGCCCTGTTCCGTGATGCTGGAGACACATCGCAGCCGCAGCCTGTTTGATCCCTGGCGTCTGCCCTTCTGGCTGATGCAACACCCGCGCCTTCGCCTCACTGCGGATCTCAGCCATTGGTGCGTGGTCAGCGAACGGCTGATGACGCCGGAGCTGGAGCCGATCCAGGCCATGGCAACCCGCGTTGACCACATCCATGCCCGTGTTGGCCATGCCCAGGGGCCATCGGTGCCCCATCCGTTCGCTCCGGAATGGGCTGAAGCTCTGGAAGCCCATCGCCGCTGCTGGCAGCTGTTTCTCGATCGCCGCAATGGGAAGGCCACCCCCTGCACGATCACTCCGGAATTCGGGCCTGATGGCTACATGCCGATGGTGCCCTTTAGTGCTGAACCGCTTGCGGATGTGGAGGCGCTCAACGTTGCCATGGCGTCTTGGCTGCGGAAGACCATGAACCTTTAGATCCTGGAAGGTGGCGTCTGTAAATCCGTTGCCAGTGCAGGATCCGCTCCTCCAGCCGGTGAGCAGGGCCTGGAGTGATGCCGCTTTCGTATCCCAGCTGCGCTGATTCCACCAGTTGCTGGTCCTCCTCCAGGAAGCCCAGCAGATTGTTGAGCCAGGCGTCTGTTTCCTGCTCGAGCTGCTCGGCTCCTTTGGACTGGCTCTGCTGCACGGCGAACAACCTCAGCTGCAGGGTTGTGGTGGAGGGGCTTGATGGCAGGAACTCCAACAGCGCCAGGCGCCCGTCCGGCCAGGTGATCAGGTGCGTCCAGGGAGGAAGCCCAAACGTGTGGAAGTGCCCGCCTGCCGCATGGGGTGTGATCAGCACATTCCCCAGATCCGTGAACCGGTGCACGTAATCCCTCACGGGTCCCTGTTCACGGTGCAGGGTCGTTGGATGGGCGACGGCAACGTGATAGTCATCGAGGGTGTTGTCGTGCGCCACTTTCCAGTTGCAAGCCAGGCCGCGTCGGATCTCACGCACCAGCTTCAGGGGGCTTCGCCACAGGTCCATCACGTCCTGATGCACCTGCTCAAGCTGCAGCGCCAGAGGACGCACGTCTTCGCTGAGCGCCACCCAGATCAGGGGTCCATCAACAAGACAGGGAAGAGCAGTGAGAGGCCAGTCCTTGCGCTGAAATGGCTGGGGAAGGTCCTGTTCCCTAACCGCCGCAAGCAGTTCTCCCTCAAGGTTGTAAGTCCAGCCGTGGTACGGGCAGATCAAACGCCGGCAGGACAAGCCTGTGGCGCTCTCTTTTTGGAATGCCACGCCTCGATGGGGACAACGGTTCAGAAACGCCCGCGGCTTTCCCGCTCCGGGGCGCGTCAGCAGCAGAGGTCGACCCAGCAGGTTGATGGCCTGGCTCTGGTCCGGGGCGATCTGAGATGACGCGGCGACCGGATGCCAGAAGGTCTCTGCGTACGCGCTGCAGTCCCAGCGATGGACGTCCGGTTCGGTGTAGAGCCAGGCCGGTAGAAAGCTCTCAAGGGCCTGCATCAGAGGAACGTTGGCTCCAGCTGCCTGAGGCTGGCGGACAGGCTGCGGCGCAGCTGCTGAAAATCACTGCTCAGCCTCAGCTGATCAAGATCGTTTTTATCGAGGTCCACGTCGAGAGAGCGGATGATCCGGCCCGGGTTAGGGGCCAGCACATGGACGTTCTGGGCCAGGACCAGGGCCTCTTCCACGTCGTGGGTGATCAGCAGCACGGTCAGGCCGGTGCGCTGCCAGAGCTGAAGCAGGAAATCCTGCATCGATTCCCTGATCTGGAGATCCAGGGCTCCAAAGGGCTCATCGAGGAGCAGCACACTCGGGTTAGTGGCCAGGGTGCGGGCGATGGCCACACGTTGCTGCATGCCGCCGGAGAGTTCGCGGGGCAGTTTGGCGGCGGCGTCCTGCAAGCCCACAACTTCAAGGAAATAGGCCGTGCGTTCGCGGATCTCCTCAGGTTTCATGTTCTGCAGACGCATTCCGAAGGAAACGTTCTCGGCAGCACTCAGCCAGGGATAAAGGCTGTATTTCTGAAACACCATTCCCCTGTCTGGTCCTGGGCCACCAACCAGCTGGCCATCCACCACAATTCGGCCGCTGCTGGGCTGATCAAGGCCGGCAATCAAGCGCAGAATCGTGCTTTTGCCTGAACCGGAGCTCCCCACCAGAGCTGTGAAATCGCCGGACTGCATCCGAAAGCTGATTCCTTCCAACACGGTTTTGCGCGCCGCACCATCCCCGAAGTGTTTGCCGACCTGCTGGACAAGTAATTCCATTGCCTACACAGCCCAGCGGCAGCTCAGACGCAGCAACAACCTGAAGCTCATGTCGATCGCGAAGCCGATCAGCCCCAACACAATGAGTTCGGCAAAGATCTGGTCCGTTCGGAAGAAGCGCTGAGCCAGCTGGATGCGTTTTCCCAGTCCCACCTCCGCTGCCACAAGTTCCGCCACCACCACCAGATTCCAGGAGGTCGCGATATTGATGCGCAAGGTGTCGATGATGCTCGGCATGCTGTACCGAGCCACGACCTGCACCAGCACCTGGCGACTGCGGCCGCCCAGGGTGAGTGTTGTTTCGATCAGTTCCTTGGGGACGAACTTGACCGAATCCATCACCATCAGGATGTTGAAAAAAACGGTGCCGAGAAAGATCAGGGCGATTTTGGGCTCTTCGCCGATGCCCAGATAGATGATCAGCAGAGGGATGAAGGCCGCCGCTGGCATATAGCGCAGCATGGCGATCAATGGCTCACAAAGGGCGCAGACTGCCGGATAAACCCCCATACAGATGCCGATGGGCACAGCTACAAGGGTCGCGAGCAGGAATCCTGCAAACACCCGACCGGTGCTGGCGACGATGTCCTGAAACAGGATTCCGCTTTCCGCCATGGAGGCAAGGGAGCGGAACACCGCTCCAGGGGACGGCAGGAATTTTTCATCAACAACGCCCAACGCGGCGATGGCCGTCCAGATAAGTAACGGAAGCAGCAAGGATGACACCTGCAATCCGCCCCGAACAGCTCTTGAAGGTTTGGCCCCAAGAGCGAGCAGGGACAGGAAACCAGGCTTTTTCTCGATGGTTGCGGCAGGGGCCGTAGCGCTCATCAGGCGCCGGCTTCCTTCTTCACGAAACTGGAATCGAACAGGTTGCTCATGTCCGGTTTCGCTTCAAGGAAGCCAACGGTCACCATGAAGTCCGCCATGGACTCGGCTGCATAGGGCATGTGCTGCATGCCTTCACCGGGGCTGAACGCCTCAAGGTTTTCGTCCAGCGTGAAGAAGCGCGTGCCGTCCTTGTACTGCTTGTATTCCTCGGTGGGGATGCCTGCCCGCTTGGCCATGATCTCCTCGGATTTTTCGGGGTTCTCCTTCATGAAGGCGCGAACGTCCCACCAGGTTTTCACGATCTTCTGAACGTCGTCGGGACGCTCCTTGATCAGGTCTGCGCTGACGGTCAGCAGATCAGGAATGGCGCCGGGGTAGTCCTTCGAGGTGGCGATCACCCGGGCTCCTTCGCGCTTCATGGCCGTCCCGGTGTAAGGAGGGAAAGCGCCAACCGCATCCACCTGACCGGCCGCGAAGGCTGTCGCGGCTTGGTCAGTGGGCAAACCCTTGATCACCACATCGTCGCGACTGAGGCCAACGTCCTGAAGCGCCAGGCTGAGCAGGTAGTCGTCCACGATCCCTTCTTCCACGGCCACTGTTTTGCCTTTGAGGTCTGCCACGGAGGTGATTGAGGCATCGGCAATGATCTGGTCGTTACCGGAGGAGTTGTCGTTCACCAACACCACCACCTCTCCACCGTTCTCCCCCGGCAGAAAGGAAATCGTGTCGTTCAGGGTCTGGGAATTGCCGTCGATCTTGCCGGCCGCAAACGTTTCCATCGATGGCAGGTAGCCATCAAACCACTTCATTTCGACGTTCACTCCGTTTTTCTCGAACATTTTTTCCTCAACGGCGATCGCCCAGGGCCACCATCCCGCCCAGTTGCTGTATCCCAGCACGATTGGTGTTCCGCTCACAGCCGACGTGTTGGGTGCCTTCGAGCAAGCGACGGCCAGCAGGACGGCCAGGCCGGCGAAAAGCAGGTTTCGAAATTGTTTGGTCATGGATGGGGCGTGGGGGAGCCTGGAATTCCATGAGCTCCATCAGGCCATCGTCTGCAGCGTTTGGTTCTGGCGTGGTGTGAATAACTACGAAACAGTGTCTTTGTGTTCGGCCTGAGGCTTTTGTCGGTGAAGCGATGCAACATCATTCAGGCATCGTTTTCCTGGGTCGGTACGTTTGAAGCCCGGATCGAGCTATGGACCAATCCTTTGGTGGCCTTCCAAACAAGGAAATCAGTTCCGTTGTTAGCACCTGGTGGCGGGAACGGGTGAAGGAATTGATTAACGAGGAACGGGCTGAGGATGCAAGAAGCCTTTATTTGGAATTCGGAGAAGTTAGTCCGATGGTCTGACGTCTGTTCAATCACTGATGAAATGCACAGACTTGTTTTTCTAGTGATTCCGTGCAGATTAATTTCTCCACGGAAGGTCTGTTTGGTCTGGATTGACAACAAGCTGTAGATCTCTGAATTTGAGATATCTCAACAGGTTTGTGCACTGATATGCACAGTGTTATCACGAATGGGGGGGCATGGCAGAGACAATGGATGGATAAAGTTAGCTGTCTATTTAAAATTTCTGGATTGGTGTCTGAAGTTCTTGAAAGACCTTCCACCATCCACCAACTCTTACCAGTGGATGAGCTCTGGAAGGGCATTGTTTGAAGTTGTCCTCCAGCGCAACCATGCACAAGCGGTTTGTTCTTTCTGCCTGGTCAGCAAACTGGATAACTGACCAATCTGCTTGCCGAACCAGTCGGGCCATGAGCTTGAGCCACTTAGAGCGGAGACACTCAGACGTTTACGATTTTCAAGAAGACTCTGGGGGTTTCGACGTGGTTCTCTTCATGACGTCTGGTTTGTTTGCCGTTCTGGCGGGTTTTACTGGAGCCGATATCGCCTTGTTCCGCAAGCTCAACCATGAACTTGGCATGTTGTGTCAGGCCCCGCCGTCGCAGGCGATCCGTGTCTGCAGAATCCATGCGCGCCTGGTTGGCGGCTGAGCTTCTGAGCAATCGGGAGTGTCCTGAGACGACTGATCTCATGCTTCCTGTTCCTGGCTAGAGGCACTCGTTTAAAAAGTTCGTCGCCGAACCCGTGAACAGATTTTGTATCAGATGTATCAGTATAGATGTGGATGGTGATCTGCCGATACTTTTATATCGTCGTTGTTATGTAGAGAATTAAAAATTGTTCGTCACTCTGTCGTGGGTTTGGACTGTGTGCGATGGATGGTTTCCTAGGGTTTTTTCAACGACTTAACCCGAAATGTCTCCTGGTTTCAAAAGCGAGAAGGAGATCAAGCTTGCCAGTGCTCATCTTCTGAGCCTCGCCAAAGATATTGTTGATGCCAATAAATCCAAGGATGTTGAATTGGATCCTGGTCTTGATATCTGCGACTACATCAAACGACTTCAGCAACCAGCTCAGTCCTGAAGCGTTTTTATTTGGCGGGTTTGGGAGTTTTGTCGAGACGCGATACAAAGTCAAAGTCCGCTTGACCCGCATTCATATGCTGTTGAGATGACACCCAGCACAACTCCGGCACAACTGGAGCAGGACCTCAGGGCAGCTCAGCTGCATGGTCGCTGGCTCAGCGACGATGAACTGGCCGCGTTGCGGGACGAAAAGGAGCAGCGGATTCAGGCCCAGGAGCATCGTGATCATTTGCGTTTTCGTCTGTTTGTTCTGACGGGCGTCTGTTTATTGATCCCTCCGCTCTGGCCCTTGGCCCTGGGGCTGACGCTTTACCTGTTATTCCCGGCCACCATGCGCCGAGTCGGGCTTGCCGCAGGACTTCTGCTGGCTGTTGCCGCGATCGGCACGACGGGACTCCTGGCGATGTTGACTTTCTGGTTGTTGTCTCTGCTGTTTTAGGCCGCGTTCAGAGCCATGGCCGATGGCTCGGTTTCATGGTCATTCCCACCGGCGCCAGAGCAATCAAAGCGAGCTTGAGATGTTGAATTCCGAAGGGGATTCCAATGATGGTGACGAAGCAGGCCAGAGCTGAGCTGAGATGGCCGATCGCCAACCACCATCCCGCCACGACAAACCACAGAACATTCCCGATCAGCCCAACCGTGCCGGTTCCCAGGTCTCTCTGGCCAGTGAGCTGTTCTCTGTTGACGGCTTCGTAGCCGAAGGGCCAGAGGGAAAACTTGCCAATCACCCAGCAGCTTCTTGCCCAAGGCAATCCAATGATTGTGATCGCGCAGAGCAGAGAGGCAAGCCACCATCCCAGGGCCATCACAAGCCCCCCGAGCACGACCCAAATGACGTTGAGGACAGAACGAATCATGCAGGCAATCTCCTCCGGTGTTTCCAAGATGGCTGCATTGGATACGCGCCGCACCAATCCAGCTCGTTACGTTGCGTAAACATTCGTTGTCTAAAGATGGCCGGCCGTTTTGGAATAGTGGGTTGCGGCTACGTGGGAATGGGTGTTGCGATCAACGCCCGCAGTCGTGGGCTCGTGGTCACTGGCACCACCACATCCCCTACGAAACTTGCCCAGCTCTGCGATCTGGTGGATCACCCACGGATCTGCCGCGCTGGTGATCCCGGTGCCGACTACAGCTTCATCGAGCAACTGGATGGCCTTCTGATCTCAATCGCTCCCACATCGGAAGATGAAGCAAGCTCCTATGGAAGCGTCTTCGGAGAGGGCGTTCAGGCTTTGGTGGAGGCCATTGGGCGCCGCAGTTCCCGCACCCCTCTCCATATCACTTACCTCAGTAGTGCAGGGGTATACGGGGACAAAGCCGGTCAAACGATCAACGAGCTCAGTCCACCGGATCTCACAGACGCCACGAATGCCCTTCTGGTGCGAGCCGAAAACACGGTTTTGTCTTTGAACAGTGCATCCACGCAGGCATGTGTGCTGCGTCTTGGCGGAATTTATGGACCTGGCAAGGATATCCCTGGTTATATCCGCAGCGCTTCTGGACAACAGGTCCCCAAAAACGGCAACAACGTCAACGCCTGGATCCATTTCCTCGACATCCTTCGCGGTGTTTCATTCGCTTATGAACGTCGCCTTCAGGGGATCTACAACCTGGTGGACGACATGCAGCTGTCTCGCAGAGAGCTGTCGAACGAGTTGTGTGATGCCGAGGGGCTCGCTCCTGTGATCTGGGAGAACCATGATCGTGATGGAGCAAGGATTTTCGATGCCCGTGTGAGTAATGCTCGGCTCAAAAATCTCGGTTTCAACCTCAAGGTCAGTTCAATGCTGGACCCTGTGCCCGCCTGAATACATCGAGCCATTCCCGTTCAGATTAAATCTCTTGCTCCAGTCAATTCCAAACTTTGTGATGAATAATTTTTGAGATTTTTGCCTAAAAACGTAATCGGAAACAGTAACGAATCGAATATCTAGATGACAATTATGTTCCAGTTTTGTTGTGAGATTGATAGGGCAAAGTATTCACACTCCCGGATTCAGAAGTGGTGACGTTCAAGTTTTGAGCTGTTGTATGTTCGCCTTCTAAAGCCAGTTGCTGACAATTTGTGATGTCTATCGCGCAGGGGCTTGCCAGCCTTCCATGCAGGGTTTATCCATGGTTGGTAGCAACAACTACTAAAACGTTCACCTTGTTACCTAACAAGGCGCAGCACGACTCAGGCCATGGAACGGGGGCTTGGGCTGATTCCGAGATCATCTGATGCAACTCACTTTCCTCGGCAACACCTACACGCGCCAGAACGATGTTTCGGCGAAATCCCTGGTTCAGCTCACCTATCGCCGCAGCGTTTATCAGGCCAACCGTGAGGCCGTTTCATTCACAACGCCACGGCTTACTTATCGCGGCGTCTCCTATTTGCGCTGAGCGATCGGTCCTGCGTTTTAGGGGCCCTGTCCTGCCCGACAGGGCCTGCGTCGTGATCATCAGCGTCTTGGCCATCTTCAACAGCCTGAAGATCAAGGCAGCCTGAGCAGATCACCCGGCCTTTTAATCGCCAGTAATTCGCCATTGACCGCTCAATTTGCATTCCGCAGCGGTGGCAGGCGAACAAGGGTGACATCAGTAACGACCCTCTTCGACCTGCACTCATGATGCCGTTCCACGGATGTTTCTGAAGGGTTGATCAGCAACTGCGCGAAGCGATTTTCCTTTTGTGTATCAAGACGGACAATTAAACTCGTCTGCCTGAGTCCTAATAGGTTCAGCTTCGCAGATGTCTTGGACCTGGTTGCCACTTCCACACACGTCCTAGGTCTGTTTCGTCTGACGGCCCCCAGCGTTCTGGGAACCCTCTGGCTTCAGACCCACTTTGCTGACTCTGAATGGGACGCCCTGCTTAATGGAGAGGCCAGCTTCGGTGTTGATTGCTTGAACGCCCTGATCCAGGACGCGCGTTCCGCTGGTCTGTCAGTCGAGCAAAGGGTTGTCGTTGAATCCTGAGAGCTGCCATTTTGATTGGCTCAATCGGAAGCGTGTCAGGACAAACTCACCTTGGACCTAATTGGTGTTTTGATAACGGCTTGGATTCAAATGGTTCGTCAGAAGGTTATCGATTGATGCATCTTTTCTGGTGAATCTCTTGTATGAGGATGAAGACAAAATCCTTCCACGCTTGCTTCATCGAGTTGATGAGGGCCTGTTTCCCTGTTGATGCAGTGATTGTGAAGGAATTCGTGCTCGCATGATTGAGCTTGAGCTGGATGACAACCAATTCCCTTTATTGGTGGCATAACTCGATTTGTGAATGCAACGCGCTGCCAGCCACGCTGACCACCCAGAGCTTCCTACAACTACTGAGTCCTGTGAGACACCTTTTTGTGTCCGACGACTTTTGTTGTGAGCTGGCCTCTTCTCTGGCTGTAATGCTCCTCGAATTTAATGCTGAACTTGAGGAGTTTTGTTTTCAAATCGACAGCCTGGATCAGTTACAAGGTGCAGATCGCTCTGAACTTGAAGCTGTTCGTTGATGCTGGAGAAGATCAGGGCTGTCTTTGCTGATCCTCAGGTTGCAGATCTAGAGGGTCTTTACGACGCAATCAACGCTGCGAGGGATCTGGCGCCGGATTCTGATTTCGAAGCCTGTTACGACATCGTGATGGCCGAGGGTGGTCCCGAATCGGAGGCCTGGATTGCCTTCACGGTGCATACTTCCAGCCGTTTTGATATCGACCAGCAGCCAGATCCTGATCAGTTTCTTCAGGTTCTCAGGGAGAGATGTGACGCGCGTCGTCAGGAATGACTCAGCTTTCGGCATATTTGAGGGCTTTCAGGCTCATCACCATGTGCGTTCGCAGGCTGCCGAGAGCCATGACCTGCTTTGGCGTTCGGGTGCGAGAGACTTCATCCCCCTGGCTTTCCAGCCACATCAGAAGCTCCTTTGTCTGATCTGCCCAGGCAGACAGGGCTGCCCTCAACAGATCGTCTTCGTCGACTCGGCCTTCGCGAGCCAGTGAACCTTCGGTGGCAGCCTTGAGCAGTGCGTTGAGCTGGTGCTGGCTCAGGGCGTCAGGAAAAGCAGGATCGGAGTCGATACTTAAGCAAATCTGTAGTTCTTGATCCAACCGTAGGCCCGGACGGTCCCTCAGCGCCACTCGTTCTCAGATCCGCTCCTCATCGGGGTCTTCCGGTAGGCCTCGAGCGCTGAGCGAAAGTCGCCTTGCCAACAGCAATCCTGGGTACAACAGCAAGGAACGGGCATCGTCTCGGAACAGGCTCCGCAACAGTTGCAGCAACGGGTCGCCAGGCCGCATACGACGTGTCAGCTCTGCAATGGCAGCGCTGCCATGCCACGCCTGCTCGCCCTCAAGCAAGACAGCGCCATCAGCCAAATTCATGCCCCTGCGACGCAGTTCCTGACGCAAGGCCTGCTCGGCGCGTCCATCACGGATTTCAAGTTCGGGGATTCCGCCGGTGAGTTCACTGCGGAGTGCGAAATGACGGCAGAACGGGCAGCCGCCGTCGTAGACGAGGGTGAGACTCATTGCACAAGTTTGACGTGATTTGCATCGCCAACGTGGTGTTCGCTGCCCTTCTGCTTCTGGTCCTGGTTGTTCCTGCTCGGGCCGATTGGCTCTGTGATGGTGACCCGCTCAGCATCAAATTGATTCCTGGTGCAGTGGATACCAGTGGTCTTCCTGATGGGATCCCGAATTCAGCAGCTGGGACATTGCCTGGTGACGGCATCCTGATCAGCTGGCGTGGAGTCACGTTGCAGCTGCCACGTACGAACAATGCCGGCACCCCCAGCTACACCGATGGACGTTGGTGGTGGCGTGCCGAAGATCCTGAACAGCCTGAGTTCAAGGAGCGGCGAGGCGAGGTGACGTCTTATCGCTGCGAACCCCTTGCTTAATCAAACAGCCTGCCTGCTCAAACCAAGTTGGCGCTTGAGAGATCCGGTGCCTTGTTGAAGATTGCCAGAACAGCTCCACTTTTGCTGAAAATGGTGCTCAGATCTTCGTCGCTGCTCCAGGTCAAACCTGGGATTGCGCTGACATCCAATGTGTCCTTCTGGAGTTGAAAGTCCTTGATGCGAACCCAACCCTGTGGATGCAACTTGAACGTATCTGCGCCTGGTCCCCCAGTGACTTGATCAGGCTTGCGGCCATTGCTCCTGCCAGCTGCTAGTTCATCGTCGCCTTTGCCGCCGATGAGAACATCTCGGCCATTTCTGCCGTCCAGTCGGTCGTTCCAACGTGTTCCTTTCAGACGGTCGTCTCCATTCGTTCCGCGAATCGGCGCAGTGGTTTTTGGTTCAAGCGTGAACTGTTGTCGGATCTTTCGGGTTGCTCCCTGTCCGTCGTCGAGCACATATCGAATGACCACGTCACCATGGAATACCGGCTTGGCTTTGAACGTCCAAGACCGAGCGCCTTTCTTCGAGAATGTGCCTTGTCGGGACTTCAGATTGGTAGCGACCAGGGGATCATCATCTGGGTCGACATACCCTTGAACAAGATCACGGTTTCGAAGTCGATAGGTTTTGCCCTGACTACCAGAGGCCAGCTCGGCTGGGTCGCCAGATGGAATTGGTCTGTCGTTGCGAGGAAGAATCTCGAAACCATTGCTGGCCGAAAGGAGTTCACCACGTCCATCGATGACGTTGTAATTCAGATTGATAGGCCCATGGAAGTTCTCAGGAGCAGTGATGGTGTAACTTCCATCGGCATTTTCTTGGCTTTGACCAACAGAGCTGATTAATCCGTCAGCGGAGAGGAGGTCTCCGTCTACATCACTGAATCCCTGGAGCAGTTGTGCTCGACTGATGATGAAGGCAGTATCTTCGATTCCCGCTGGAAGAGACGCCTTGGCTCCGATGAGCACTGGCGCATCATTCACATCCACCATTGAAAAACTGTTGTTGGTGGATGTGTTGCCGCCAAAACCATCGCTGACGTTGTACATCAGCGTCACAGGTCCGCGATAATCTGTTTCTGGTATGAATGTGTAGCCTTGTTGATCTGTATTGCTGGTCAACGTCCCAGAAGAAGCAGTGATGTTGCTCACTTGCAATGAATCCCCTTCTGGATCGCTCCATCCCTGAAGTAAATCGCTGACGTTGATTTGATAGGTGATGTCTTCCTTGCCTTCTGGAAGGAGTGCCTTGCTGCCTATTAGTACCGGAGGATCGTTGATTTCCTCCCCCCAGATTGACTGAAGAGCGGCAATGTCGAGAACTGTGTAAGTCGTTGGTTGGATTCCGCTGGCCGGTAGGCCATAGGCCATCAGGGTTTGATCAACCGACGTGCTTGTGGTTGTTCCGTATTGGTCTCCGTCATCTCCGTCAAAGGGATGTTCGAGTCCTAGTGCGTGGCCTAGTTCATGAATGGCAGTGCTTTTCCAGTTGTTTGTGCTCTCGCCCCCATAACTAATATTGATGGAAACATCGTTGTAATCAAAATCTACAAAACTCGGTTCTGATTGAGTGCCGCGATATCTCCATGCCTTGGCATTTGTCCCTGCGGTATTCTCTTCCTGGCTTGAACTATGATTCATAATGCGAATATCAGCACTCAATTCGTCGCTCACGACTTGTAAATTCAGATTGAGCTTTTCATTGAGATTGTTGATGAATCTCGTTAAGTAGTCTTGCCCCTCGCGGCTGATCGGTAGTGCATCAGCGCTGTTCTTGCCAAAGCTGGTCGAGCTTCCCTCAGTGTCGATAAAAACGGATAGTGTGTTGTTTTGAAGCTCGGCGTATTTAGTTATTATGTATTTAATTTTGCCGTCTATAATTAGTTCTGGTGTTAAAGCCATGAATGAATATTGCGTTTCAACCGGTTTCTTTCAAGAAATCTAGCTGCGCTCAGCTGATTTCAATCCTGGCCCCACGGCACTCTCATCCATTTCTCAGTGGGTTCGCAGATGCCTCCACGGATCGGTCTAAGGGGGCTTGCAGTATCCAAAAGATGCCCTGCTTCCCAAGCGTCTGGTCAAACAAAACACCTGCAGAAAGCCTTCCGCACACTTGCTTCGAGCTGAATTTTGTGTTGCTGAGCCATGACTGAGTTTTCCACACGCTCGGTGTAAACCGTCGCAGCAGGCGTCTCGTGTAACTCGTTCCTTTGATGTCAAGAATCAAATGTGGCTTGCTGTCGATCACGCGAGATGAGCGTCATCCCGAGGGGTGACAGTTATTTGTTTGTTTTCTCGGTATCTTCAGTTACCGCAGGGCTTTTCCTGTATCCAGCTGATTGGCTGAGGATGGTTCGTTTTGGGTGCGTCTTCGAGGTCGGCTGGTTTTCCACGAGGGACATCACAGTCGTCTGCAGGAGGTCGATCTGGGCCGAGAAGCGCTGTGGAAAAGCTGTGAAAAAGGCTCTGCCGCTGCCCCTGAGCGGCTCAGGACATCCAAAAGCCTCCATGCATCACGGTTTCGAGAAATCCTGTTTCATCAACATTCGGCTCAGAGGCTGCTCGTTTGATCAGCTGTCTTGTTGGCGGTGTCCACCAGTCTCTGAGGCGATCCATCCAGCCATTGCGGCGTGGCCAAGGGCACGAGGTCATGTTGCTGCGGCTCCTTGTCCCAGTGGACCGCGCCAGATGTCGGCTGGCATGAGTGATTTGACTTAATCGACACCATTTCGTTCCTGCAAGCTGTCATCCTTTCTGAAGCCATTGATCTCGGCATGGACGCCGACGAACCGGTCACACCAAATACGGCTCTTGTTGTGGACCAGGAGGGTCGTCTGACCTATACGGGTTCAGACGGTCGCCGCAGGGTGATCGTTGGCGACCCCGAACTTCTTCGGCGGATCACTGAGCTGAAATCGACCGATGGCGATGTTTTTGAGGATGGATGCGGGATTTGAGCTGTTGTTGACGCTCTAGTACATCTGCACTAGAACAGTCGTACTAGTTCGGCCGCCATGACGTCCAGTTCCCCCTATGCCGCCTTCCGTGCTGAGGAGTGGATGCGCGCTTCGATGATCCGTCCCCGCAAGGTTTTCACTCCTGCCTGCACCTCGACGTCAGACGCTGATCGGCGCTCTGCGAGTGTTCCTGTTTCAGGTGCTCCGAACAGGCGGCCATCGATTGTTCAGGGCGAGCTGTTTCTGTTTCCTGTGATCGTTGGCCTTTGAGCCCATGGGTGCCCAGTTTCTGGCAATCTGATTTGGCATCTCAGGTTGTTCCATGCTGTTGTTTGCTTCTCAGACGGCTCCCGGTGGTCCTGCAGTCATTCTTCCGGCACTGCTGATTACTGGTTTGCTGGTTGCGGCGTCTCAGGCGTTTGTCCCCAAGAGCGACGCCAACGATTGAGTGTTGTTTCCTCGATCTTTTTTCACGTCCGGCCTAGTCCTTCCTCAGCCTCTGCTCACGTGTCATCGCTGACCCGTTCATACGGTGAATGGAGCGATGCAGAATCCATGATGAAGGTCTCTTTAATTATTCAACTCGTCTTGGCGGCCGCTGTACTCCAAGCGCTCGTCCCTCTCTCCACCGTTTCCGCTTCTCCCGCGGAAAAATCCCCCATTTTGGGGATGGTGGAACCCTGAAAATCCATTAGAGATGGTTGGTATTGACCAACCAGATGCTTGATCCTTACGACTTAGTCCTGCTCGTGGATGGTGATCTGCACACCCTCAGTATTGAGGCGGGCGGGCATCGACAAGCCTGGGAGTTGGCTCGGCGCCGTTTTGATGATCGGGTCAGGGCAGTTGTCTACAGAGGGGATGATCCTCCAGATCTGACCGAGAACGGTTGAGCACGCTTTCCCTGCATGGTTCAGTTAATCCAAGGTGGCGTCGCTGATGAGCCGTTGTTTGGTTTGACTGTTCAGATACCGTTGATTGAGCTGTCAAGCTGGTTTTGAGGATTTCATTTGGATGTACCACCCCCTTGATCGCTGGATTGACGCTGCTCTCTTCGTCGATTGCCTGGGGGCAAATGCCGCCTACAAAAGTGTTTGCTGAACGGGATATTCCTCTGTCTGAAATTTTTTCTGAATGGGAGGGAAAAGGTCTTAATGGAGACATGTTCATCTGCTCATGTGATCGCATGAGCTGTGACACCAATCCGTATTGGCCTTTTCGTGTTTTTCGGGCTGGTCAGTCGATTCCCGTGCTTGGTGATTTCAACCGGAACATCGCTCGCAGCAACGGATTTATCTGTGCAATTCGCCCCAGATAAAGCAAAAACGGACTCATCAACCGATCAGGTGATGAATCCGTTTGTCAGAGAATTATCTGTTCAGGGGATGTGGTGAGGCAGCCCCTCAATACAGGCCGTAGCTCACGCCGCGATAGCGAAGATCCCGGCCTCTGGTGGCCACCTGATTGCAGTTCTGGTTCACGTAGCTCGCGCCCCGATATGTCAGTGACCGCTGGCTGCCTGCTTGCCCCAGCTGGGAATGGGTTTGATCGGTATGGGCCACGGCTCTGAAGGCTTTGGCCATTTGCTTGCGGGCTTGCTCCAGGGCCTTGTTGCGTACGGTCCGGGATTTGATCAGGTTCAGGGTGTTCATCGTTCACTCCGTCTGATGCCCAGGCCCCCGTTGCATGGCTTGGGACTGACTGCGGCCCCTTTGGGGACCCAACGTCCGTGCATCATAGACCATTTGGTATCAGTTGCTACCTTTTTTGCCGCTCGGATCTGATCCAGTCGGTTGACTCTCCCCCGGCCAGATGAGCGCTGATGCGCCGGTCTTTTGTATCTGTGGCCCTTCAGCGGCTGGGAAGACAAGCTTTGCGGCTGCCCTGGACGTACGCCTTTCTGCAAGGGGGATCGCTGCGCTTCGCATCGCCTGCGATGACTATTACCGATCGGATTGGACACCTCATCCCTTATTTGGTTACGACACCGTTGATGCTGTTGACAGCGAAGCGCTGGTTGAGGATCTGCTTAAGGCAGTGCGTGGTCAGGCCACGTCGTTGAGGCGATACGACATGCGAACCCGACGTGTTGATCGTCGTCCTGTTACGGAGCCCTATGACCTGATCGTTCTGGAGGGTTCCTATGGACCTCAGATGTTGGTAGGGACTTGTCCGCTAGCCAGCCTTGTCTATCTCGATGAGTCGTTGCTGTTACGCCTTTATCGCCGCTTGCGTCGTGATGTGAGCCAGCGCAGCCGGCCGCCGCGTTATGTGATTCGCCAGATGTTGCGCGAGATGCTCCCGGGTGAGCGGGCTTTCATTCATCCATTGCGGAAGCAAGCCGATCTGGTGGTGCGAGATCAGGTCCGTGGCCTTGAAGATCTGCTTGTGCAAATGGACCGTGCGTTCAAACCAGACTCTGGCTAAGACATAAACACTTTCACGAACACAATGGCTACCTACAAGATCACGATTGAGGGAGGATCCTCTTTCGAGTGTGCGGATGACGCCTACATCCTCGATGCAGCCGAGGAAGCAGGGGTTGATCTGCCCTATTCCTGCCGTGCCGGAGCCTGCTCCACTTGTGCAGGCAAGTTGATAGAGGGTGCTGTCGACCAAACTGATCAAAGTTTTCTGGACGACGATCAAATCGAACAGGGTTTCGCTCTGCTTTGTGTCAGTTATCCGACATCTGATTGCACCATTCAGGCCAATGCTGAGGAGGCACTGCTCTGATTGCTTAAGATTTCCTTGTTATCACTGGCTTGCGGCGGTTCGGGTAGAGCTCCTGACAGAGGGGACAGACGCGACCGTCGCATCCCCTTGCTGTGCAGAATTCGCGGCCGTAAAAAATAATCTGTAAATGCAGGCGGTTCCAGGCTTCTTTGGGAAAAAGAGCTTTCAGATCGCGTTCAGTTGTTGCCACGTTCTCGCCGCTGCTGAGCCCCCAGCGTTGGGCAAGTCGATGGATATGGGTGTCCACTGGAAACGCCGGCACACCAAACGCTTGAGACATCACCACGCTGGCGGTTTTGTGCCCCACTCCTGGCAGTGATTCCAGGGCCTTGAAGCTTTTGGGTACGTCTCCGCCGTGACGCTCGATCAGCAGTTGCGCCAGCCGCTTCACGTTCTTGGCTTTGGTGTTGGCCAACCCCAGCTGACGGATGAATCCATGAATCTCCTTCTGCTCGAGGGCTGCCATGGCCTGCGGCGTCGGACCGGCAGTAAACAGAGCAGGCGTCACCTCATTCACTTTCTTGTCGGTGCACTGAGCACTCAGCAAGACAGCGATCAACAAAGTGAAGGCATCGCTGTGGTCGAGAGGGACGGGAGTTTCCGGATATTGCTCCTCAAGGCGCTGGAGGATGGTCTCCGCCCGTTGCTGCTTTCGCACGTCTGCTGAAATTTGCCTGAGGTTAATGAGTTTCCCACCGCCGCTCGGGCCCGGTCGTCAGACGCTTGTCAGCACCACCTCCGATGATGTGCATTTGGATCTCCCCTTTTGGATTGGAACGGTTCACGTTGTTAACGCAAAGATGTGTCCTAAGGCTGGCCGCCATCACGCTGGTCCTGATCGGTCCGTTGTCGGGCTGTCAGCGTTCGTCAACGACAAGCGAAGCTGATGCCAGGCCAAGGGTTCTGACAACTTTTACGGTCCTCGGGGATCTCGCTGGCACTGTTGCTGGAGATCGTTTGCAGGTGGATTCAATTGTTCGTCCCGGAGCCGAGATCCATGGGTACCAGCCAACTCCCAGCGACATCGAACGAGCCAGCGGGGCGGATCTGATCGTGGAGAACGGCCTTGGCCTGGAACTGTGGGCCAGACGGTTCACGGCGGCGGCAGGTGATGTTCCCAGCGTCACGCTGACGGATGGGATTGAACCACTGCTGATCTCCGAAGATGTCTACTCAGGCAAACCCAATCCCCATGCCTGGATGTCGCCTCAGCGGGCGATGACCTATGTGGACAGATTGGTGGAGGCATTTACGCGGCTGGACCCCGAGGGAGCCTCCACGTTTGAGGCCAATGCCCAGGCGTATAAGAAGCAATTGAGGCAGCTCGACGACGAGTTGAGAGAGATCCTGGAGACGATCCCAGATCAACGGCGACTTCTCGTGAGTTGCGAAGGCGCCCTCAGCTATCTGGCTTCGGACTACGGACTGGATGAGGCCTATCTCTGGCCGGTGAATGCTGAAAGTCAGGTGACGCCCAAGCGGATGGCGCGCCTGATCAGCACCGTGAAGGATCGTCAGGTGCCTGCTGTCTTTTGCGAGAGCACCGTGAACGATCAACCGCAAAGGGAGGTCGCAGCGGCGTCTGGGGCGCGTTTCGGTGGAACCTTTTATGTCGATTCCCTCTCGGCTCCTGATGGACCGGCACCCACGCTGCTGGATCTACTGCGTCACAACGTCGAGCTGATCCGCCAGGGACTCTGCCCTGACGAATCAACTTCATAGTGGATCAGGTGTGATTGGGATGGTTCATACGATCACGAAAGACTCCACATCAAGGCCAGTTGGGTCGACCAGCTTTGCTGCCAGGCCATGACCAGTCCCAAATCCCTTTTTATCTCCGTTTTGGTTGACCAACAGCATCGACATCGGTTTGTGTTCGTGATCCCAGATCACAAGATCGACATCGGTGAGGCTCATGGCCTTCATGTCGCGGCGGTTGCTGACGCGGGTGATCTCTAGATCCTTTCGCCCATCGAACAGCTCAGAACTCAGTTGAATCACATCCCCATCGTCTCCTCTGAAATCGAGGATCTTGTCAGCTTGCTTTTTGACAAGCTCCATCCTGTGAGCAATGTTGAAGGAGTCAGGCCCAGAGGTGCCGTTCCAACTGGAACGGCTGCCGGAGAGATGGTGGTGCGTCAGCTCGTCTCCGATCAAAGCTGGTCCGATGATCTCTTCAAATGGACGGCTGGATTCCTCAGCCCGAGTGAACAGTGTCAAGTTGTCGATCGAGAAGATGTCGCGGTCTGCTCCTCGATCGCCACTTCCATCAAAGTCTTCGCGTAAGACGAAGCGACCTACATCCTCCTCGTGTTCGCAGACGTGGAAAGCGATATATTCCACAGCTGCGTCACTCGAGGACACCCCCGATCCATGGGTTGACTCGCTCGTAATCAGATTGTCGTTCACGTCGTAGACATCGAGGATCACATTGCGTTTGTCCTCTCGGCCCATGAGGTAGAAGCCAAAGCCATAGACAGGGTTTTCCCAGCTTCCACCTGAAAAGTCGGTTCCAGAGAACTGGACTTCGAGATGTCCTTCCGCTGATTCGCTTGGAATGACTTCCAGAAACTGGTCGTAAGCCGTTCCGCTGACAGCATCGACACCATGGGTGACATTGATGCCACGGTCGATATTTCCGCTTGACGTCTCGCGGGCGAGACCTGGTTCATCGGGTCCGCCGTAATGACCGATCTGACTCAGGCTGAAATCAACCTTGAAATCACTGCCTGCTGTCATGAAGCGGACGGTTCCTTCTGCTGTGGCGTCCGGGTTGTGAACACCACTGAAGCTGCTTGGAATCCCTGTTGTTCTGCCATCGGCTCCAATTCCAGCAGGACTCATCCAGGCGTAGGGCGAGGCCAGGCTGGACAATGGCTGGTAGTTCGCCGATGGGTCTGCCCCGTCGACATCCAACCAACCGTTGTCGATTTCGAAGCTGATCAGCTCTTCCTCGAACTCCCCTGAAGAACGGAGCTGGGTGAAAAATGTTTCCGCATCTGCAGCGTTTTGGTAGTCCGCGCGACCGATGGAGTGAACAGGGGTGCTTCGTGAGATTTCATCAACAGCTGACATCACCATGAAACGGCTTCCCTCTGGACAGCACTCGCCCTCTTCATGACTGGTTTCCTCACCGCCATGGCTGTGTCGATGGTCTCGAGGATCCAGTACGGAAGGATCGCCCTCGTGGGGGATTCGGTGGCCGCTGTTCTGGTGGGGCCTCATCGGATGGAATGCCATGGGAAGAACGAATCAGGTGATCTCTGAAGGCCGCTTTGGCCCGTGACCAAACCTTCTTCGAGATGGATCGGCAGCTTGTTGATCCAGCTCACACCCGGCTGTGATGCTGGTCATCCCTGTTGGCTGATCGCATTTGGGCGGCCGTGGCGGTTATGAAAGGATCAAGTCAAACCATCACAAGGGCCTTTTGCGTACCGGCGCTCCCACAAGCTCTGCGCAGACGCTGACCAATCGGATCGAGGCGGAAGGACTATGCGTTGATTACACGGGCACCGTGGCGCTTTATGACGCCACGCTGAATCTTCCACCAGGTTGCATTTGTGGCCTTGTGGGCATGAACGGTGCCGGTAAATCCACCCTGTTCAAAGCTCTCACCGGCTTCGTCAGGCCCTCCCGTGGTCGTATTCGGATCAACGGCTGCCAGGTGCAGGAAGCCCAGCGTCAGCAGGCAGTGGCCTACGTCCCGCAGAGCGAAAGCATCAACAGTCAGTTCCCGGTTTCGGTGTGGGATGTGGTGATGATGGGGCGTTATGGCTCCATGAATCTGTTGCGTCTGCCCCGGAGTTCCGATCGGGTGGCCGTGCGTGATGCCCTGGCCCGTGTGGAGTTGTCCGATCTGCGTGATCGTCCGATCGCCACCCTGTCGGGTGGACAGCGCAAACGTGCATTCCTGGCCCGGGCGATCGCTCAGCGGGCCGATGTTCTGTTGCTGGATGAGCCCTTCAACGGCGTGGATGTCCGCACTGAGAAGCTCATGGCCCAGTTGTTTCTGCAGTTTCGGGATGAAGGCCGCACGATTTTGATCTCCACCCATGACCTCAGCCATGTGAGGGAGTTCTGCGATCTCGTGGTTCTGATCAACAAAACCGTGCTCGCCTATGGCGAGACCTCCGAAGTGTTCACGCCTGAAAATCTGGCGATGACCTTCGGAGGCCTGCCCCCTGATCTGCTCACCGGCAGCAGTACGCCTGAGGAATCACTCTGAGCTGCGTGCCATCACGCGGTTGAGCACGCTCTGTTTGATACGTGCCCGATCGCGTTCCACGTAGATCTCAGCCCAGTGCTCAGGCTTTGATTTCTGCTCCAGTCCTTGGATGAGCTCTTCCACGTCTGTAAAGAGTTCGTCGACAAAGGCATCAGGGTTGTCTCCGAAGCTTTGATGACGGCTCAGGGCTCGATCAAGACGGCTGATCAATTTGGTCGCGCGCGACATGGTGTTGACGGCAGAGAAGGGGTTGGTTCGCTAGTTCGTGGGTGCGTCTGAGTCGTTGTTCAGCAGGCGGATCCCGGTGCTGTCCTGCAACTGGCGCAACAGTGTGGCCAGTGAGAGGTTCACCTGTCCCTCCCGTTCCCCGATCAGGGTGACTTCCTCCACTTCGATCGGTTGCACCGTTTCACTGAGCATGGTGAGCAACGGCTTCAGTTTTTGAAGCAGGAACAAGCGTTTGGCGTCATCCCCCGAGCGCTTGAGCGACTCCACGAGCTCCTGGAGACCTTCCGCTTGGGACCGCCCCTGCTCAATGATGGTGGCCGCTTCACCTTTGGCGTCCGCCATCATCGTTTCGCATTCGGATTCCGCCGGGGCTATCACGTCCGCCTCCAGCTGCTGCGTGACTTGTTTGATCCGCTCCTGCTGAACCGGCAGTTCAGCTTCCGCGCGAGCCAGCTCCGCTCCCACCTCGGCCTGCACCTCTGCCACCAGTGCTTCCCGGCGGGTCAGAGCATCCTTTGTGCGTTTTTCGGCGTTGGCCGTGGCGATGGCGAGTTCTTTATCGAGGCGTCGCAGGGCGGTGATTCGTTCGTTTTCGGCCTGCTTCACAGCGGACTGGGAGGAAGCCTCGGCTTCGGCGATGCGCGAGTCCCGTTTCAGTTCCACCAGCTGTTTGCGGCCGATGGAGTCCAGATAGCGGACGTCATCGGAGATGTTCTGAATCTGCAGGGTGTCGAGCACCAAACCGAGTTTCTGCAGGTCGTCCTCCGCCTCGTCCAGCAGGGTGCGCGCGAAGGTGAGCTTGTCTTCGTTGAGCTGTTCAGGCGTGAGGCTGGCCATCACACCCCTGAGGTTGCCTTCAAGGGTTTCCTTGGCGATGTGTCGGATGTCGTCCTGGGACTTCCCGATCAGCCGTTCGATGGCGTTGTGAATGCCAGGTTCCTCTCCGGAGATCTTGATGTTGGCCACCCCTGAGACGTTGAGCGGAACCCCTCCCTTGGAGTAGGCATTATCGACGCGCAGATCGATGATCATGTTGCTGAGGTCGAGGCGCATGACCTCTTCCAGAAGCGGGATCCGCAGGGCACTGCCGCCGCGGACGGTGCGATACCCCACGCGTTGGCCGGATCCGGTTGTGCGCTTCAAGCCAGCGAAGATCAGTACTTCACTGGGCTGACAGATGTAATACAGCTGACGCAGGAGCACCACGAAGGCCCAGACCCCTGCGGCTCCAGTTAGTCCGATTGCGACGAACATTGAGAGATCTCCTTAGCTTTTGTTGGTGAGGGTTCCGAGCAGATCGATCCCGAGGATCTCGTTCACCTGTTCAAAGAACTGGCGCACTACCACGTGGTTGAGGGCGATCAGGTGAGCCAGTGAGGAGGCATCGTTGCCATCTAGCGCTGTGACCTTCTTCAGGTGCAGCTGGCTTGGTAAGCGGGTTGCCTGGGCCAGCACCATCTCGATCTGCTGCAGCAGAAACACGAGCTCCGCCGTGCTGCCGGCGCTTTCCCACACCTGAGTCAGCAGGTCGTTGACCTGGGCACTGGCCTTGACGTCTTCTGCGGTGGCAGCGGCCATGCCTCGCGCCCGAAGCTCCTTGGCTTTCTGACTGGCCTGCGCTGGAAGAACTTCTTCAGCGCGGAGGCGGAGGCGTTCCAGCTCGGCCCTCACCAGTTGCAGTTTTTGTTCTGCCTTGGCGCGGGCTTCCAGTTCTGCGGCTTCGGTGCGCTCTTCTTCCGAGCGGGCTTCTTTCTCCATCACGGCAACGCTGGTGCGCACCTCGTTCTCTTTCTCCAGCACCACTGTTTCGGCTTCTGTGCGGACCACCTGCGACACCTCTTCCATTTCCGCTTCGATCCGTTCGGCTTGCCCGATCGCCTCGGATTCGGCGATTTCGGCGTCCCGCACAATCTGGGCAACGCGGCGGCGACTGATTGAGTTCAGGTAATCCACGTCATCGGAGACGCTCTGAATCTTGAGGGTGTCGAGTTGCAGGCCGAGACGTCGAAGATCCTGACCCACTTCATCAGCGATCTGCTCAGCGAAACGAAGACGGTCTTCGTTCACCTGCTCGGGAGTGAGCTGGGCCAGAACACTGCGGAGGTTGCCCTCCAGGTTTTCCTTGGCCACCTGCACGATCTCGGCAGGGTCGCGACCCAGAAACCGTTCGATGGCGTTGTTGCGCACTGCCGGGTCAGTGCTCACTTTCACGTTGGCGATCGCCTGGATGTTGAGAGGCGTCCCGCCATTGGAGTAAGCATTGCTCACCTCCACCAGGACCGGGAGCAGGGTCGCGTCCATGCGACGCGCCGTTTCCAGCACCGGTTTGACGAAGGTCCAACCACCATTGGCAACGACGCGGTAGCCCTTCATGCCTTGATCGCCCTGGTTTGATTTCGAACCGGTCACCACCAGCATCTCGTGGGGCCGGCAGATGCGAATCATCCAGCGACAGATGAAGGTGAGCACCGCGATGCTGACGAAAACCGCCATGGCTCCGGCGGCAATCGCCTCGGATTGATTGCGGTTACTGGGGAGGAAGGCCGGAGTGGAGGGCTGCGTCCGCAGCGTTGGGCCCGACATAAATGGAGGGTGAACGTTGTCCTCTTCCCCTAGCAAGATCGAGCTTGTCTGCCATCACATCGGCTCGACGCTGAGGGTGTGTCCGTCGCTGGCCACCACCACCACAGCGGTTCCCTTGGCAATCGGGCCGCTGACGCTGTGTGCTGGTCGTCGGATCAAACTTCCCCGTGCCTGCAGTTCAACAAAACCGCGCTCCTGAGATGAGAGATCGAGCGTCACGAGCCCTTCCAGGCCGATGAGATCTTCACTGCGCACGAGACTGTCCGCTTCTCTGCGAGCCATCAGCCGGAGCAGATAGGCGGCAACCCAGCCCATCACCAGCCCCATCGCCAAGGCGATCAGGCTTGACGGCAGCCAGCTGCTGGCAGGGGCAAGAAATGTGAGCAGCAGGCCGCTGAAGCCGAAGCCGAACAGCCCGAATGACCAGAACGGCGTGTTGAATAGGATCGTGAGGTTGCCGCCGCTTCCGTCTCCACTGAGGTCGCCCTCGCCATCGAGCGCCAGGGCAATCAGCACGCCCCCGGCGATGAGGCACAACACATAAGTGATCAGCATTTAAGACGTGTGTTTATTCATGGTGGTTTGGACGTCTCTGGTAAAAAATCAGTCAGGAAGCTCTTTCCGAGACGCTGTTAGGACCAACGTTAGTCACGGATCTGATGGCAACTGGTTTGTCTTTGATGTCGTGCTGGCAGGGTGTTGCACCTTCGCAATGGCAGTCCTTGATCACCAACAAGTCCTTTGAACGTTCGGGTGTGGTGATACGACGGTTGGGATCAACATTTCGAATCGCGTGGATCTCTGCATTGACTGGGCAATTCCAGCTCCAACAAGGCTCGAAAGGCAGATTGGTCCACGCGCCTAGAGATGGCTGATGCCTCGTATCAAAGGATTTGGCATCACGACGTTGCCTCGAGCAGGGGTGCTGATATTTGCCGCTGGAACATTTCTCGGGGTTATGTCGTTCGTTCAGATCATCGATTCAGAGCAAACGAGCCGCAGCAAGCGCGATGAGGAGCTCGCAACCTGCAAGCAGCGGGTCCGCCAGCTCATGTCTGACGGTCGCACAGAGGAATCAATCCAGCGGTTGACTCGTTGTTTGGATGTTCATCGTGGAGGAACCCCGAACGGGTCAGAACGATGAAAGGGCTCAGGAGCCATGTCACAGGAATGACCGGTTATGACGCCAACCAGCGCCAAACAACAGCTTCAAGCCATATCCGAAAAGTGTCACTGTTGGTACGTCAGCTGGAAAAGACGTTGTGCCAAACCAGAAGTAGTTCTGTACCAAGATCCATGTTGTTTAAAGTGCAATGCCAAGGGCCATCAGATTCAATCTGGTGCACGGAAGCTGAGATCGAAAACGAGTTCCCTGCTTACGCCATTGCTCGCAGCAAATCCATGGGTCGCGGTGTCAGTTGCCGACTTGTTGCTAACAATGGGCAAGTCGTGAGTCAGGTCAGTCCGACCATTGATGCGCACAGGCTCCCTTGAAACGGACGTCCTTCCAATCCGCCAAAGTTCATCACGTCTCAAAGAGTTGTTGAATTTAAAATTGTGTATGTGGTTTATTGCATAGGGAGTATCAACGTTAGATAATGAACGAATTGGAATTGATTTGGGTGGTGATGATCAGATATCGCCTGCAGAATACAAGTGCCAGACAGGGTTCTGTTAGTTCTTGTTGACACCTTCTAGTGGATGACTCGATCGCAAAGCGATCAGAAAAAGTTGATAGCATGTTCGATTTATCATTTCTGAAAAAGCTTCTTGCAAATACAGATTGGCTTCCCCGCGAGATGTTCAGAAATTGGTCATTGAGACGTTGACTTGCTATTCGGGTATTTGCTTTTAATATGTTTTCAATGGTCTATTTTTTATCAATGTAAGCTTGACTCGGGTAAAAAATGGATCTGCTTCCTGATGCCCTTGGCTTTTTACTGTCGTCCGGATTCTGCTTTGGTTTCGTAAAATGATAAACAATAAGCCTGCACATCAGTGATCCCAAGGCCGATGGTCATCAAATACTCAGCCGCAATGCTTTGTCTGAAGTAGATGAGCTTCACGAGTCTTGACAGGACAGCAGCTTCTGTTTGGCGTCTCGCGAGCAATTGCTTGGTTTCGATGTGTCTTCCCATGGCAGATTCTCATATAAGTTCCACTACAACAGATGAGCAGCCAGTATTCAATTGTATTGCAGAAAAGCCTCACAAAACTTTTCAAACGAGTGAGCCGGCTTTGTTGTTCACATAATCGCGAGAAGTATCAGAAAAATAAGATCCTATTCGCCGGAATCTTCGATCTCAAATATTTCATCTAGCAATTCAATGGTTGATTCGTAATAAAAGGAGTTCTCTGCAGAAAGCTCGCAATTGAATAAAGCGCTGCTCATCGATGTTATTAACGTAAGCTCAAGTACTTTGGCCAAGTAGCTTAACCCGCCCTCGTCAATTGCTCGAAAGAATTCTTTAAGTTTTTCCAGCTCTGATCGATGGTTCTCAACAAAGCTGTTGCCTTCATCGCTGAAGCGGGAGGAGTACTTTTCCAATGCGCATTTCACAAATATAGTAATAATTGCTTCTGAACCTCTTGCGAAATTCTTAGCATCTTTTTTGCCCTCTTCATCTAGTGGTTTGAAAGTCTCCAGAATCGCAGTCTCCACAGGGGGTGACTGCATCACCAATAACATCTGCTCCTTCAGGTTTTCCTCTTTGTACGTTCCAACTCTGTATTGACTCTGGGACCATAAATTTGCAACTGTTAATGCTACGAATCCTGTGGTTCTTGCACCCATGATTCCATACAGGCACAAGTGGTCTATTGCAAGCGAAAGTAACTTTGCCTTGTTGTTGGAATCGTCAACCTTGGCTGACTCTTGACGTTCAAGATTGTGCTGATCAACCCACTCGATGATTGATGCCGCCATCATCACGACTGCCTTTTCAAAATTCTCTCGGGATTGCTCAGAATCTCTCCCTGGCGCTTCAAGCATCGAATAACTAGCAACTCTTGAAACTTAGCACTTGAAGATTGTTCTTCAATCATTTCACCTGATCAAAATACTATTTCGCATGTTGGTTGATTGGCGATGTCTTATCTTTTCCTTAGAAAGGAATCTTGCCATAGAAGTTGAGTGCTGGCTTTGGCGGAGATGCAGCAACGCGCAAAGAGATGCGCTCACCCGACGAAGTCAATGGATTCAACCTTCTGGCATTGCAGAGCCGGAGTGGACATTGATCTTTATATCGCGATTTTTTGGATGACAGGGTGTAAAACCAATGACATCTAAATAGTCGTGGCAAGATCTTTCTTTGTAGAGTCAAATTTTGCTGATAATTTAAGAAATGAGTGTTCTTCCCATCTCATGCTGGCCAATGCAGGCTGCTGAAGGCATTGGTTCGTGCTTTAATATGTAGATGTCTTTCATCACACTATACTTGTCTGTAAAATAGAGAAACAACTCTAAAATGACAGGTCGACTGGATGATGAATATCAACAAACTTGATTCTGATATTCCAGGCGCAAACTGGTTTGCTGTAGGTCTGTTAGATGGCACTTGGTCGGGCGGAAAAGTTACCGTCGCAGTGAGCATTGGCTTTCCTATGCCCAAAATTCACCTTGTTCACATTCTGGCGGAACATATTTCTAAAAAAAATGGATATAGGGTGGTCGACGCATGTTTTGCATACTGTCCTGATCTTGACTTATTCCTTCCTTTCGCAAGTTCAGCTATAGCCGCTAATTGTGTTCAAGAGTTGTTCGATAGGAACAAGAAAGTGATTGCCATGGAGGCAATTGATTTGATAAAAACTATGAATTCCTAGTTTTGACTTATTTCTGAGTCTGGTTGGCATCTCGCAAAATAGGTATGGAACTGTGGCTGTAGATCTATGGCCAAACTATTAAGGCAACTGCTGTTGACTGTTTACTTTCTCGTCGAGCTTTAGTATCAAAGATTCAAGTTTCAGCAAGTGCAGCTCGACCGTGTTGATCTTGTCAAGGATTTTAAGCAATTGTTGTGAATCATCGTTTGTCTCGTAGTCGGATTGTCCATGCGTCATTTCTATGAATTGATCTTTCGATATCACACCGTTTTCCAGAAACGCTTTGGCTTGCATCAGTCTCTCTGGGGTCAGTTTTTTCTTGTCTGTCATGCTGGATTTTGGTTGATAACTTGTGGCGAAGAATAGCTTCTATAGAGCAGGCCGTGAAGTACTCATAACTCAAGGGTATCGGCAACAACGATGATAGTCTTATGTCCAATCGCCTGTCACAATCTTTATCGTTATAGGAATGCTTGACTGCACCTCCATCGGTGAATCGAGCAGCTGCTGCTGTTCTGCCTCGTTGCGTGTCGTCGTACGAGCAGTCTGAAGAGCCCTAAGCACAGACTCCCGGTTCTCCTTGGGAAGCTCAAGTATCAATCGTATGAGGTTGGTCATGTCCATAAGGGGAGGCTTTGAATGAGTTGGTTCATGACGATGACGAGATCCAGCTCGGTGATGTCTTTTGCTGAGATCTGCTGAATCCAGGGGGCTAAGCAAGCGTCCTGAGGCACTCGTGGAAGGAACTGACGGTTGGCTTATTGAGTCCCTACAAAGCAGTTGTCTGGGTTGTAACCGAGTAGCAGCATCGTTGCGACTCCAAAGATCCATCCCATAAACAAGGCTCCCCAAATCAACTGGTCTGTTGTGATGGTGTCGTTTTTCATGGTTTGCTCTTGATGCGGACCTTGTTGAGTCACCCAATGAAGCCAAGATTGCGCTGGTTGTCTGGAATTTTCTGTATACAACGCCGCGCTTTCGAGATTGAGATGAGTCTCTTGATGCAAAATTTTTAGCTCCTTTATGCAGGATTAAGACGAGCGTCGGTCGATATTGATCTAATGAATTGGTCCGATGCGCACTTCAGTTTTCTTCGGTTCAATTTTCAGCAACTCATTGCTCTGAGCCGTTCAGAACCTGCTGCTCCTGAATTGTTTGCATCTCGAAGATCACTGGATCGGGTCAGTTCCCCGATGTCTGAAGTCGTTCCCGGCGGAACGCATCAGACGCTCCAGTTCAGCATCCAGTTCCGACGTCAGCATCTGAACAGCCCGGCGACGATCACGTCGGTAGTCATCGCGGCGTTGATCGACGGGAATCGCTTCACCGACGCTGAGTTCCACCCGCTGTGGTCCGAAGCAGGGTGATCCGCTCCAGGGCCGGTCTTCGATCCAGCCGATTGCCTCCTCCACGAGCTGCACCATCTCGGCAAAGCGGTCGAACTCCGGTTGATCAGTGATGTATTGACCGCTCACGCTGGTGAAATGCTCCACCAGTCGCATGCGAGTGAGCTGAAGATCGGCTTCACGCGCTTCCCAATCCACCAAGCTGCGTTCAAGCGGAGGCAATTGCTCGAGATTCTCCCTGTAGATCCGATCCCAGGCCGCCTGTTCAATTCGGCGGCAGCGTTCCTGCAGGGTCCCGCTGGCGCGGAGCCCGAAATGGCTCTCCGCCTTTTCCAATCCATGCCGTCGATAGTTCTCAATTCGAACTGCTAAGGGCTGTTCTGGATTGGCTTTGAGGCGTTCAAGCTGTTCAAGCGCCGTCACCAACGCTGCACCGATGCGGAGAAGCCGTTCGCGGCGGTCCTCCAGAACGATGGCCTGAACCCCGAGGTGTTGCTCGAGCGCTTCGAGGCGTGCATCGAGAACCGTCCAGTTCGGTCGACGCCAGCTGTAACGAATCCCTATGGGGATGACATGCAGAGTTCGCTGGTCCTTGTTCTTGGCCATGTCCTCAGCTGCCCAGAAGGCGAGCTGGGCCACACCAGGCTCGAGGGGTGCCATCTCCCCTGACAGGTTGTTGGTGGCTCCTTCCGGTGCCACCACAAGGGCCTGGCGTCCCAGCGTCAGGGCTTGCCGGGCTTGGTTCAGGGCTGGTCGGTCCAATCGACCTCGGTGGATGGCGATGCCGCCGCTGCGCTGAAGTAACCAGCCGATCACCGGTCCCGCCCACAGGGGGATTCCACGGTCGTAGAGAAACCGAAGCGACACCGCACGTGGCAAGGGATTCCCCAGCCTTCGGGCCATCCTGGGAACGCAACTCCAGAACAGATCCGCGAGCACCAGTGGATCGCGGGGGCTGGGATGGCGAAAGGCAATCAGCAGATTGCGTTCACCGTTCTGCTGTGCAAGAAACTCCTCGGCCAGTCGTTCGGCCGCTTTGCTGTTGCGCAGCTGTAACCGCTGTCCGACAAAGACCATTGGTAGGAGCTGCTGCAGTACCGCCTGCACGACGCGGCTTTGCCGGGTGGGCAGCCGCCGCAAGGCGGGACGGGCGGTCTGGATCGAGGCGCGCGGCATGGTCGCTGATCCTGTTCCAATCGACGATTGAGCCCTTAAGGATGCATCCAGTCCGTTGGCTTAACCACGAAGTGCTTGTTCAGAGTAATGTCAGCGGTCACGCCAGATTTGGCCGCGTAATGAATTTGAAGACAGTTGCGATTGTTGCCTCGGGACTGATCTCGGGCGGTGTTTTGGCAACAGGTTCTTATTGGTATGCCAGTCCATATTTAGCCGTTAATTCGATTCGTGAAGCGATCCAGCAAAAGGATGGGTCACGATTCAATCAGTATGTTGATTATCCGCAGTTGCGTGAAGATCTGAAGGCATACGTCGTTACCAGCCTGACCCAGGCAGCCACTGAAGAATCATTGGACGATGCTGAAGAGGGGCTGGCGGCTTTGGGAACAGCACTGGTGATACCGATTGCCAACACCCTGATCGATTCCTACCTCACATCAGAGGTTGTGAAGGGTCTGATCGAGGCTTCGGAAGGCGATCTGCCAAGGGCCCAGAAGACATCAGCCAATCCCTTTTCAGTTCCGGATATCCAGGCGGAAATTGCCAAGGGTAAGCAGCAAGTTGAGAAGCAGATTGATCAGATGGCAAATGTTGAGATGGCCTATGTGGGTATGAATCAATTTCTGGTTTCAGGACGTCTTGAGCCCGGCGTCAAGATCGGATTTGAGATGGCGCGCCAGGGGCTGGGCGATTGGAAAATCGCAGGTTTGATCCTGCCTGACTATCAACAGCTGCAAGCACTGGCTCTTGAGGATGAGTCCGTCGCTTCAGATGATCTGGCGGTTCGACCACGCCCGGAAGGTCAGGACGAATTTGAGGATCCCTCTTTTGAAACCCCCGAAACCGCTGAGATTGAAACCGCTGACATCGCTTTGGCGAATGCCGCGGATCAACGGGAGCCGGGGCTAACTCTGGGTGTGAACGCTATGCCTCCGGATCTCTCCACCTGCTGGTTCCAGATGCGGCGCAGTGGCGAGGAGTTCACGGGCTTTCAGTGCACCGTTGTGTCGAGAGTGAATGCCAACGGGAACACGGTGTACGACGTGATTGAACCCAATGGCGTGAAACGCGCGATTGTTCTCTGGGACGACTCTTCGGCCGAGGTTTTTCTCCGCGGTCAGCGTTACGAGGGCTTCTGGGAGGTCGATGCGGAACGGGATGTCCGGATTCAGCTGCCTCAGGGGGCCATGGCCTTCCGCAGGCCTCGTTGATCAAGCCGCTCAGCTGTCAGCATTGACTCCGGCTTCACCGTTCTGCTGATGTCCTGGCTGTTGGAACCCCTCAGTCAACCCTGGATGCTAAGAGCTTTCCTCGTCAGTGCTGTCGTTGGCGGTGTCTGCGGGTTGTTGTCCTGCTACATGACCCTCAAGGGCTGGGCTCTGATGGGGGACGCCGTCTCCCATGCCGTTCTGCCTGGAGTGGTGCTGGCCTATGCCCTTGGTTTTCCTCTCTCGCTGGGTGCTCTGGTGTTCGGAATCGGCTCGGTGGCCGCGATTGGATTCGTTGAGCAGAAATCACGGGTCAGGGAAGACACGGTGATCGGTCTTGTGTTCACAGGCTTCTTTGCCCTTGGACTGGTGCTGCGATCAAAAACCGTCAGCCACATCGATCTCGATCACATTCTTTTCGGCCATGTGCTCGGAATCCCTCTGAATGACCTGTGGCAAACCCTGGGGATTTGCCTGTTCGTGTTGGTTGTGCTGTTGCTGCGGCGTCGGGATCTGATGCTGTTCTGTTTTGATCCCACCCACGCGCGATCGATTGGGATCAACACCGGTCAGTTGCACTACACCTTGCTTGGTCTGCTGTCCCTGGCGGCTGTGGCCTGCCTGCAAACCGTGGGAATCATTCTGGTGGTGGCCATGCTGGTGACCCCTGGGGCCACGGCCTATCTGCTCACCGATCGTTTTGATCGGATGACGCTTCTGGCTGTGTTCAGTGGGATGTTGTCGAGTGTTCTTGGCTTGTTCATTTGTTATTGGACAGACAGCGATCCCGCCGGTTGCATTGTTCTTGTGCAAACCGCCCAGTTCCTGCTGGCTTTCCTGCTTGCCCCGCGTCATGGGGTGTTACGACGTCACAGCAATCTCAGCACTTGAAGCACAACCCAAGGCTGCGCGAGCGACACGCCATGACCATCCTGACGGGAGGAGGATGTTCCTTGATTGGCCAGCTTCACTGACCTGATGCCGGGATTGGCGGCTCTGCGTCGCTATCGCTTTCGAAGCGATTTCAGTCACGACCTATTTGCCGGTTTGTCGGTGGCAGCGGTCGCACTCCCGGTCTCGATTGCCTATGCCGAATTGGCGGGGCTGAGTCCTGCAGTGGGTCTGTACGCCAGCATTGGACCCTGCTGGTTTGTGCGCTCTTCGGAACGTCGCCGCAGTTGATGGTGAACCCCGATGCTGCGAGTTGCGCAATCCTGGCGGCGGCCGTCGCCCCATTGGCAGGCGGTGAATGCCTTCAAGACCCTGTGAGTTGAGTTTCAATGGATTCACTGCCCCTGATTGATGACTGAAAACACCCTCACCGAACAAAACGTGACCGAAACCACTGTTCTGGATTTCAGGCTGAGCAACAGCTTTGAGGAGTATCGCGATTACATGAACGCACCGGAGCAGCAGGCGATGTTTGCCGAGATGGGCGTGACGACCTTCTACATCGGTGTCTGCCAGAGCGATCCCAAGCGCGCCACGGTGATGTTCCAGGGCCCCGAAAACGTTCTCTGCAACGTGTTCATCAATCCGCAGACCAAGCCCGTCGTCGAAGCGTCAGGACACGTCTATGACGGCACCGTGATCACACGTTGGCTGGCCTGAGAGGCATTGCGTCGCGTGGATCAGGCCGGCAGAACCTGCCGGTAGCCATTGGCTTCCACCACGCAGAGATCGCTACCGAACAGGGCGCTCAATCGTTTGGTCGTCAATATCTCAGCCGGCGTGCCGTCTCCGACGACGGTTCCGCCGTTTAAGCACAGCACGCGTTGCATCTCCGGAATGATGGTGTCGATGCGATGGGTTACCTGCACCACTGTTGTGCCGCTGCGGCATAGCTCCCCGAGTGTTCTGAGCAATTGATGGCAAGCTTTCAGATCGAGCGCTCGACTCGGCTCGTCGAGCACCAACACCTCGGGAGCATGGACGAGGGCGCGAGCAATCATCAAGCGGCGGCGCTGGCCATCGGAGAGCTGTCCGAAGGGTTGATCAGCGATCGCGATGAGATCCAGCCGTTCCAGCAACGCCCTGGTTGCGGCGATCTGCCAGGCCTCAGGTGATTGATCACGTCCAAGCCGCATCGATCCGAACAGGCCGCTGAGCACCACCTCCAGGGAGCTGATCCCGGGCGGGAATCGCGTTTCCAGCTCACTGTTCACCACGCCGAGCCGGCGGCGCAGTTGCCAGAGATTCACCGTGCTGCTGCCGAACAACCTGAGATGGGATTGCGGCGTCACGATCGGATAGAGGCTGCGCTCGATCAGCTTCACCAGGGTGCTTTTGCCGGCCCCGTTGGGCCCCAGAACGGTTGTCGATTCCCCAAGCCGCAGCTGCAGGCTGAACTTGCTGATCACGGGACGACCGCTCAGCGTTGCCTCCACCTGTTCGGCATCGAACCAGATCTCAGCCATCGAGCTCTGAGATCAAACGCTCGATCACAATCTGCAGCCCGGGTGCAATGGGTCGTTGCTCTCGGCAGTGATCACTCCACACCGTCCCGCGCTGCAGCTGCTCAAGGCTGACGAGCTTGAGATCCTGCCCTTCCAGCAGCTGCAACTGCTCCAGAGGAACATCCAGGGATCCACGGAACACATGGGCGATTCGGGTGCCGTTGTTGTGACTGAACCAAAGCTCCAGTGGCCTCCTGGGTGTCCAGTCGATCTCTTCGTGCAGTTCCCGCATCACCGCCTCAGTTGCTGTTTCGCCGGGATCGAGGTGTCCGCCGAACAATCCCCAGTGGCCTGGGTAGATGATCGTATCGATGTCGTCGCGCAGCTGCAGCAACCACTGGCCGTCGCGCTGCAGCATGGCCAGGGCCACGGCGTAGGTCATCGCGAAGGCAATGCTGATTTCATCCATAGCGCCAGTCCGCCGCCACGACCGCGTGCCGTGAGCCACTGACCGTCTGCTGATGTGGCGATCAAGGCGAAAAAGGGCTGGCGTTGGCTCGGCGGCTCTGGAATCGAGCGTTTCAACAGGGTGATGCTGCCGAGCATCAGCTGCACCGTGTGGAAATGGAATAGCAGCAGAGGTCTGGGACCGCTGAGCCTTGCTGGACCTTCAAATCGCAAGCGCAGTGCCCCCAGCGTCACCTGGTTGACGATCGTCCAGCCATCGCTGCTGCTGGAGAGGCTGAACTGGGCTCCAAGGCTGCGCAACAGGGGATCGGTGCCGGGTGAAGGGCGATTCCCTTCGCGTGTCCATGTTTGCTTCAGGCGCCAGACACCTTCAAGTGAGGTCGGTTGAATCTCACTGCCCTGGCTGCGGGCGGTCTGCTCCAGCGCGAGGATGGTCTCGGCGTTGAACATGGCCCGATGTTTTCAGTCATCTTCGTTGGTTGAGCAGTCAGGCGTCCTGCTTTTCAACGTAGAAGTAGGTGAGGCTGAGGTTGGCGCGCAGGTTGCGCTCTTCGCGTTCGTTGATGACGGCACCTTCTTCGATGTCGTGTTCGCCGCAGACGTAGCCAGCCGTGCTCGTGAACAGCGGTCGGCAATCCCGCCGGAAACGTTCTTCCTTGAAGATCACATTTACCTTCTCAACATCGGTGGTGGGGATGGAATCTGTGGACTTTGTTGTGAAGAATTTGTCCAGGCAGGCCTTGTGCTCATCTGCGCTTTCGATCGTTTCCAGCATCTTCAAGCATTTCTCCCGTTCACCAGCTTCGATTTCGAGCATGGCGTTGATTTCATCGTTCACCTCAGATGGGTCCCTTGGCACGTCCAGGAGTTGTGATCGACGCAACCTAACCGTGTAGATCCCGCCATCCTTGATCCAGTTTTTTGCGGCTTGGCTCGCTTCTTCCTGGCTCTCAAAGGTTTGATTACGCCAGCTGCCTTCGGCGTAATGGTGCAAGCCGAAACCTGCCGTCAGGGACAGGAGGGCAACTCCGAGAAGCATGCAATGTTGTGCTTTCCCCGGAGCCATTACGCAACTTTTTATCCATTCTGGCTAGTAAGAATCGGCCAGGAGGTATCAAAACGATCAATTTTCTTTCTTTCGAAGAATTTTTCGTTGCCACGTTGAGACTCCTCGGCTTTGAGAGCCTGAGAGACTGTTCAGCTCGAACCATTCGGTTGTTCTGTCGATGGAGTCTGAACCGCGACGCACACCACCGCTGACCGATCTGCTGCTCAGGGGACTGCGGATCGGAGCCAGCACCATTGCGATCGTTGAGCTGTTGCGCAGTGACTGGTTTGGTGGTGGCCTGGCCAGCCTGGCCTGGTTGATCTTTGTGCAGGTGGAAAGGCGCCGGGCATCAGTCGATCAGAGCGACACCTGATCGGCTGGTTGGGAGCCGAACGACTCTTCTGATCAACGCTGATCCCAGACGTTTTCGCAGCTCGCCTTTTGATATTGACGCTTGGCCAGCCTGTAATCCTTGTTCTGTTGTGATAAAAGTTCGCTGGCTTTCTGCTCGGTTTCCTGATCTGGACCGGACGCAATCAAGGCTCGGTTGATGCTCATCTCGCGGCCCAATTTGTTCATGGTCCGTTTGATGAATTCGCATTCCGTCATTGCGAGGGACGAACTGGAGAAACCTATCCCCGCTCCGATTAACAACAGATTCGCGATGTGGTGTCTTGCGTTCATTCAGAGGTAAGCATCCAGGAAGCTAAGTGGTCGGTTCATCGTTTCTGAGAACCCGAGAATGCCCTTGTCGCGATGAACATAGAGAAGTGAGTTGTCGCTCTCAATCAGAAAGGTGCCACCCCTTTGAGCGATGAAGCGATCATCGGGTACGTACTGCTTCCAGCGTCCAAGCACCTCCACCATGTTGTTGAGTCGCACGGTGGCGAGCTCGAACGGGCGCTGAAAGCCATCACCTCCAGCCAGGCGAAACAGCGAACTGTCGAATCTTTGGGGTGCGCTTCGATCACCCCGGTACCCCCGGAACACTTCAGCCAGGGTCCCAGGCGAGCCGATTCCCGCACACATCAGCAGCAGGTCTGGCCATGCCCCTGCGCCGCTGTTGAGTCCTGCGTAGAGCCCGCAGGCACGATGCAGGTCCGCATTGCACTCCGTCTGCAGCTGGTCGCGGGGAAAGCCTGTGAATTCGCAGAAACGATCGGCTCCCTGCTGGTCACCGATGGCAAAAGCCTGAATGGCGATGCCGGCGCGACGAATGGCAGGCAGTGCCGGCACGAGGGCCTGGGCGTACTCCGTTGAATCAAAGTCGCCGAGCTGGGTGAACAGAAGAACCAGGCGTCGCTGGCCCGTTTCCATGCCTGGGATGGCTTCGAGTCTGTCCAGCAGGGCGCTTGGGGTGTTCAAAGTGCTGCGTCTTGGTGCTGGTGGATTCGCGCATCCTGGCTGCTGGAGGACTTGATTGGTGTTGCTGAACTCTTGGATTTGTCTTGCAGAGATGATTCATGTCTGTCAGGTATGAATTGTGCCGTAAGACATCATTGAGAGCAGGACCTTTCAAGCCTTCGCTGATGTGATAATTCCCATCAATACGGGAAATATAAATGAACTTCAAGACGAAATGGTTAATTTTGCCGCCGAAGGAGCGGGATCTTGAACGGCTGGTTGGACGGTCCGGCACGATTCATTACTTCATCCAGCAATCACCCTTCAATGGTGTTCTCGATTCTGAATACGGCAATGTGTTTACGTACAAGATCAAGGGTGCAAGTCATAGTTCAGAGGTTTCAGATTGGATTAACAAGTTGATTGGTCATCTTGATCCAATCCTTGATGTTGATTTCAGGCCTGTCACCAGTATTGACGATGCTGAATTGGTTTTTCTCGCTGCAAAAAAGGTCAGTAAGCCCTGGGATAAATCAACGACTGGTGAAAATATCTGGAATCCCAAGGGTGGCCCGGGCTCAAACGGTGTTGCCAATGTTGTTTCAAAGAAAACTAAGAACAAGTCAGATCAAATGGCAACGATTACCCATGAATTGGGGCATGCCTTAGGGCTAAGTCATCCAAAAGACCAGCCTGATAGTCCGCTTTTTGATACTGCAATAACGATTATGTCGTACAACGAAGCATTTCATCAAGACTTTACTTACAAGGACTTCACGAGAAACGATCTCAATGCGCTTGTTGAGTTATGGGGGGCGGAGGTCAATAACGGTGCACCGATTGCAACGCGTCTCCCTGCACCAGAGAAGCAGGCTTGCGAGGAACAGCAGCTCCAGTGGAAACCTGTACCAGAAGAAGTCGCTGGCAAGGATGGGAATGGTGAGATTTTTGGTGGCAAGGGAAATGACACGATTGTGGGTTCTGATCGCGTCGATACGATTTCAAGCTTCGAAGGTGACGATCTCGTTGATGGTGGGCCCGGTCGTGATGTTCTTTACAGCTTTGGTGGCCGAAATCGATTCAGCATTACTGAAGGAGAAGGCGTCGACACAATTCATTTTTTCAATCAGGGCAAGGATGTTATTCAGATCAATCATGATGGCGGCAAGGTGTCCGTGAAGATGAAGGGGAATGATGCGTCAATTCGCCTGCTTGGAAAGCCAATCGCCATCCTTAAAGATGTGATGCTCGATGATGCTGGATGCCTCTATGGCCTCACAGTGATCGATAACACCTTTATTGTTTAGCAGTGGTGCGGCATGTTGCTTGTACAAGCGTTTCACCTGTTGGCAGGATGTGTGGAAGTTAGTGGTCTGGTTCGAAATCTTGTCGTGTTCATGTGATGTCAATAATTTGTGATGTAAATTACTTGCGACGCAACCAACTTGTGGCGCATAGTGCTTGTCATTCAAGCAACATTGCTGCTCCTCTTGTCTGATGCTCCGTTGCGTTACTCGAAGAACGCTGACAGTTGCAAATCCTCACGTCGCAGCAGCGCAAATGTTGTGCCGGCATTGCCCCGGCAGATGCGCAGTTGTTGATCCAGAACGGTGATGTCCAACCAGGCCGGGAAGCTTTGCTTCACTTCTCGCAGCAGTTGCAGCCGTTGACCACCAGGCAGCTGGGGTCCCACCCAGCCGCCGCGACGGAAAAGCACCTCCACCCGTTGCTTGTCCAGCTGTCGGATATCGGCCTGAACGCTGATGCCGGCCATGGCGGCCAGTGGCCCGCGCAGTCTCAGCAGGTTGCAACCGCGACCCCGTTCTGGATCGAGCACCTGGAGGTTGTCCAGCCAGGGTGCCTGCTTCAGCCATGGTTGCGTCGAGCTGCTCCAGCGCAACTCCCAGACCCCGGCAAGACGCTCCATGTCCTGATTGAGATCCGCTGCCTGTTCGGCTTCCAGCGCTTCCACGAGGCCAGGGATGTCTGAATCCTTCGGTTGGAGTTGCAGCTTCTCGACCAGCTGATCACGGGTTTGTGGCACGGTCATCCCAGTTCCGTTGATTCCATGCTCATGGGTTTGATGGCCATTCGGCGTTGTTTGTCTGCTGTTGCCCTTGTTCCCTGGCTGGCGGTGGCTCCAGCACTGGCCCAATGGGCCCCCTCTGCAGAGCCTGCGGCCTGGCGATCGATTCGTCAGGACCTGGAGGCCTCAGAACGGCTGGAACCGAATGGCTGGATCTTCATCGATGCCATGACCAATCCCAAAGCAGAGGCAGCGGAATATCTGCGCGACCTCGAGCGGCGCGACAACACAGTGCTTTTTCTCGCTGCCCTGTTGCTTCGGCGTCAGGGTGAGCCGACCTGGACCGTGCGTCTGATCCGGATGCGGGCCCTGTGTGACCAGGGCGGTCTGGAACGCCGTGATGCCTCTGATTCCTGGACGAGCTATCCCGGTCGCGCCGGAACTGCCGGTAGGGTTCGCTGGATTTGTGCTCAGGCATGACGCAGCCCCAGTTCAAATACGAGGCACCTGAGCGCTTTGGTGAGTCGCTGACAACGGCACGCCCCTGGAACAGCACGGCCCTTGAAGCGGTGGAACGGCTCAACGGCAGAGCCGCGATGGTGGGGTTTATCGCTGCGCTGATCGGCGAGCTGATCAGCGGACGGGGCATCGCCGGTCAGCTTGCTGGCATGGTGCGCTGGTATCTCGATCTCGGCTGAGCAATGGCGGTCGTCCGGGTTCTTAAAGACTCCCAGCGTTACAAGCTGGATGGCAGCGACGATGCGTTTTTCTACAGCGAACCTCGCTTTGTGCATCATCTCGATGCCGGTTTCCGCGAGCGATTAACGGATCTCTACCGACAGCGGATCCCACCGTGCGCCGTGGTTCTTGACCTGATGAGCAGCTGGGTGAGTCATCTGCCGGAGGATGTCGATTATCAGAGCGTCCTGGGCCATGGCCTGAATCAGGAGGAACTGGCCGCCAATCCCCGCCTTGATCGCCACTGGGTGCAGAACCTCAACCAGGATCAACACCTGCCACTCGACGATTCCAGTGTTGATGCGACGTTGATCGTTGCTGGCTGGCAGTACCTGCAGCAGCCGGAAACCGTGGCGTCGGAGCTACTTCGTGTGACGCGTGCGAACGGCACCTTGATTGTGGCGTTCAGCAATCGGATGTTCTTTACCAAAGCTCCTCAGGTGTGGACCGACGGTGATGACCGCGAGCACCTCACCTATGTGGCCCAGGTGCTGATGGCTCAGGGGTGGCCGAAGCCCGAGTTCGTGGCGGAGCAGACGCGTGCTGCAGGGGTCATGGGTCTGCTGGGTAGCAATGGTGATCCCTTCTTTGCTGTTGTGGCACGAAAACCCCTGGGTTGATCAGATCAGATCAGCTCCGGGTGATTGGGATCCCCTTTGAACGGGCCTTCAACCCTGCTGGTGATCCAGCCGCCGTAGAAACCACCTTGCTGGGGCACCACCAACTCGTCGTTCACCCAGCAGCCATCCATTCTCTGTGGATAGAGCGCGAACCATCCGGCCAGATCGCGGAAGCGTTCTGACGGACTGGGGTAGGTCCACACCGCCCGCTCCAGTGTCCTGTCCCCGACAACGACATTGAAATAGCTCGCCACACCTTTCCACTCGCAAAAGGAAGGGCGTCCACTCACCGCTTTCAACATCTCCATGCACATCGCTTCCGCTGGCAGGTAATAGGTGGGCGGATGAAAGGTTTCAAGAACTCGCAGGCTCCTGTTTGTTTCCACCAGGGTCTGTCCAAGAGCAACGACGCGGATGTGCTCATCACTCGGCTCGAGGCGGGGCGGACGCGGGTAGTCCCTGACGCGTTCCGGTGCCATTGGATTCTCTTCTGTGATCGTTCAAAGATGCTGGCAGAAAGAAATGCATTGATGTTCAGGTGCGCAGCCCTGAGGGATCATCAAAGGATTGGAAGCTCTTAATCCAATTCACCCTTTTGGGGGATGGACGTGCGATGCGATTAGGGCATGGTTGAGCCATTCGCATCTTTGTATGACGTTTACATTGCCTGGTGTTTTTCCATGGACATTTCGCATTGTCCTGATCGGTCAGCAGATCGTGCTTGAGGCCACCTCTGATGGTCAGAGGCTCAGCAAGCTTCTGGATCCAGCCTCCAGCCGGATTCGCAGTGGTTACGACCTGATCGAAACACCGCAGTGTGCTCTGATCAATGCCCCGTCTGTGGTCTGACGGATGACGTTCAAGGCTTGCAAGCCCAGACCATGCGATCAGTCATTCTGGGTCCCTCCCGAGGTTTCATGAGTGGCTAACGACGCAGGGTTCGGCCGGTCTGGCAGCGGTTTCGCGAGCGCTGCTTCAGGCGCTGGAAAACGCAGCAACAAGGGCAAACGCAAGACTGGAAAGTCCAACCATCGCCGTGAGCAGTGCCCGATGGGCCGTGATCCTGATCTTGAGGCGATCAAGGCTCGTCAGGCCCTTGGCCTGCAGCTCACCGGGCGTTTGAGCGAACAGCAGGTGAAACATGCCCACAAGCAGCTGGCTGTGAAACACCATCCGGACAAAGGCGGTGATCCTGAAGCGATGACGCGGTTTAATAACGCCCGCGATGCCCTGCTGGAGCCCGAGATGGAGGCCATCGCGGATTGAGTCAGCGTGGTTTGCTGCGTCCGAGGACCAGCCAGCAGATCAAGGCCAGGCCGCTCAGGCTCACCACCGTGTAAATCCAGTCGGCATAGGGGGTCCAGAACATTGCCTCAATCCTCGGCAGCTCAGATCACCCAGTACCCATACCAGTCCGGTGTCTCAGGGCTGGGACGCTCTGCTTTGTCCGGCGTCAGCACCACCTGCCAGGCACCGTTGCCGTCGATGGGCAACAAATCGTCGATCGCCGCATCCGGCTCGAGCGGGTGGAGATCATCTTTGTGAATCTGCTCCATTCCATCCAGCCAGTGCTTTTTTGCTCTGGCTTTCGCGGCCTGGGTTGATCGGGCCACCACAAGCCCGAAGCGGTGTTGCTCCGCCATCTCGCCGGGGCTGTATCCACCGAGATTGACGAACCACAGTTTCATGGTCTGGTCCGCCGATGCCGAGCTGACCCTGCTGATCGACACCTGATATCCGTCAACCGCTCGGACCCTGCGATAGCTGTCGATGTGCAGGCCGCGACGGGTGCCAAACCATTGGCGCTTGAGCTCCGGGATGGTGTCCTCAATGTTGTCGCCAACGACCCAGCGCACGTCATGCAACTCCACATGGCACCCTTTGATCCGCCCCCCCAGAACAACGAGAAACAAGTCCAATTACGTCAGCCATCCGAACAGAACGCCAATCAGCAGTGTGATTCCGATCAGCGGTAGTGGTTGCATCCTGTTGCTGACACTCAGACTCAACGCCGCGCAGAAGAGCGGAACCTGAATCAGAGCTTCTCCGGTCTGCAGGGCGGTGAGCGTTAACGGCAGGGCAGCACCTCCCACTGCTCCAGGAACGCCAGCCGTTAACCCGGAAAGGAAGGTCTGAACCTGGGGCTGCCGTCGCAATCGTTGGAGGATGGGTGTGCCAACCAGGATGAACAGAAAGCTCGGCAGGAAGATCCCGAGCGTTGCAGCAGCTGCACCGAGGAACGCTGTGGACAGCCCAGCCTCTGCCCAGCCGGCTTGATATCCCACAAAGCTGCTGGTCAGCACGACGGGTCCCGGTGAAATCTGACCAATCGCCACCCCATCCAGAAATCCCGAGGGGTCCAGCCAGCCCAGGTCCACCACCTGCTGCTCCAGGAGCGGAATGATCACCAGCCCGCCGCCAAACACCAGCAGCCCGGCTTTGAAAAAAACACTGAACAGGCTGGCCAGCAGGCCGGTCGCTCCGGCACTGGCTCCAGCGGCCAGTCCCAGCGGCAATGGAAGTTGCTGTGACAAGGCCGGCAGGATCAACCCGGCTCCATGGATAGAACCTTTTGTACGCGTGGGGTGATTCGAGATCAAACGACTGAGGCCGGCGAGCAGCAGCAGCAGACCAACCGGCAACGGCACGGCAGCGAACACTTTCAGCAGCATTCCTGCCATCACAAGCCCAGCCGTCGCGATCTGCCAGCGAGCCCTGCGTTTGCTGAGCACTTTCCAGGCAAACGACCAGATGATGGCGGCGATGACCGGTTGCAGGGTCTGCAGGGTCGTGGTGAAGCTTGGGATGTTTTGTCCCCTGCGCCACAGCTCACTCAGTGCCAGCACAGTCAGGAGCCCCGGCAGCAGAAAGCAGGTGCCGCCAACCATGCCGCCGACCCAGCCATGCAGCATCCAGCCGGTGTAGATCGCCATCTGGCTGGATGCCGGCCCTGGAAGGGCTTCACAAAGACCAAGCCCTTCATCGAACTGCTCTCGATCCACCCATCGCCTGTTATCAACAATCTCGTTGCGCAGCAGCGCAATATGCGCCTGGGGCCCTCCGAAACCGAGGGCCCCGATGCGGAGAAAAAGGCCGACAAATGCCGGCCAGGTGCTGATCGCTGAAGAGCTCATGGAGCGTCGTCAGAGATCAGAATGATGGCATCAGCGTTTGTTGACTTAAAAAGTATCAACGACCGACAGGAATGAGAGTGGCTCGCTCTGCCACTCACTGCTGGATTCTTCTGGCAGGCGAGGGGTTGGAAAAACAACATTTTTCTTGCCTTGGTTAACAATATCTCCTTTGCTTAGAGAAACACCTTCGACGATCGCCATCTCCTTCCCTTTGTATTTAAGGATGGTGACGCCATTGTTGGTTGTCACCTTGAGGTTTTTGTAGATTTTCTCTTTGACGACGATTTTGTCGCCTTTCTCATAGTCAGTGATCACGCTGTGACCGGGGTTTCCGTCGTCGAGCTGGAAAAAGAATTTATCCTTTCCAGCGCCACCTGTCAGGATGTTTTTGCCATGATCTCCGGCCAGGTGATCATTGCCGGATCCTCCAATGAGGGTATCGTTTCCGTCATCTCCAGCGATGGCATCATTGCCACCAAGGCCATCGATTTTATTGGCTTTGCTGTTGCCAACAATGAATTCACCCTTGTCTGTCCCTTTACAGGATTTTGATTTGCATTTTTGATCAGGAATGAATTTTTGATGTTCGTCTGGGACGTGTTGCTGCCAGTTGTAACCCATGGTGGTTCGTTTCTTTGGGGAACCTTCTAGCGGTAGCTCTCCCATGGAACAGCTGTCTAGTCGTTTGGACGAAGATCAGCAACTGCGAACGATTTGAATCACTGAGCCGGCTGCGCCACCACCTTTTTCTGAGCATTCCTGTACTTCTCCAGCACGCGGTTAGGGATGGCAGGCTCCTCCGGGTGGTCGATGAGCAGGAAATTGAGCAGAGCAGCTGCTCCCCCGGGGTTGGTGGCCATCGGCACCTGATAGACATCACAGAGGCGACCTAATGCCTCGATATCTGCATGGTGGGGATGGGGGGAGAGAGGATCACGAAAGAAGATCAGGCCTTTGATGTTGTTTTCCGAAATCATCTTGCCAATCGCTTGATCCCCTCCAAGTGGTCCAGATGCCAGTTTCTTGGAGATCATCAGTCCCACTTCCTGATACAACTTGATTCCAGTGGTACCAGTGGCTACGAGATGAAAGCGTTTGAGTTTCTCGGCGTGGGTGCGCGCGAACAGCATCAGGCTCTCTTTCATCTCGTTGTGTGCCACAAGGCCGAGGTAGCTGCGCTGATCGACAAAACTGAGTCCCTGTTTTTCGTGCATCTCCTGGATATGAATGTCTGAGAAATATTGCTTGAATTTTCGCGAAGCTACCGGCGCCGCTTCCACCAGTAATCCGTAATGCTCGATCGTCAGATGTCCAACCACTACTGGTTCCGTGGCCACAACATTGGCGTAGTGGCTGCCTTCATCGGTAAGCATGCTTTTGCCGATGAACTCACCGGCATGGAGCAGATCAAGTTCCACATCGCCAAGCATGCGACGCACCTCTCCAGAAATCAGCAGCATCAGGCTGCAGGCAGGTGTGCCCTCTCGCATCAACGTCTCACCAGCCGGATATTCCTCCACGTTGAGTTGCTCGGCAAATGCAGCGATCTCCTCCTTGGAAAAGTTCTCTGGAAGAACGCTGTTGGCCATCAGAAATTCTGTGAGCTCGTCAGTTCCCATGTCCCTACATCTGTGTCGTTCTCAATGGCAACGTAGTCATGCCTGCAGATGTCTGCCGAGCTCCTGCAGCTCCACGGCTGGAGACCCGTTGTCGACGGAACGCACCAACAGTGGTTTTGTATCAACAGTAACGGCTGTGCGTGTATTAGTAGATAACGGAATTTCATTGATATGGCTTTAATAAATTGAATCAATTTTTTTGAATCAATGCTTAAGAAAGCTGCATGCATTGCTGCTCTTGCGCTGATGGCTGCATGTTCTTCCGAGTCGGTGAGTGACCAAACTGGCAACGACTCTGCAACGCAGGAACAACCTGCTGCTCAATCATCAGGTGTTGAAGATTATGAAGTGAATGAAACTACCATTTCAGGCGAACAGAGAAATGCAGACTTTGTCAACAAACTCGAAGACGAGCAGCTGGCCGGTGATTTGCGTGACGGTGGCTATGTGATTTACGTAAGACATGCCAAAACCGACAAAGACTGGGGCGATCAGGTCAGCCCCGATCTGAATCTCACGGATTGCAGTACTCAGCGACAATTGAGTGCTGATGGTAAAGCAGATGCAAAAATGATCGGTGAGGGAATTAAAACGGCTGGGATCCCAGTTGGTGAGGTGATTTCAAGTGAATATTGTCGTGCATTCAATACTGCCGAATTGGCATTTGGAAAACATACAAAAAATCAAGATCTAAACTTTTTGCCGTGCGTTGAATGTACCCCTGAAGATTACAAAAAATATGCTGACCGGGTTTCTCCACTGCTTTCTGAAACACCGGAGCAGGGCACCAACACGTTCCTTGTTGGTCACGATGATCCCTTCCAGGGCGTGACGATGAGCGTTGAGCCTCCTAATGGGATTTACCCAGAACCAATGGGAGTTGCTTATGTCGTGAAGCCAATGGGTGATGGGAAATTTGAACTCATTGCCAAGATTCTTCCATCCCAATGGCAAGAGCTTGCTGAACTCTGATTTCGGCAATGAATGTTCTATCAGCTGGTCCTCTCTGAGGGTCAGATTTTTATGCGTTTTAGCGGTGTGCTTCGACTGAACGAATCACGTTGGTCGGAGACTAATCAGTGCAGCGGTTTCAATGACACTGCCGTTGCTTGGCCTTTGGCTATGTATTATCAAACAAATGTCATCCTTGATGCGGCGATGAAAGACGATCAACTGGCAGAGCTGAAACGCTTGTACATCGTACTTGATATTGCGAAGCGCAATGGAAATCAGCTGTTTATCGACAATATTGAGCGTGAAATCGCAGCTGTTGAACGTGGTGAGTCCTCACCATTGATTGAAGAGTATCTCACAGAAGAAGAACGTGCTTCAGATCAGCTTCCATGAGCTGATTTCAGCAGGAATGGATGCTTAAAATAAGTTTTAAACTATTGATTAACCTGCTATTCCAGAAGAACTCTTTGGGTTTGAGAGTTGTGAGTTGATAACCAGTCCTTTTAGATCGGATCAATCACAATGTCCACCAGAACAAATGTCGTTCAGTACTCACCTTGTCAAGTTGATCAAAATGCTTACTTCTGCCCCCATTGAAAGCCGAAGCGCTCTCTTGCGGAAGCTTCCATTTCCTTGCGGACCTGTGCCATCGCTTCACGCGCAAAAGCTTTTTCATTCTCTTGCGCCGTAATGATTTGCTTGGTGAGAGCGCGGAGTTTCTCAATATCCTCACAGGCATCGATCTCGCGGAACGCTGCCTCAAGATGGAATCGTTGTTCCACTGATAGATGATGATTTGTCATCAGAAGAAATGGGTATGAAGCCCCAGAACGAGCTGAGGCCTTGAAAAGAGTTGATTGATCAGGCAGCTGAGATGCTGAAAGGTGCTGCGGGATAACTTGTAGGCATGGGATCAGCATTGCCTTCAGCAAGCGCTTTGGCTCTGCGATACATTTCGCTGTTCGTTGCTCCTGTTGCTTCCATAGCTGCTGCGATAACAGCCCAGTTGTGAATTTCAGTTGTCATCTTTTTGAGAATCATTGACACCACTAATCTCGCTACGTTCGGTTCTCGCTGTGATGGAGGTATCCGAACAACAACCGAATGACAGAATATTCGCGTTTTTGCTGGCGGCGTAGTAAAAGAAATTTCCCAAGCGTAGGTTTATCACAAGACTCCCTTGTTGACCACACTCATCTTGGGGTTTCCTGAAACTCAGTGCGCTGTTCCCCACCGGTGAGATAAGAGAAGCCTGACCCCATCATTTGAATGAGAGTCAGTTCCTCACCGGTGAGATCCAACTGTTCAAACTCCCCATGGGTTAAGAGAGGAATCATTCAGTCATAAGCGCCCAAAGGCTAGAGATCTAACCATTGGGTAGAAGAGATCGAGGCCAACGAGACTCTTCATAGTTAACTTTAGCTCCTCTCTGCCGAATAATTTGCTCTAATGATGCAATGGCATTTAACAAATGATTGAATGTCGAGTTCTAGATTGCTTTCGTCCTGATAATTTAGAGCCAGCAGACTTGTTTCTAACACGCTCTTCCATGAGTTCGACTCTTCCGGGGTTTTGAGTGATCAGCATTGATATCTTGTCTGTCTTTTGATCTCTGCAGACATCTTGGATTTACTTTCAGTCAAGCCTCATTCAGTCCTGGTCTCGATAGGCCGATTTAGATTGGCCCTTTCTAATCAGTTCAACCCTCCCTGCGGAATGCTTCGTCTTTCATCCGCTGAACCCGCTCAAGAACTGATTCGTTGCTCATGCGGTTGTTGAGTCGTTCCACGAGTAAAGGGAAGGCCAACGGGCCTGGTCTTGGCGTTTCAGCGTGGAGAAACTCCTGGGCTTTTGCACGCTCGAGGGCCGTCTTTAGCCTCGAGAGTTCGAGCTGCTCGTCCAGAACTTCACGGCGAGCCTGTTCCAGCAGCAGATTGCCGGTCTCATGACGTTCGAACACGTCAAACAACAGTGATGCGCTGATCTGCAGTTGTCCGGTGCTTTTGCTGGATCCTGGAAATCCGCGATTCATCAGTCCTGCAATCTGAGCGATTGCCCTGAACCGTCGCCGCCGTAGTTCGGAGAGGTTGAGGGCTTTCTCTAGATCCTTTTCAAGGTGATCGGCATTCAGCAGTTCGTCGTGATGATCCTCGAGCAGTTCGGCCATTGGGTAGCCCTTTGGAGCCAACAGCTCGAAGCCGTAGTCGTTCACCGAAACGGTGATCGTGCCGCGTTCCAGCTGGGTAAGCCGCGCAGCCCAGAGAAAGCCGATTCCTTCGTGGACGAAACGGCCTTCGAATGGGTAGGCGTAGAGATGGCTACCTTCCCTCGTGGTGCATGTTTCCACCAGCAGTTGATCGGCTCTTGGCAAAACAGACAGATCCTGCTGACGCTCCAGCAACGGTTGAAGAGCCTGCAGCTCCGGGGTGTCGAGTTCACCACGTCCCGCCCGATCCACTTCAGCGCGCAGGTGATGCGTAAGCAGATCGGAGAGGGCCATCTGGCCGCCAGCCCAGGCCGGCACGGTTCGGCTTTTTTTCGTGCTCACTTTCACGTAGGCCGTCATATCCCGTAGCCGTACGAACTCGAGTTGTCGGCCGGAGAAAAAGAACACATCTTTGGGTTTCAGCTGGCCGATGAAGGTTTCCTCCACGTGGCCGAGGACGGCGCCACGCACGAAGCGCACTGTGATCGCTGGCGCTGCCGTGATCGTGCCGATGTTGAGCCGATGCAACCTTGCGATCGCGGACTCTCGAATCCGAAACCGCTTCGACTCGTTATCCCATTCCAGCTTCCTGTAACGGGGGTAGGCCGCCAGACATTCGCCTCCGTCTTTCAAGAAGCGCAAACACCATTGCCATTGTTCATCGCTAAGCCCTTCGAAGGCGGCTGCAGTGCGGATCGTCTGGAGGGTGTTTTCAGGGTTGAATCCTGAACCGCAGGCGAGTCCGGTGAGGTGTTGCAGCAGCACATCCAACGGTGCGATGGGTGGTTTGCGTTGTTCCACCAGACCTTCCTGGAGGCCTCGCCGGACGGCACTCAGTTCCAGGAGTTCCAGGGCATTGGTGGGCATGAACAACACCTGGGACGTGCCACCTGGAAGATGGGCCGAGCGGCCGGCCCGTTGCAGCAGGCGCGCCAGATTCTTTGGGCTGCCGATCTGCACCACCTGCTCCACAGGCTGGAAGTCCACACCAAGATCCAGGGAGCTCGTGCAAACCACCCAGCGGATGTCTCCCGCTTTCACCGAGGCCTCGATCGCTTCCCGTTCACTGCGATCGATGGCGCTGTGGTGCAGTGCCAGGGCACCGTCCATTTCTGGACAGGCAAAACGCAGGCACTGAAACCATCGCTCCGACTGGTTGCGCGTGTTGGTGAACAACAGTGTGCTGATGCCTGGGTTCATCGCTCCAACGAGCTGTTCGTACATGCGCAGCCCCAGGTGACCCGCCCAGGGAAATCCATCGATGGAGTCCGGCAGCAGGCTGCGAATTTCAGTGGCGCGCGCTGGCGCACCGGTGATGATCACCGGCTCGGTGTCCACGCCAAGGGCATGGCGCGCCGCCTGCTCGAGATTGCCGATCGTGGCGCTGATCGCCCAGGTTTGCAGCTGAGGACGTTGTTGCCGCAGCCAGCTGAGGCAGAGCTCTGTCTGACTGCCACGCTTGCTGCCCATCAATTCGTGCCATTCGTCGAGCACCACCGTGTCGAGCGACTCAAACAGGGCTTCGCCCTTGGGATTGCTCAGCAGCAGGGTCAGGGATTCCGGAGTCGTCACCAGGATCTGCGGCGGCGAGCGGAGTTGCTTGCTGCGTTCACTACTGGAGCTGTCGCCATTGCGGGTGCCGACCCGCAATGGCCATTGCATTGCCTGGATCGGCTCCTGGATCGCCAGGGTTAGATCACGGCTGAGGGCGCGCAGGGGGGGGAGGTACAACAGTCGAATTCCTTTCCGCCCGGGTTCATCAGCGAGCATTCGCGCGATCGGGCCCATCACGGCTGCGAGGGTCTTGCCCGAGCCTGTGGGCACCTGGATCAGACCACTGGCTCCCGCCAGGTAGGCCTGCCAGGTGTTTTGTTGGAATGGCAGCGGCGTCCAGCCTTTTTGATCGAACCAGGTCTGGATCGGCTCAAGTGAGATCCGCTCGATCGTCGTTGCTGTAGTTGATTGCTGATCCAGCGCTTGAGCCATCGTTGATGTCGTCAGGACAACAGTCTGGGAGCGAGTTTCCTGTCTGACGGTTTCCAAAGCACGCCGTTGCCAGTATGCGAGAAGTACAGACGTTGTTGCAGTGCCCACTCTCTCCTCCAATCTTGTATCCGATCTCAAGCACCACCTGTTTGATTCACCGGTCGACTTCCGGTCAGAGGTGATTTATTTCCTGATCGTTGATCGTTTTCATGATGGTCACGACGCTGCTGGTGATGTTGAGGGCTCAGAACAAGAGGATTCCAAGGGACTGTTTGATCGATCACGTCAGGACTGGGGAAAGTATTGGGGCGGCAACCTGCAGGGAGTTATTAACAAGATTGATTATCTTAAGGAGCTGGGAGTCACTGCCCTTTGGTTGTCACCTTTGTTTGAGCAAGTGAGTGATCTCCAGTTCAGTCGCGCACCAATGCATGGTTACTGGACGCGTGATTTCAAACGAATCAATCCTCGATTTGTCAAAGTAGGGGAGTCAAATAGTATTGCTGAATCGCCAACGCTGAAGCGTTTGGTGGATGCATGCCATGCTGCTGGGATCAAAGTTGTTCTGGATATTGTCTGTAACCATAGTTCCCCTGAGATTAACGGAAGCAAGGGTGTTGTGCTTGATGATGGTGTGCTTTTGGCCGATTTCAACAATGATCAAAATGCTTTTTATTATCACGAGGGTGAGATCACCGACTGGGAAGATGAGTATCAGCTGATCCACCAGGAAATGATGGGTCTGGCGACGTTCAATGAGAAAAATATTGAATATCGAAAGTATATTAAGTCTGCAGTTCAGAAGTGGTTGGATGCAGGTATTGATGCCTTGAGGGTGGATACACTCAAGCATATGCCGATTTGGTTTTGGCAGGAATTCACGACGGCGATGAAGGCTCACAAGCCTGGTTTGTTCATGTTTGGGGAATATGGATTCAGTAAGCCTTGGGAGCAGCGTTCGGTTGACTATGTAAACAATATCGGGATGTCTATTCTCGATTTTGGTTTATGTGATGGTATCCGCTTCTGCTTCTCCGGACAGGAGCCTGGAGGTTTCCATCAGGTTGAGAGAGTGTTGTTTTACGACCGTGTTTATCACCGAGCCAATGAGTTGGTGACATTTATTGACAACCACGACATGCCGCGGTTCCTGTCGATTGTTCCTGACTCTCGCAAGCTCGATCTTGCCCTTGTCATGTTAATGACGCTCCGAGGTGTTCCTTGTTTGTTCTATGGCACTGAGCAATACCTCAACAACAGCACCAGTGGAGGTCAGGATCCCTATAACCGTCCGATGATGGAGTCTTGGGATACCAACAGTCACTCCTATAAGTTGGTGCAAACTCTGCTCACGCTTCGGAATCAAAATCAGGCTTTGGCCATGGGTGCTCATCACACCGCCTGGATCAATGACGATTTCTTTTTGTATACCAGAAACTTCCGCGATTCCGCCGTCATGGTGATGGTGAACAAGAGTGATCAAGACCATGTTGTTAACGCCGAAAATATTCAGATGCCAAATGGTGATTACACCTGTTTGATTACCGGTTATCCGGTCACGATCGCCGATGGGCGCTTGCAGAGTTACAGCGTTCATGGCAATTCGGCCATGGTGATCAGTGCTGAGGGGGTGCCTGTCCAGGCTCCTCTTGTTGCTGTTTTCCAGATCAATGGATTTGAAACCCAGCCTGGCCAGTCACTCGCCATCATTGGTGACTGTGATGAATTAGGTGATTGGGACCATGCCAAGGCCTATGGCATGGAGTACGTCAATGACAACACCTGGACTGCCACCGTTGGCTTTGATCGGCCTGAGGCGTCTGTGCTCAACTTCAAGTTCATTGTTCTTCAGGCCAATGGAGAACCGATCGTGGAATATCTGATCAATCGCAAGACGGTGCTTCCTCAGAATGGCCGGATCGCAATCAATTGTTTTTGGAATACACCCAACTGATCGATCTTCCCTGGCAGCCGTTGATTGGTTATCGCTGATCAATCAGATTCTGCGCCGCACTGAGGCAGTCAGCTTCCTCGACTGGTTTATCGCGTCTCCAACGCAGAATTCTTGGGAATCGAACAGCCAGACCTGATTTGTGGCGTTTGGAGGGATGAATTCCTTCGAAGCCGATTTCAAAAACCAGCTCCGCCTTCACCGACCTGGCCGGTCCAAAACGCTGCACCGTGTTGCGCCGAATCCAGCGATCCAGCTCCAGGATCTCTGCGTCATTGAGGCCTGAATAGGCCTTGGCGAACGTCACCAGTTGAGGCTCTTCGGCTTCACTCCATAGCCCAAAGGTGTAGTCGGTGAACAGATTGGCGCGACGGCCACTGCCTGCCTGGGCGTACAGCAGAACCGCATCCAGGGTCATCGGCTCCAGCTTGTGCTTCCACCAATGCCCCCGTTTGCGACCGGCGAGGTAGGGGGACTCGACCCGTTTCAACATCAGTCCCTCGGCCCGCCGCAGGCGCGCGCTCTCTCGCTCCTGATCGAGATCTTGCCAGCTGCCCAGTGGCCAACATGGACTCGCCGACAACCGCCACTTTTCCGGGTGATCGATTTGCTTCAGCAGGATGTCGAGCTGTTGTCGACGTTGTCTCAGCGGTTCTGATCGAACGTCCCTGCCCTGGTTCTCCAGCAGGTCGTAGGCAATGAAGCGCGTCGGGCATTCACGCCGCAATGTTGCTCCCACCTGCTTGCGCCCGAGACGTCGTTGCAGCACGTCAAATCCCAGAGGTGCATCCTCCTGTTCGGCCCAGCAGATGATTTCACCGTCGAGCACCGAGCCATCGGGCAGAGCTGCACCAACGTCCACCAGTTCCGGAAAGCTGTCGTTGACGAGTTCCTCCCCCCGACTCCACAGATAGACCCCAGTCCCGCGGTGGATCAGCTGACCACGGATGCCATCCCATTTCCATTCCAGCTGCCAGTGTTCTGGGGGATCCTCACGGAGCCGATCCGGTTCCAGCGGACTGGCCAGAAAAAAGGGATAGGGCGTCCCACTGCTGCGTTGTTCCTGTGCATCGGCGAGGGCGGTGAGACGATGAAATGCATCGGCGGACGGGTCAAAACCTCCCATCAATCGCTGCACGATCAGGCTTTCCTCCAGCTCGAAGGCCTGAGCCACGCTGCGGCTGATCAGTCCGGTGGACACACCGACGCGGAAGCCACCGGTGAGCAGCTTGTTGACGATGAAGTGCAGGTCCTCCGGCAGCCGTTGCCACAGCGCCAGAACCGCATCGGCCTGCTCCTCTCCCTGCAGACTGCTGATGTGGGGCAGAAGTGTGGTCATCCACCAGTGGAGTGGTTGGGTCGTGGCCGTTGTCGGCAGGTCGCACTTGATCGGTGCCAGGCGATCCCTGACCTCCGGCCAGAGCAGGCTGAGTGTTTCAGCGGAATCACCAACCTGGCCGTGACAGTCGGCGATCAACCACTCCGGCAGGCCGGTGCGTTCCTGCAACACCTCCCGCAGGCGGCGTCCCGTGATCAACCGTCGCCGTCGCTTGCCCAGCAGCAAGGTCAGGGCCCAGGCGGCATCTTCAGCTGGGACTGAGCTGAAATGCTCTGCGAGTGCGCTCACCTTGGCGTTGGTTCCCGTCAGCTGGTCCAGCCGGTCGAACAGGGCCTGAAAGGCTTGCATGCACCGTTGCCGAACGACGTCATCCTGACGAGGCGCGCCGTCCTTCCGTTGCCATGGGATACCTGCTCTCGAAGCTGCTGCCGCTCCTGGTTCTTCCCCTCGGCCTCAGCCTCGTCTGTTTGGCGTTGGCTCTGGTGTTCCGCTGGCGCTGGCCGCTGATGGTTGCTGTTGGGCTGCTCTGGGTGTTCAGTACCGGTGCGGTGTCCCAGCTGTTGTGGCGAGGGATCGAGGGCACTCAGATCCGCCGGAGCGCAGCCTCAGCGCCGCGAGCTGATGCCATCGTTGTTCTCAGTGGCGGACGCCATGCAGCGCCTGGCGATGCACGGATCATCGAATGGCACGATCCCGATCGCTTCCTTGCCGGTGTTGATCTTTTCAAGGTTGGCCGTGCCCCCCGCTTGTTGTTCACCGGCGGACAGAGTCCGTTTCATCCAGGCCTTCTACCCGAGGGGACGCTGTATCTCAAAGAAGCCAAAGGTCTGGGGATTCCGGAGTCCGCGATGGCCTCGACAGGTCCTGTTGTGAACACTGCCGAAGAAGCGGTCGCCGTTCGAACCTTGATGCCTCGACCACAGAACCGGGTCTTGCTGGTGACCAGGGTGTTTCACATGAGGCGCGCGCAGCGATTGTTTGAGCGTCAGGGCTTTGAGGTTGTGCCCTTCCCTGTGGATTTCAAAACCAGTGGTCCCTGGTCCGGAGGTGTCTGGCGGAATCCCATGCAGTGGGTTCCGCGCGCGGCCAGCCTTGAAGACAGCTCGGTGGCGTTGCGGGAGTATCTCGGTCGCCTCGTCTACCGCACCTGGTGATCGGCACCAGAGGATCTGTCCAGGCTGTCTGCGGTCAGTCGCTTTCACCCTCGAACAGGGTGTCCAGTGGCTCAGCATCGATGCCCTCCGTCTCACGGAGATAGCGCGCCAGAACGTCGCTCTGGCCGTGGGTGACGTACACCTTTTGTGCTCCGCTCTGCTTCACGGTGCGGATCAGGCCCGGCCAGTCGGCATGATCACTCAGCACGAAACCTCGTTCGTATCCCCGTCGTCTGCGCGCTCCACGCACGGCCATCCAGCCTGAGGCGAAGGCGGTTTGGGGATGCTTGAAACGACGCATCCAACTCGATCGGTGCGCCGATGGAGGTGCCAGCACCAGGCGTCCGGCCAGAGACTCGTTCCGGGGAAGCTCACTGACGGGACGACTCGGCGTCATCGCCACCTCGGCATCGCGGTAGTGGCGGGTGACTGTCTCAACGGCTCCATGGAGCAGGACTTCGTCGTCGACACCGATCGCCTTGAGTTCTGCCAGAAGGCGTTGGGCTTTGCCGAATGCGTAGCAGAACAGCAGTGACGGTCGACTTTGATCTCCTTGCCACCAGTCACGGATCTGCCGAGCCACCTCAGCGCCGCTCTTCCATCGGTAGATCGGCATGCCGAAGGTGGCTTCTGTGATCAGCACATCGCAAGGCACCGGTTCGAAGGGCGCGCAGCTGGGATCGTCATCGCGTTTGTAATCGCCGCTCACCACCCAGACCGTTCCCTCAGCTTCCAGACGGATCTGAGCGGAGCCGAGCACATGGCCGGCACTGTGGAACGACACCCTGCACTGATTCAGCCAGAACGTCTCCCCGTAGGAGACAGGATGCAGCGTGATGTCCTGACCGAGTCGCTGACGCAGGACGCCTTCGCTTGTTGCCACAGCCCAGTACTCACCGCAGCCAGGACGGGCATGGTCGGCATGGGCATGGGTGATGAGTGCCCGCGATACAGGACGCCATGGATCGACCCAGGCGTCGGCTGCCCTGCAGTACAACCCCTCAGCCGTGCGCTCGATCAAGTAGAGAACAATGGATGACCGTCAGTCTGTTGGGTTGAACGTGCTTCTGTTCAGAGCTTGTATCGGCAGGGATTGCTCGGGAAGGCCTGATTGAATTGCAAAACCTCCAGATTGAAGCCTTGCTTGAAATAACTCATCTTGACCGTATTTTGCTGATTGATCCATCTCTTGTAGTTGCCCAGAATCTGATTTCCTGCGGATTGGCTCAGATTTTGTTTGAGCGATTCGAAGCACATGTAATTGGCAACGCCAGCCCCATAGCCGATTGAAAAAACCTCAACCTTTTTCGAGGGGGTATTGATCAGAGTTTTGGGGATCGGCTGTACAACCTGAGCTGCAGCAACGTCGAAGAAAGGAAAAAGAGTGACCAGCAAAAGCCATATCTTGAGATTGTCTGAGGTCATGAACTTTTTGCTGTCGAACTAGCTGAATGTTATCAATTTTTATCCGATTTTGCATCTCTGCGCAATTATTTGCTTTCTGCTCGCTTGTGCTCTTCTAGCCTGTTCCCAGGAGAAATACGATGTTTAGGTTGTTGACGATTCATTGAGACAGTTTTGCCGGCTGATTCGTTTGTGCCTTCATGCTTGTTGTGATGCCTGTTTTGTCAGCAATGTCTTCGACGTTTCGATATCGTCGCTTTCATCACCCATCTCGATGATGTGAACCTCCTTGAGAGTATTCAGATAGGTGAGGACGTGTTGTCTGATTTCCATCAGTTCTGCATAAACGCCCTTGGTTGCTGCGTCATGCCTTAACTCCTGATCAGGCTTGATGACTGACTCCAAGAACAGATCGAGTGCTAATTGATACCGAATGGCTGGTTGTGTCATGACGCATGTGCTTTTGATCCAACCTGCGTTATCTCTGATATTTCGGTGGTTCCATCGACTACATTTCGAATAGCTTCCGATCCATTTTTTGAGCCGTTCAGTAACAACCGCTTAATGTTGTTGATTTGTCGATGTTCGCGCTAGCCTTTTTCCAGCTGTGATAAGCCAATGAAGATGGTTTCAGTCTTGAGTTCGTTGCTCCTTGCAGCTGGCACGGTTCATGCACAGGACAGAAATTGTTGGGCTTATGAGGGTGAATCAGACATCGGTCCTGTTTATATTCAAAAACTTGGTTGTGAAGGCTCCATATGCAGTGTCCTGATGCGTTTTGGAACCGATGAACCAGATCTTTGGCAGGTTAACTGCAAAACCTGGATGAGAACGTCATTCACTGGTGGATGGGAGAAAATCATCCCAAATTCAAATGCTGATTATCGGGCGAAAGATACTTGTAATTGATGTGCGTTTTGATTGAGCTCCCCTTGCGGATCTTGAACTGATTTTAGCAAAAGGTATAATGTTCTTCATTAGAGGAATAGATGGCTGGAAGATAAATTTTTAATTGTTGCTTCTTTTCGCTATACGACCTTAATTACTTTAACTGTTAAGGGCTGGTGAAACGTCGTGACATTCTGTCGTCCACCGGTCTTGCAATCGGCGGGGTGATCGCTGGCAGTGTCTCAAGTCCGAATCCAGCTTCTGCTGAACGCAAATCTGACCCTGCTGGCACAGGCCGTGACATCGTTGACGTGATCGTTGTCGGCGCTGGTGTTTCAGGACTTACGGCAGCGCGCCGCTTAGCTCAAGACGGTCGCCAAGTTCTGGTGCTTGAGGCCCAAGAACGGATCGGCGGGCGCCTCCAGCGAGTCGAGGTCGGGCAAAAAGGGCGCGGGGCCCTTGGTGCCGCGCCCGGATGGGTTGATCTCGGAGGTCAGTGGGCGGGCTTCACCCAAACCAAGACAATTGACTACGCGCGCGAGCTGAAGATTCCCACCTTTCCGGTGCCGGTTGGTGGCAAGGACACGTTCCTCTATGACGGTCGCCTGAGTCGGCACAACCACGCTTGGCCATCGACTCCGTACAACGCCAAAGCGCTGAAGAGCGACTGGCCCGACCTCGACGTACCGAGAGAACAGCGTGATGACGTCGTTGCCACTTGGCAAAAGATCGAGGCCCTGGCGGCAACGATTGACCCCGCCGCGCCATGGACCCATCCAGAAGCGCGAGCTCTCGACACGATGACGATCACCACATGGCTGGAGCGCAATGCCCTCACGCCGATGGCAGCCTGGTGGGTAGATGTCGTTGCGCGCAACTGGGGCGGTAACGGCGCTTTTGAATCGGGCTCAGCGTCAATGCTGCATTTCGCCTGGGCGCAGCGCGTGTCGCCGCAGAGTCAAACTCCCGAAGCGTTGCTGTTCGACGGTGGGGCAGGGCAGTTCCCGTCGCGGCTTGCAGCAGCGTTGCCCCCTGAGGCGATTCGTACGAACGAGCCGGTGTTGTTCATCCAGCACACCAGCTCAGGTGTGACGGTGACCACGCCTAAGGGGACATACCGCGGTCGAGCCGTCATTGTCGCGATGCCGCCGCATCTCACTGGGCGTATTCATTACGACCCGCCGCTGCCGGCGGCCCGTGACCAGCTGACCCAGCGCTCCCCCATGGGGGCCATCATCAAGGCGCTTGTCGTTTACGACTCGCCCTGGTGGCGTGCAAGCAACCTCTCTGGCAACGCCATTGGAAATCTTGACGCCATTGAGCTGGTTGCCGATTCGACCAACCCACGGCCAGGAAGCCCTGGCGTGTTGGCCACCTTTTTGACCGGCGAGGCGGCGACGCGGTATGGCTCTGCTCCTGTGTCTGAGCGTCAAGCTGCCGTGCTGGCTGATCTGGCCACCCTCCTCGGGCCCGAGGCCCGTAGTGGCGTTCTCGAATATCACGAGGGCAACTGGCCTGCCAACCCCTGGGTCGGCGGGGCCTACTCAACCTTTTACACCCCCGGTACTTGGACCCAGTTCGGCAAGCATTTGCGCCAACCGGTGGGTCGCATTTTCTGGGCAGGAACCGAAGTCAGTACTGCGTGGCCTGGTTATATCCACGGTGCCTTGCAGGTGGGTGAGGAGTCTGCAGCCGCCGTCACAGCCGTTTTGTAGTCGTTCATTGCTGCGCCTGCTGTTGTTGTGCCTGCCACAGCTTGAAGGTGTCAGGGTCATTGGCTTGAAGCGCTGAGACGAGTTCATTCAGCAGGAACAGGGCAATACCGGTGTCGAAGGTCATGGGTCAAACGTGACTATCTGAAGTGTTCCCCGCTCTGCTCAGGTAATAAAAATCCCCGCCATCCGCTCGGAATCCGCCTTGTTCATCTGGCAGCCGAAAGTGGTGATCTAGTAACTGCCACGGTTAGAGGAAGCTGCTGGGGCTCCAGGCAGTGGTTTCGTTAACGGTGAAACTGTCATGGGATCAATCTCGGACATTGGCCCGCCCAAGCTCATCGCTGCTCTAGAAGGCTGAGCTGTTGATTGGCGCGATCCACCTTGCGTGCCAGGTCGCGGTGGAGGGCCAAGATGATGTCGATCGCAACTTCCGGCTCCTCGTGCTGAAGCTGTTCGAAGGTGTCGCGGTGTAGCACAAGGCAGGTGCTGTCCTCATCCGCCACGAGGTCGGCGGTGCGGGGCAGGTTGTTGAGGAAGGCAATTTCACCGATGCATACACCTGAGCTGAACGTGGCGAAGCGGATCCGTTTGCTTGTTGTCGAACTCTCGATTCCTGCACTGATAAGGCCCGTCTCCACCAAAAAGAGTTCGGACCCTGCATCACCTTTGCGGCACAGCAGATCGTTGGTGCTGTAGTGGCGTCGCTCCAGCAGCGGCATCAAACGAGTCCTGTTTTGCTCGCCGAGGTCTGCCAACAGGGTGATGGAGTTTTGGGGGAGTCGTTCGGCAACCTGAGTGCAGTGCAATTGCTCCAGGAGGCGGTTCTCGACCGTTTCAAGTGCCCTATCGAGGCTTTCGAACCAGCCCGCGGCTTCGCTTTCCTCCGTTGGCCAGAAATTTTTGAGGTGTTCTCCTCGACATGCCAGACAACAAATTCCTTGCTTCTGCAGATTGCTGAGGGCATCGCGCAGCAATTGGACACTGACTTCCGGTAACGCCAACACCTGAGCCAGGTCGAGCACGACGAACGACTCATTCGTCGTGCTGCCTTCGAGGTGGGCCAGCAGTTCTTCCACGGCTGCAAAGTCAAGAACCCCTTGCACCTGCAGCACCTTGATCCGCTCGCCGTGTTCTTTCAGGAGATCGAAATCGACTTTGCTTCGCCAGCGGCGCGAGTAGCGCTTTTGGCCACTGGTGGAGGAACGAATGACCGTTCCAGCACGATTGGGCTGGTCAAAGAGGTGCAGCTCGAGTCGTTTCGACAGCTCCTCACAAACAGCGATGCCCCGGCAGGAGTTGCCGTAGGTATCCAGGGGCGGTGAGTACACAGCGATGCCAAGGCGCCCTGGCACGACGGCCATCACGCCACCGCCGACACCGCTCTTCGCAGGCATGCCCACGTTGTAGAGCCACTGGCCTGTGTAGTCGTACATGCCGCAGCTGCCCATCACCGCGAGGACATCGGTGTTGCACATGGCATCGAGCCCCACCACGTTCGTGATGGGATTTCGCCCTTGGCAGGCAAGAGTGGCCGCCATGACAGCAAGATCGCGGCAGCTCACAGACACGGCGCACTGTCGGAAATACAGCTCCAGCGCTTGCTCAGGTGAGGATGTGATCACATCAGAGTTGCGCAGCAGGTATCCGATCGCCCGGTTGCGGTGTCCGGTGTCCCGCTCGGAACGGAATACGTCTTCGTCAACAGAGAGGCGTTTGCGTGTGCCAGCCATATCGGAGAGGAAATCCAGCAAAAGCGATTCCGCTCGTTCGGGATCGTGGGCCCAGATCAGGGCAGTGGTGGCAATGGCGCCGGCGTTGATCATCGGGTTACGGGGAATTCCCGTGACCGGATGAAGGCTGATGGCGTTGAAGGCATCGCCAGAGGGCTCAACTCCCACCTTCGCGAGCATGTGATCTGAGGAGAGGAGCTTCAGGGCCAGCCCAAACGCGAATGGTTTGGAGATCGACTGAATCGTGAAGTCCTTCGCTGTATCCCCCACTTCGTAAAGGCGACCATCGGTGGTGGCGATGACAATGCCGAAATCGTCGGGATTGGCCTTGGCTAACTCAGGGATGTAGTCAGCTGGCCGACCTTCGCGAAGATCTCTAAAGCGTGCATAAACATCCTCCAAGATTCGCTGAATTGACGAGGAGTTCACCACGCGATTTCCCATGGATGTGGGGGAGACTGAAAAGGGGCTTGATTGATCTCACTGCTGAAACAGTGGCAGATCTGTCTCTTCTGTTACTGATTTGCTGGCTGCATGTTTCCCATGCCATCCGAGATGGCTGGCCAGACTTCACCAATGCCCCGGTATCGACCCGATCTGAACGATCACCCTGTGAAGGCAGCAGGCGAAGGTTGGCTGGTGAATGCTGATCAGCTCAAGGTTGTTCAGTTCAAACCCGATACTCCAACGGCTCATGCGCAGTGGGTGATCTTGCGGACGTTTCACTGGCGACCACCCGACCACCCAATCCCGCAGACGAGGCGGAGGATGCTGCGCCACAACACCATCGAAGCCTGGGAGACGATGCTCAAGATGGGCTGGGACGCTGTTCACCACCAGTGCGTTAGTCACCCCCCAGCATCAAGATCAAGAATGAACAACATCCTGTTCGTAATTACTTTCCTATCAATTGCTAATCATGCGATATCGATACCGCTTGTTCCGACACCATGCGCTTCATACGCAAGATCATTTCATGGCGTGGTGGATCAATTGAAAAGATTTAATGGAATGGCATTAACCTATCCAGGGCTAGAAGCAGAACGCAATCGATTGAGATTTTATCAACAAATGAAGAAAAGATTAGCGCCTTTAATATCTTGCCTTGCTGATCACAAGAGCGATATCTTAGAATATTACCAAGAAGTTAACGACATGACGGAAACTCAGATCGAGACGTTCCCTAGCAATTAGTTGTTTTGTCTTGAACTTGCGGTCGATGCTATTCTCAACGAAAACAGGTGATCAAGCGGATATGAAATATGGGTTAATGATCACCGCTTCGGCGACTTTATTGTTGATGGGTACGATTTCCAAAGCAGGGATCTGCCAGAGCTACGAGGCGGCGTATAACGTTGATGTCTATATCGGTGAGGGAATGGATTTGCAATCAGCCATACGTGCTGTTGTTGAGGATGAGTACAGTGACGGATCAGAGCAATGCTGGAAATCAATCAAGAAAGAAATCAGACGGATGCCTGAGATTTTCCCGGAAGCCTACAAAGCGATTTACAAAAAAATGCCCCGCTGATTAATTGTGTGAGTAAATATCTGGCTGCTTCATTGCATTAATCAGGTAACCCAACCCACCAGCCTGTCCTTCTCCTCTTCAGACAGAAACGGGGCAAGCCAGTTCAGCAGCAGTTCTTCCACTTCAGGCTTACCAAGGTCCTGCACCCCCCGCCACAAAGCCAACTCTTGAAGGCGTCAGGATCGTTGGCGCGCAGTGCTTAGATGAGTTTATTCAGCAGGAACAGTGCAATGCGGGCTTCGAGAGTCATGGGGCAGACGTGACTGCCTGAAGTGTTCCCCTCTCTGCTCGGGCAAAGAAAAACCTCGCCATTACTAGCGGGGACGTGAGAATAAGGAACAGAAGCAAATAGCTATGGAAAGAGAGGCGATGGACCCAGAGGACAAGCCGGATGTAGATCCTTCCCGAGCTTCCCGGCGAAGTCCCAACCCCAGTTGAGGGCTTTTTTCATTAACGAAACATCATTCGAACTTAAAGATTTAAAGCTTTCTAGGTTGACACTAATAATAAGATCGACAGCTTTCTCAGCTTGCTCAGGGGTAATGATCGTCTCAGCAATCATTTGACACAGCAGTCCGTGCTGTCCAACAGCAGTTGAAACCGCCAATCGCTCTTTAAGCGTTGGCTCGGCATTGGCAGGGTTTGGAAAAGAACAACTAATCCAAGAAATTGTCAACGGCAGGAGAAGTAAAAATCGATTCATAGTCAATTGCATCACAACCGATTCTAATCGATAAAAACCTGAATGACTTCCTCCGAACTGGCAACACATTAATATAAGCATTGATTGTGGCCAAGGTCAGCTTCAAGTGATGTTCCATTCGACAAACTCCGCTTTGCAACAAAAACCCCGTCATTGCTGATGGGGGAATGCTTTGGAAGCGCTGAAATCAGACAGCGTCAGATGTCAGCACTGATTTCTTACCCATTCAATCGGCAAGACGTCCCCTAGTGCTTCTGCTTTTTTCCAGTCCTCGCAGGCGCTCTTGAGATCACCCACTATTTCTAAAATGACGCCGCGGTTGGTGTAAGCCTGATAATTTTCGGGATTAATTTCAATTGCCTCTGAATAATCAGAAATAGCTCCTTGATAATCTTTCAATTCTCCCTTGGAAATTCCACGATTGTAGTAGAAATCTGAATCGTTGGGATTGATTTGAATTGCCTTTGTGTAATCAGCAATAGCTCCTTGGTCATCCTTTAATTATCCCTTGGCGTTACCACGATTGTTATAGGCGTCCGCATAATTGGGATTGATCTGTATCGCGCTTGTGTAATCAGAAATGGCACCTTGGTAATCACCACTGTCGTATTTTTGATCTCCTGCCTCCAACCAAGGATCCGCTGTCTTTGCGTAGGCTGCCTGCGTCGTCAGCAACCCTGCGCCAATTCCAACGGCAGGAGTCACCCCAACCAGCATCGGGCGTCCTAATGGCATGAACAGGGCCAAGGCAGCAGCAAAGGCAGTCGTGACACGAGGCATCCTTGTGGCTGCATGGCTACTCCATCTCTAGCCCTAATTGACGATCCCTGTCTGTATCTGATCTACAAATACAGAAAACCCGTCATTGCTGACGGGGTGGTGTGTGTGAGGTTTTATCGGGAGATGAATAGCGACAGTCAGGGCTTGTAGCTATTACCGCAATAACTATTGATTAGCGATGCTATATAGCCTCGTGGAGACAGTGTTGAAGTAAAATAAGTTGTATGTTGATCGGGGCCACAAGTCACAACAACATACTCATTCTGACCAGTGAAGCCTTCAAAGACAAGGTGATCTTCGTCGGTTTCTTTATTGTCAAGGATTGAGATCCAAACCCCACCAATTTTGACTTGGTCCGCCAAGGGATACTCTCTGCCCTGATACTCAACGGTCCTCGGCGTTGAAACAGCGGGCACTACAGAGAGAAGCAGTGCAAGAGCAGCGAAAACCAGGGATGAACCAGCAGGAGGTTGTGCCATGGGTGCGCTGAAGTTGCCCTGTTTTTTGCCAGCCTCAGGCGCCCAGCCCACTTGCTTTTGCCCAGTCGGCGCCCATAGCTTGCAGCGCTTCTTCAGGTACTGCCGCTGTTGCAGCTGCTTCTGTCTGAGCATTCAGCCCACCATCGTGTGGAAGTGCGTGTATTGCTGGTCATGGGTCATGGGTCAGACGTGACTTTCTGAAGTGTTCCCCGCTGTCGCTGTAACTGGAATCTCGGTTCCGCCAAAACAGTCCGGCCATGAGCTTCGGTTCAGCCGAAAACATGCTTCACGGCTTTGACAATTTCCAGGCCTGCCCGTTTTCGTTACAGCCGTATCTCTTGGCATGCTCCTGATGCACAGCTCCACTATCTCAGGCGACTTATAACCATCAGCGCTGTCAAGCAAATATTGCGCTGGATGTTGTTGTAATCGATCGTGCGCAGCACCAGTTTTCGCATCCAAACCGCATCGCAACATTCTCAGGAGCGTCCCGTCCACGTCTTCATCACCTCCGCGATCATCTCCTTCGAACGGTCGATACTTAATGCACACTTGCCGCCCAGTCTCAACAGGTGCAAGGTGATGCAATCCATCTTGCTTCGATTGCTGTTGTGCTGCTGCACCGTCGCCAAATGTTGCAGCTGCTGCTTGGAACCGGCCTCGGTGCTGCAGCCATGCCATCGCTCGCCAAACCGCAGGCTCCACTGCGTATCGGACTGATCAGCGACCTCAACAGCGGCTATGGATCAACGAGCTATATCCCCGCCGTCCATCAGGGGTTGCATCAGCTCATCGCTCTTCAACCAAACCTCGTTGTCTGTGCCGGAGACATGGTTGCTGGCCAGAAACACGGCCTCACACGTCAACAGCTTGACGCGATGTGGAGCAGCTTCGAAGCCACTGTGCTTCACCCGCTGCGAATTGCTGGCATTTCTTTGCTTCCCACCATCGGCAATCACGATGGCTCACCGGGATTCAAGGCTGATCGGGACGCTGTACGTCGATTTTGGATGCCAATCCGCTCACAAATAGGCCTTGACTTCATTGATGCCTCCCAATTCCCATTTCATTACACCGTGTCTCAACAAGGGCTGTTTTGGCTGATCTGGGATGCCAGCTCCGCCCACATCCCAGACAACCAGTTGATCTGGGCAAAACATCAATTGGCCTCGTCGGCATCAACACGTGCTACGGCACGTTTTGTCGTAGGCCATTTGCCATTGGTCGGCGTTGGGCAAAACAAAGATCGTGCTGGTGAAATCTTGAACCAAGAGGACGTTCTCCAGAACCTGATGGAGACCGCCAACGTGAACGCGTACATAAGTGGTCATCACCACGCCTGGTTTTCGGGACGCCGTGGCCAACTCGATCTCATTCAACTTGGAGCGCTTGGTAGTGGACCTCGGCGTTTACTGCAAGGAGGCTCTGCACCACAACAAACGTTCACGCTGCTCGAGATCAACGGACCCGGCAACAGAATCACTGAGACCACCTACTCGGTGGCCACAGGACGGCCTCTGCCATGGTCGTCACTTCCATCAACTCTCAACACACGTCGAGGACGGCTCCTGCGCAACCGCTCTCAGAGGCCATTGAACGGTTAGTTTTGATTGTGAGCAAATCAACCCACCCAAATTCAGCATCAACAAAGCCAAGTATCAGATCCCGTTAGTTGTGACGGGGGAATGCCTCGAAAGGGTTGAAATCTGACATCGGCAGATGTCAGCACTGATTTCTAATCCATTTAATTGGCAAGGTATCTCCCAGTGCTGCCGCTTTTTTCCAGTCTTTGCAAGCGCCCTTAAGATCACCCTCTATTTCTAAAACAATGCCTCTATTGGTATAAGCATGGTAATATTCTGAGTCTATTTCAATTGCTTTGGTGTAATCGGCAATTGATGCTTGATAATCCTTTAAATTTTTTTTCGCAACCCCGCGATTGAAATATGCTTTTGCAAACATAGGGTTAATTTCTATCGCCTTGGTCCAGTCGGCAATTGCACCCTGCAGATTTCCGCTTTGTGCTTTGTCAACCCCTGAATTCAACAAATCGCTGGCGCTCTGTGCATAGGCTGCCTTAGTCGATAGCAGAGCCGCTCCAATTCCAACAGCAGGAGTCAGCCCAACAAGCAACGGGCGTCCTATTGGCAAGAACAGGGCCAACGCAGCAGCAAAGGCAGTCGTGGTGCGAGTCATCCTTGGTGCTGCATGGCTAGTCCATCTCTAGCCCTTATTGACGGTCCCTGTCTGTAGCTGATTCACAAATAAATAACCCCGCCAAGCGAGCGGAGCAGTGCATTTCATTTAAAATCCACTACTAGTTTTACTCTCCTGTTGGCTACCCATTCCCATCAGTGTTGTTAAGGCTGAAGCATTCGTTTCCACGTTGCTTAATGCACCTGCATCATTCATTTCATCAAATACAGCACCAAGCTCAGCCGACTTGGAACTGATGAATGCCGGCGAAGACGCGCACAACGGTTCATGGCTCAGCGAACGGTCAAAGGGGCGACGCAACTAATACCTCTTGTAAGAAGCTCAACTACGTATTCCAAGCACGCTGGCGGTGCAAGGTCACTTACAGCGATTAATCCGATTAACCGACTTCTAAACCAGCACTACTCAGCTTCAGGCCCTTGGAACAACGTGTGTCACAAGGTCAGCGTTGATCAAGTTGATGACGCCAATATCGACATCAGCCACCTGGAACGATGTTGCTGACTGACTAGTGGCTGTTTTTAAGCAGCTTCATCTCGCCATAGAAGAGAGCCATAGCCCCAACAACGGTCAAACAAAGGGTGGTGGTGAGAATCAATTCGTTCAGCATCTTTCCTACTTGTGTTTGACTAGGTCTAAGACAAAATCTCCAGCTTTTGTAGCTCTTGTTTCAGGCCCAAACAGGGTGAAAACCGGCCATCAAGCGTTCGATTTTCGAAGTACGCAGCTAGGTGTCGACCTCGCCAGCAGAGAGGCTCCTCAAGCTGACCCAGTTCGAAGCGGGTGACCCCGATTGATCGGGTTGGACATAGCGGGGAAAGTCTCATTTCGCATGTTCGGTCCATTGACGGGTTTCACCGTCACGGGCAGGTCAGCTGGCTGGCGATAGTTATTCCAACTTCAAGTCATTTCACATGTCCACTGAAATCCGCAACTGGGATGTCGTCGCCAAGGCACTGGAAGCAGCTGGTGACACATCAAGTCAGATGTATGTACGCGCCAAAGCATTGGCACTTGGCAAGCTCGACCCGATGCCCACCAGCTTTCCTGAAGCTCCGTACAGCATTTCAGCGGTAGCTGGCTGATCACTGCAAATCACAGCCTCACATCTGTGAGGCTCACCCATTCAATCAAAGACATGACTACTTCGACTCAGTCAACAAGTAAATATGTTGTTCGATACAAAGACCTTGAAGGAAAGTCGCATGAAGCCAATGTTTATGCGCATGATGTGATTAAAGCTCAAGATATAGCCATGAAACTCAATACTGAATTAAAGCAACGTCCTCACCTGATCTCTGCAATTATTAAAGAGGATTGACCTTGTTTCTCTTCAACTGCAAAAACTTCGCCCCGCATATCTCGTTCCGATAGCTTTCAACATCGGGCTATTAATCAATGATGCAATTCTAGAAGAAAGCAACAAAAAAGCCCGCCAAGGTCTATGGGCGAGCATTTAAGGTTTTGTCGGGAGATCGATCAGCACAATCAAACTGCCCTGTCTTTCCCTTACGGGTTTTGTATAACTTTTAGCCGCATTCTTCTAAAGGTTTTTGGGTGCAATTGTTGGGCGAAACCGTTACTAGCACTCTAAAAAAATAAAAAAGCGATCCTAAAAGCGTTTTTAGGATTGATTGATCTCGTAATAACGCAAGCGAATAGGTCTAAAGCGCGAGTAAATTATGAAACCAAACCATTGAACTATTGTCCAAAATGTTCCGAAGATAAAACTGAGAAAGAAAGTAAGTATAATCGCATTTATCAACGCAGTCGGTCCATATACGTATTGATCGTTAATAGAGACAATATCAGCCCCCGAGATCCATGCGTAAATTCCGACAAGCAATCCTATAAGCATCATTCCTACCGAGACGACAATGCAGTTCAACATCCAAAGAGACCTGAAGCAGAGACGATTGACAACAATTGACAGAGAATTCATATAAGAATTATAACCATTCTACTTTAAAGATTTCCCCTATTTTTGCAACCTCGATAGCCAATTAGATTTACAGAATCCAGTCTTGGCGCCAAGCAATCAACCTGTCCTTCTCAGCCTCCGTCAGAAAAGGGGCAAGCCAGTCCAGAAGCATCTCTTCCACTGCTGGCTTACCCAAGTCCTCTACTCCGCCACGTAGCCAACGCTTGAAGGTGTCAGGGTCATTAGCCCTCAGCGCTGAAACGAGTTCATTCAGCAAGAACAGGGAAATGCGGGTTTCGAGGGTCATGGTTCAGACGTGACTGCCATGAGTGTTCCCCGCACTGTTCAAGTAATGAAAAACCCCGCCATTGCTGACGGGGAAAGCATTGAAAAAGCGAAATCAGACAGCTACAAATGTCAGCACTGATTTCTTACCCATTCAATCGGCCTGGTATCCCCTAGATCTACCGCTTTTTTCCAATCTCTGCAGGCGCTCCTTAGGCCACCAACTATTTCTAAAGCAATGCCGCGGTTGATGTAATACTCTGCATCATCAGGATCGATTTCTATTGCCTTTGTATAGTCATTAATAGCTCCAAGATGATCTTTCAATTCGTACTTGATATTGCCACGATTGCTATAGGCGTACGCATAGTTAGGGTTGTACTCTATCGCTTTTGTGTAATCAGCGATTGCACCTCGATAATCTTTTAAATTGTCTTTCGCAAGCCCACGATTGTAATAGGCGAGTGCATATCGAGGATAAATCTCGATTGCCTTAGTCCAATCAGCAATAGCTCCTTGTAAATCTTCTAAGTCATATTTGGCAGTGCCACGATTGCTATAGGCGTCCGCATCATTGGGATTGATTTGTATTGCTGTTGTGTAATCAGCAATAGCTCCTTGATAATCTTCTAAGTCATATTTGGTATTGCCACGAATGTTATAGGCGTCCGCATAATTGGGATTGATTTGTATTGCCTTTGTAAAATCAGCAATAGCCCCTTCTAAATTTCCACTTTCTGATTTATCAATCCCTGAATTGTACAGATCTATAGCATTCTGTGCATAGGCTGCATGCGTCGTCAGCAACCCTGCGCCAATTCCAATGGCAGGAGTCAGCCCAATCAGCAACGGGCGTCCTATTGGCAGGATCAGGGCCAACGCAGCAGCAAAGGCAGTTGTAACGCGAGTCATCCTTGTGGCTGCATGGCTACTCCATCTCTAGCTCTTATTGACGTTCCCTGTCTGTATCTGATCTACAAGTGCAGAAACCCCGCTATTGCTGACGGGAAAAGCTTTGGAAGAGTTGAAATCAGACAGCGTCAGATGTCAGCACTCATTTCTTACCCATTCAATGGCATAGGTATGTCCGAGATCGGCTGCTTTTCTCCAATCAGAGCAAGCGCCTTGTGGATCACCCATGAATTCTGTACTTAAGGCACGATTGCTATAAAAATATTTATTCAAAGGATCAATTTCTATCGCCTTTGTATAGTCATCAATTGCCCCTTTGTAATACTCTAATTGACTCTTTACAAACCCGCGAAACCCGTATAGACCCGCATCGTTTGGATTGATTTTAATTGCCTTTGTATAGTCCTCAATAGCTCCTTTGTATTCCTCTAATCGACTCTTTGCAGACCCGCGAGAGTTGTATAAACCCGCGTCGTTAGGATTGATTTCAATTGCCTTGGTGTAATTAGGAATAGCGCTTTTAAAATCTCCTGATAAACTTTTGGCAAGTCCACGGCTGTAATAGGCGGGTGCATATCGAGGATAAATCTCGATTGCCTTAGTCCAATCCGCAATAGCTCCTTGTAAATCTCCACGTTCAAATTTTGCGACACCTGAATCGAACCAATCCTCAGCAGTCATTGAATAGGCTGCCTGTGTCGTCAGCAATCCTGCGCCAATTCCAACGGCAGGCGTCAGCCCAATCAGCAGCGGGCGTCCTATTGGCAAGAACAGGGCTAAGGCAGCAGCAAACGCAGTTGTAACGCGAGGCATCCTTTGCAGTGCATGGATAGTCCATCTTTAGCCCTTATTGACGATCCCTGTCTGTATCTGATCTAAAAACATAGAAACCCCATCATAGGGTTGTTCTGCGCCCCAATACACTCGATAATAGGCCTCACAAAATTCTGTCATTTTTTATGAGGACATTACTTGGCATTATTCCAGCAATTGCTGCATTATTAATTTCGACTGCACCTGCAAAAGCTCAAGCCCCATCATATGGAGAACAATTTTATTATTGGAATGGGGTTGGTTATACCCTTGGTAATCTATTATGTAGCCTAGCAAAGACTGGCAAGATAGAGAAAAGTTATGCAAGGGCTTTATTGGCAGGAATAGTTGAAGAATACTCAGACGATCCAAGCTTTACATATATTCGAGCAGTACGCCAAGGTTCCAATAGTGCCAAAGACGAATGCCCTGAGGTTTATCAATAGAGGATTTGTCTTAACCATGAAACTTCTTCCAATCATCGGAGCACTGCTTCTTTCAACAGCACCTGCAATTGCGGATGAATTCCTTTATATGGCTTGTAAGTATGAAGTGAATATACGGTATATGAGGCTTCCTTCCAAAGAGATTATTGATGAACAAGACCTAGAGGATATAATGTTCTTCAAAGTTGACTTGACGAATAAGAGGATAAGGTTAAAAAGGAATCCAACATGGGACGATATAAGTGTCAGAAATAATCAGATTATTTATGATATTAAGACCAGGGATGATGGTTCTTCTTTTCAGGGGACAAACGTAATTCCACTCAACCCTCCAGGTCCCAGCTATTCTGATTGGCAGGCAAGAATTCCAAAAGTATTGAGAGTAGGTAAAGCAAAGGGAGAGTGTGTAGAGATTGAACCATCAGTGTTTGAGAAGGGCTTTAACCAATGAAACTCCTTCCACTCATCGGTGCACTGCTTCTTTCAGCAGCACCAGTTCAGGCTTTTCAAACAAGTGAGGAAGGTAAGCGCAAATTAGTAAGTTACGTATGCGACTATAGCTATGAAGGTAAGACTGCTGAAGAAATCATTGCAGACTTTAATGAAGACTGGCATGTAGCTAGTGTTTCGTATACAGAAACAACGTTTGACAAAAGCAATGGCGATTATTATGAATATGACTTTGAGGCTAATTTAGAAAATTCTTTCACACACGTAAAGTCGGTTAAATTTGAGAGTGAATTATTGACATTCGATACAAGCCTAGTGAATAATACTTTCAAGCTCATTATTTCGACATATAAAATTGTTGATAATTCTTTGATAGCAAAAAGTTCATATGAGTTTAATATGAACACCTTGACCGAAGTATATACTCCACTATTTTCAAAGAGCGGGGAAGAGCTTGAATCAACGACGCATGAATGTATACTTATGCCCACGCCAGAAAACTTTCAAGTGAATTGGAAGGATTAAGCTGATAACCAAATTAAACCTATACCCTAGTTGTCGTCATCACTTCTTTCAGGCTAATCCTATGAAACTCCTCCCACTCATCGGTTCACTGGTTCACTCCTCATATCAGCTGCTCCAGTTCAGGCTTTTGATACATTTGAGGAGTTAAAGGAAGCTTGTAATGCTTCATATGAAAACGGTAATTTGTGCGATGGTGTTGCTCAACTCGGTGTTGGAATGATTACGGTGACTATGCTTTGTCACTTAGAAGAAAAGGGCAGGCTTACAAAAAAGAATTTAGATTTGACTTGGAATGAATTGTATGACCATTCGAGTCCGAGACCACTGTCGAATGAAGTAGTAATGATGACATTAAAAGATTATCCAGAATGTTCACTTAAACCTAAGTTGTAGGTTCCAGCATAAGAGGATTTATAGGTGGTAAAACAGGTTATTTATTGCTTACCACCCTTTCCCCATAGCTGTCCCTTACGCAGCTTCTAGGGTTGGAAAATGCCATTCTCTGCCCCTACTTCCGCCACCGTAAGACCTACTGCAGCGCAATGGATTTGAAGAGCAAGCATCAAGGTATCTCTGTGTACTACTAGGCCTTAAAAGCCCGAAGGATTTATTTGAAAATGCCGTTGCAACCTTGAATATCTTTCAACTCTTGATAAGCATTGAGGAAATCTTGTTTGTAATCGGTTAAGTCTGGGTCTGTTTTTCCAGTATTTATCATCCCTTTCATAAAATTTGCTGCATCGTTGTTGGAAATCACTCCTCCTTCGGCTAACTGACAAAGTGTGCTACCTCCTCCAACAATAAATCCATACCAAAACGAACTTCCATCGTATTGACCCTCAGCCTTGGCAGAGGCGGCCGCTAGCAAAAGACCGCTTAACAAGAGAAGGGCCTTCTTCGATTGATTTTTCATAAGCTCATCTTAGGCCTAAACAAGCAGGCACAAGTTGTTGAAACCAGGCGTGCCTGGCTTGTGTGAACGAATCAGTCTTTGTGGCTGTCTAGAATATCATTTGACTCAGATACCTAAACCTACCTTATGCCTCATATAGAACCACGCAGGCACCATATAGAGCAAATTAGTTGGCTGTCAGGATATGATGAGATTGACATCTGCCAGTGAATTGTTAACTTCAACGTATCTCCTTATGTCATGTTCACAATGGACTTTCCAAAGTGGTTCACGAGCCTCTTTCAGCGAAATGCACGCCCTGATCAACAGACCAAGGTGACCATGAGTGCTGAACCACCGACTTTGAAAAGTGTTCAGCCCACTACAGCTAAAGCTATTGATACATCTACAGTCTTTACAGGACCGAAGGGTGGTAAATACCGACTCAATTCCAAAGGCAAAAAAGTATATTTGAGTGCTTAATTAAAATACTCAATCAACTAATCAAACGATTTCTCCTTCGATTCTATGGCCGTCTCACCGCAAATGCAGACTAAGCTTGACAAGATTGATGCACTAGTGAAGGACGGCTATACACTTTCTAAGTCACGAGGATTTATCTCTTTAAAAAATTCTCATGGTAAAGATGTCAACATTTTTGGTGGGTTTCTCTCTTTTTCAGGTCCGGCAGGCTTCTCGTGGATAGCATTTTTCTTCGCTCCTATAGTCTGTGCACAAATCAAAGAAAAATCTTTTTTTAATTTACTTTGTGTGTTAGCATTGATTGAGACTGTAGCGTCAATTTTATTTAATATAGAGATATCTGTAGGCGGCCTTTTGTTGTCTTTTTTATATGCCAACATGTTTCCATATTATCGCTATATGGCGGTTAAGGATGGTGTAGAAGAGCTTCCCAAGGTTACATCAATTGTGCTTTCTGTGATATATTCTATTGCAGCTCTAATCCCCTCCTTTGCACTTGCATTTATCTATGCTTTGATACGCGCTTCACTCTCGCAGTGAAGCATTCAAAGACAGGACTGCTATTTATCCTTTAATTGTCCGATTTCGTTCAACTCTTTGGTGTATTAGTGTGTGATCTGCCATTGTCAGTGTCGGATTGGTTTCAGCTCTTCTCAAGACACTATCGCCGCGCTGGCTTCAGATCACATCACCCATTGGAACTAATTCATACGGAGTCGACTCCTCCGTTTAGGTAACAGCTTCTCGAAACTGCTGACCCAGTCAGAATGGAAGTAGGGGTAAGGCATGGACATCAGCTGGTTGCCTTGCGCAATACCAACGCAAACGAAAGATTGACCCTTTCAATCGAGAACATGTTTCATCTAAGCGGCCTTAACGGTCGCTTTTTTTATTTGGAGAATTAATCGGCCAGCGCCTGACATTCTTGCGCATACTGTTCTTGCCCTTGTTGTCGCCAGTAATGTACTCTGAGCGCTTCCCAACGTGATCCCCAGTCAACTGATGGTGCAACATGTTCTGACTCCACTGCTGCGATATTTCTTCCTGAAACTGACACTTTGTAGCGTCAAGTACCTTTAGGCTAGAGATTCTAATTAGGCAATAAAAAGCACCTGCGGGGTGATGGCAGGCGCTCAGGGTCTTCTGTTGTCATTTTAGTGAAATGAGTTATCTGCGGCAACCATTGCAACCGCCATATTCCGCAACCAGTTCTTTCTTAGCAACGTCGAGTCCTGATCCGTCTGCCTGAAGCCACCATGCCAAGGTCTCATTCAGAGGGTTGAGCTTCTCTGTCCTGCTGGTCGCTTTCTGCCAGCTTTGCTGAATGTTCCAACAGGCGGTGCCTGCACAGCTCGGTGCCGTAAACGTGAGCGCCTCTCAGCGACCGAACACCAGAGCTGTAATAAATTTTTCCAGGCCGAAAGACGCCCTCGCTTTTTAATTCCTCAACGGCTCTCGGTTTGATCTGCAAGTGCTCTGCAAGTTCAACTATTCAAACCCAAGAGTTGTTTGCCGTTATGGCATCAAGCGAGGCTATGGATACGAATAAATATTGCGGTGGTTACGTGCTACGCATCCCTAGGGAACATATACCGGTTCGCTGAATGGCACCCTGTCCCGCTTTACGGACACGGTCAGTTTCAGAGGGGATTCTCAGCAACGTTTGCCCTGGCAGCTCCAAATCAGACCGCAGTCTTAGCCGCCGCCAACCCTTCTGCGGTCACTTTCGCGGTCTATCCGTGATTCAGCGTGATTTCGCGGGGTATGAGATGGCTTTTGAGACAGTTGGGACTCTTTTAGCGAGCATGAACAATCGGGATTTGATCGAGTCGTGTTGTGCTGTTCGCCCCAAGCTGCTCGCGTTTCATCAACCAGGGCTGTGACAGGCCACAAGCCGCGTACTGCAGGCTATTACGGCCATATTTGTGGTTGATGCGGTCGATGGTTTGCATGAGTCGTTCCCGCTTTGCCTGCTCCTCATCGCTCATGGGAACCAGTAGATGGGATTGCAGGATGTCTGTGCCCTGCAGGTGCTGCATCAGGACGCCGGCTTTGGCCAATTGCCGATGGGGCCGGAAAATATGGTTCACCAGTGGCAGGGCAGTCTCAAGCAGTGCAGCTGTGTCGTTGCTGGGGAGATCCAGTGTTGTGCTGGCGGCCTGGCTGTAAAAAGCTGGAATGAATGGACTGGTGCGCGTGTACACCGTGAGGGCTGCCGCTCGTTGACGTTGCTTCCGCAATTTCTCAGCGGCTCGCACCACATAGGTCGCCACCGCCTGGCGCAGTTCCTCCAGGCTGGTGATTGGTCGACTGAAACTTCTGCTCACGCAGGTCTCCTGTTTCGGGGACGGGGCCAGGTCGAGCGGCAGGCAGGCATGGCCGCGTAGCTCCCGTTGCAGGCGCAGCCCCACCACGCCGCACTTTGCGCGCAGTTCGCCGCTTGGCATGTCCCGCAGCAGTCGGGCATTGCTGATCCCCCGCAGTCGGCACCAACGGGCGAGCTTGCGTCCGATGCCCCAGACGTCCTCAATCTCGACCGACTCCAGCCAGCCATCCGCGTCGTCACAGCGGATCAGATCGAATATTCCGGCATGTCCCGGCACTCGTTTGGCCAGCCGATTGGCCAGTTTTGCCTGGCCTTTACTGGCTCCCAAACCAATTGCAATCGGTAGCCCCAGATCGCGCCGCACCCGTGCGCGCAGGCCGCGTGCCCAGCTCTGGAGATCTCCATCGTGTGGCCGGCTCATGCGCCCGAAGGCTTCATCGATCGAATAGATCTCCAGGTCTTCACAGTGTGCTTCGAACACGGCCATCATCCGCTGGCTCATGTCGGCATAGAGGGCGTAGTTGGAGCTGCGCACCACGACGTTCTGCCGCTGCAGTTCCCGGCGTGCCTTGAAATAGGGGGTGCCCATGGCGATGCCCAGGGCGCGGGCCTCGGCGCTGCGGGCAACGATGCAGCCGTCGTTGTTGGAGAGCACGACGACGGGTCGGCCGATCAGGCTCGGGTCCAGGCTCTGTTCACATGAGGCATAGAAATTGTTGCCATCGATCAGGGCTGTGGCCTGGGGCATGGGGCGGCGATTCAGAGCGGGTGGATCACATGAATGGCCACACCCCAGATCTGCACCTCACCGCAGCGATGGAGTTCCAGGGCTGGGTAATCGGGATTGGCCGCTTCCAGCCGCAGCCGACCGCGATGGCGGGCGAGACGTTTGAGGGTGAAGGCTCCGTCGAGGACGGCCACCACCACACGCCCCGGCCGTGGTTCGAGGCTGCGATCCACCACAAGCAGATCGCCGTCATGAATGCCGGCATCGATCATCGACTGGCCACTGACGCGCAGAAAGAAGGTGCTGGTGGGATGGCGGATGAGCTGTTCGTTCAGGTCGATCCCCACTTCGACGTAGTCATCGGCGGGGGAGGGAAATCCTGCGGCGATCCGTTCACCAGCCAGGGGGGGAAGACCTCGAGAGCCCCTGGGCTGCAAGGGCAGCAGTGGTTGGCACTGCCCGTCGTCCATTCCTCAATCTGGGATAGTACATATGAACTATAACGCTTCTGCCCGGTTCATGCCTCGCCGTTATTGGTGGGTGCGAGATGGCAATTCTCAAAATTGCTGACGGTGCGTCCTGGGGGACCGCTTGATCTGCTGATTAACATTCGGGTGTATTGATTCAGGGCGTCAGCTCTTCTGTTGCAATGTTGGCATCGATTCGCTTTTGAACCTGTTTTGAGCGTGACTGTTTCATCTTGATGAAGGCATGATTAGCAGTCACCAGATCTTCTGATCGGCGAGTGACTATTGTCTAGTAAGCGTTAGGAGTCTTGGAAATTAAAATTCAATGGTCAATATTTGATTGGTGTTGAATGTTAGTAGCTTGTTGATTGTATGCAATATCCTTTGCGTCGGGAGGTGGTGAACACCCGTTCAATCCGTCTAAGGCCTGACGCTGAGGGTGTTGCCAGCTGATTAGCAGGTGATGGATTCGCCATCCAGCGTGATGTCGCTGAACCAGCTACAAAAATCTTCTTTGTCCACTTCGTTGGAGCCCTCTAGGAAAAAACTTCCTTCTCGGATGACATCAGTGGCCGCAGAGCTGTCGAAGAATGCAGCAAGTTCGGAATACTGAGAATCATGAGCCAACAGACCATCGGAATGTTCGCTGAGCAATGTGTCTGTCTTTAAATGATATTGATTGCCTTTCTTTTTGAACGATTTAATTTCAAATACACCGGTGTAATGTTCTCCGTCGCTCCAGTGCGTTAATGTTGTATTCGGATGGATATCGTCATACATCGAATCGTAGTTTTTCTTGAATGATTTGATGCTCGATTCTCCCGTTAAGCGGTCGGGATGTTCTGTGAAAGCTGTTACTTTTGAGAAATCATCTTTATTGATGACAAATGTCACCACGCCTTTTTTATTGGTTTTAAGCCCAATCCTGGACGCACCGAAGCTTGGATATAATGGGATAGCGTGTTCAGCCATTTGATTGATTCGATTTTTATAAATGCTAGGTTGTCTTTTTCAGGATGGTTCTTTTTTTACAAAGCATTCGCTTTTTTGATGTAAGAACAACCTTGATCACAGACAGCCCGTCATTGCGGTTGGTGAATGATTTCCACTTGCCATCAAGAACGTTGCAACGCTGATCTGAGTTCTGAATGCCAACGGATTGTTGAGATGATGCTCGCGGCGATTCAATCCAGGCCCTGGGCTCCTTGCTGCTCATTGTGCGTGAGACAAACGGTCGCAGCTACCAGCTTTTGAGAGACGGCCGACGATGTGGACGATCCGTGGCCATAATTCCCCAGCCGTGGTTTGAGGCTGCTGTCGATCCGGGCGCGCAGTGCGGCTGACGGCAGATCACCCCTTTTTTGGCTAATACGAGATTGATATCAACGCTTCGGCAAGCCTGTCGCTATGGCTAAGGACTCAACAATTCCCTTTGTTGGTGATTTGAATGATGATCCAGACATTTACCACATACTTAGCGAATCGACGGCCGGTGCTGACTCTCGTGGATACAAGCAGGTTTGGTTGACAACAGGAGGAATCCTTCCTATCCCTATGCGGGAGGAAACAATCCTGTCCCGGAGGATGATTGGGACAGTTTTGAGCCGGATCCCGGATTTGCGAAGATTGAACTTAAAAATGCCTTTTTTGATACGTCGTTGAAGACCTTCGGTGCGAGTCCGAATCAGGTGGAAGGGGCTGAAAAATCGTACATGTTTATGAAGGATCATCAGGGTTTCACCTGGTTCTATGGAACGATTTTTCAGCAGGCCATGATTCCTGATGGTCTGTTTCCAGGTGAAGATCCCTTCGTCGCGGCAGCCAGTGAGTCGTTGCAGGCAGGGCAGTTGAGCATGTTGGTGAATGATAAGAATCAGAATGAGGTATTTCCTGCTGTGAATGAGCAAGGAGAGAAAATTACCTACTATTTTATTGAGGATCCATGGGGTAATGAATATATCGCGCAGGGGGCGAACACAAGTGATGTGAATTCAGCTGCTCCAGGTTCAGCCGAGGCTTTGGCAGAGCTTTTCAGTTCATCAGTTCTGCCTGACGGTTGGTCAAAGTCTTACAGAGAATTCGACGAAGATTTTGTTCTCGATCCGGCGACTGGCAGTGAAGATTCAGAATCAGAACTTAAATATAATGCTGTTTCCGATCATCAGAGCATCCTTTATTATCAATCGGAATGGTCGGAAAAAGGCAAGCTGCCGGCCATGTTGATTGATGGGATGCCCTCTTGGAACAACGATGAGGATGGTGTTTTAAAAGGCAACAAACTCAGCAATGATCTGCATGGTGCTGGAGGTAAAGACTTGGTTGTCGGCAAAAAGGGTGACGACTTTCTTTACGGAAACAACGGTGATGACACGCTCAAAGGCGGTCATGGTAATGATGTTTTAACGGGTGGCCCCGGCGCTGATGTTCTCGTTGGTGGGGGTGGACAGAATACCTTTGGCGATGAGCAGGATGGTGAAAATGACGTGATCAAGGTGAAGCAGGATCAAAATCCTGACCGGATTAAAAATCTGGATCAAAATGATCGTATTCAGATCAAGGCAACTGGCAACAAGGATGATTTACCCGTCACGGTCACCTTGGAAACCCTCGAGGCCGTTGGTGAATCTCTGCTGATTTCGCTCGCTGATGAAGCCATTGCGTATTTCACAGGCGATAGCCTGACCGCTGATGATCTCGTTCAGATGATTGAGGTCATCTAGGCCATCCCGTCAGCTCACGAGATGAGGTGAAGTGATATCTCTGCTCCAGTCAACGAACCCTTAAAGGCTTCAATCCGCCCAAGGCCTTAAGCGCGGGGTGATTCCCCCCATGCATTGGGTTCTTTGCTGCCCATTTTGTGAGAGACGAACGGAAGCATGTACCAGCTCTTCAGGCCCATGCCGAGGTCGTGAAGACGGCGAACACACAACGAGGCATAGGCGAATGGAAGGCCCACGTAATAAACAACCAACGGAAGTGAAAGGATGATCAGAATGATATTCTTGACATTTGGAGGCAAGAGATTAAGGATTGGAGAAGTGAGCGTGATTAAAATAAGGTTGAAGATAACGAAAACAATTTGGAAGTAGATAAAAAGAAAGTATTCTTCTCTTGAGGCGCGTCCTTCGTAGACAAATGATTTCTTCAGGCTTTTGTTATTGCTAATCAGGGAGTCTTTCAGGCGGAGCATCGATAATGCGCAATCTTTCGGCAAGATAACTCGGTTGTGTTGAAAGTGGAGTATTTATGTAGACGTATTTATTTCCAGCATGGCCGACAGTCCCTATCTCGTTGCGTTGGCGCTGATGGAGCAGGGGGGTGGGCGGGCACTTCCCCTTGCCGGTCGCTCTCAGAAACAGCTTGCTGGGGAAGGCAATGCACCTCAAGAGTTAGGACATGCGCTTGCTCTGGAGTTATTGCTTCGTGTTTGGCAGCGCAGCGATGACGGGGTACTCAGTCGTGCTGCTGGCACTGAAAGTTTGTTGTTGGTGGAATTGGCGATGGAGCGGCTTCCCGAGGATCTGCCTGTTCTGAAGGCTGCCTGGTTGACCTCTGGAGATTTCGCGGCGTTCAAAGTTGGATTGCGGTCGATCAGCGAGCGGGCCTGGACCATCTCCGTGGCGAAGTTTCAGCCGATTTCGTTGATGCCGCTTTGGTGAGCCCGAGGCGCTCGTTGGCCCAGTTGGCGACCAAAGCTGACAGCAGGGCATCGCGATGCCCGAAGACGCGAATCACGATCTCTTGTTGCGAACTTCTCGCAAGTCAACAGGAGGAGTCGAGAGAATGCAAGTGATTCTCAATTGCGTTCATAAATCGGCTGCAGGTTCCTCCTCCTTCAGGTGGACCTCCAGGCAGCGGGTCATGCAGCGACCGTCGTTCAAGTCGCATTCGGAGATGCAGATCAGGTAGCTGTCGACCGAGGCCCAGCGTTCGTCAGTGCTGGGCAGGGCTTGTTCGGCGTTGCGCTTTGCCATGCTCAAGAGGGTGTGTGTTGATGCTATTTATCACCGTTAATGAGAATTCCAAAATGAATCATGAAGGTATAAAAAGTGCCTAGGACGAATTACTTATTGAACGTAGGATTTTTCTTATGATTGGTATATGCGTTCTTTGGGGGCAATACTTATTTGAGAAATAATAAGTTCCAGAAGTCGCTCCGTGTTCGTGATTTAGTTTGCTTCTATTCGCTTCTGGAGATGGGAATGAGTGTCCAAAATCAAGCTCCAGCCTGCCATTTGAGCTGGACCGTTATCCGTGTTTCCCCGCGTCTCTACGCGGTTGCGGCCACCTCGAATGGTGCTGACTACGATTTTGTTGGGAACTATCGATCGTTGTCTGACGCGCATCAGGCTGGGAGGTTGTTCGCTCGCCAAGCAATGCATCGGATCCATGCCGCAAGCCGCGATTCGGTTTCAGCTGCCTGATGCCGAACCGCATGGTTCAGGGACTGTCTTGACTGAGTGCTTGTCCCCAAAAATTCACTGCGATGGAGTATCTCTCGCCTTCAAAAGGATTGATGCGATGCAGTACTCCCGCTGAAAAAATCACCAGGCGATTGACAATGGGGGGAACTGAGATCACCGAGCGGAAGTCGGGGATCCCGATCGGGCTGTTGGGTTGGATGTCGTGACTGTCGGCGATCAGCAGCTCTCCTCCGGCGCAGCGGCTGTGGGGATAAAACACCGTTGACAGGATCGGAAGCTGGTGACGACCGCATGCGGCGGCATAGGCCTCGTCCTTGTCGACATGCCAGTCCAGATCGTTGTTGGTGTTGCACCACCACTCGACCCCAATCGCATCCGGGGCGAAGCGTTGGATCAGTGGATTCAGATGCTGATTCAGATAGCTTTCGATCAGGGCCTGGTTCTCTGAGCTGTGGGGAGATCGTGTCGGGGGACTGTTCTCTGAGGTTGGAATCCAGCTGAACAGACTGTTCCCATCGAATTGTTGTCGCAGCTCTCCGTGGGCATTGCAGAGTTCACGCAGGGCTGTCAGGTCCTGGTCTGGAACCAACTGGTCGACGATGTGCAGCATCGGCTCAGGCGCGGTGATACGGACTTCCCTGCAGGATTGCCTGGGCCCGAAACAACTGTTCAATCAGAAGCAGTCTGGCCAGTTCATGGGGGAAGGTCATTGGGGACAAGCTCAGTTGCCAACGTGCCTCGGCCTTGAGCGCATCGGTTATGCCATCAGCGCCGCCGATCACAAAAGCGATACGTTCGTGACTGGCCTGCTCGATCTTCTGGGCGAAGGACACTGATCCAAAGTTGTCTCCCTCCTCGGTCAGCACCACGAGTTGTTCGTCGGGTCGTCGCGCGGCACGAATCGCATCGGCCTCCTTCTCGCGTGTGCCGTCACGCAGTTCCTGAATCTGGAGTCCAGGCAGGCGTTTTCGGTAGAGATCAATCCCCTCTTGGACCCAGCGTCGGCGAACTTTCCCCACCGCAAGGATTCGGAGACGCGAGGGATTCAAGCGTTGTCCTCGTCGTCCTCCAGCAACAGCTGCCCAAATGCCACATAGAGACTTTCCTCTTCACTTCCTGGCGACACGTTTGGGCGACTGGGACGCGTGTTCTTCACGTTGCTTTTTCCGCTGACACGAGGTGGAGCCGGAAGGTCGGTGGAGCTGATCGGTTCCTGAAGCGCCTGACGGGCCGCTGGCTGACGCTGGGCTTCCAGTCGCCTCAAACGCGACATCAGGTGATCGGGAACGGTGCCATCTTCGCTGGCGCTCATCAGTTCCCGGAACAGGACGTCCGGATCCTGTTCGGTTTCCACCTTGTGGAGTTGTGGCCCCTGATGGTCCCACCCTTTTGCACCTCTGCGATTGCCGCTGGACTTGCTCGTTGCCGGCTCAGGATCCGGCAGCTTCTGGGGGAGCTGTCGTCCCAGTTCCCGAAGACGGTCAAGGCTGTTTTGGTCAAAACTCATGACTCTGCGTTCAACTGCAGCCGAGGCTGGTACGGGTCTCTCGGCCAGTGATTGGGTTGGTTCCTGAGGCCACAGCGCAGAGACTTTTCAGTTGATCACCTCGCATCGGCACATCGGTGAAGTCGGCTCCGCTGATGGTGACGTCCTTGAAACGCGTGTTGAACGCAAAGGCCCCTTCCAGAATGGCGTCGGAGAGATCAGTTCCGGTGAGAACTGCCGCATCCAGGGTGGCCTCGCGTAAATCGGTACCGCTGAGATCGGCATCCTGAAGCTTGGCTCCGTAGAGGCTGGCCCCTCTCAGATCAGACCCGGACAGGTTTGCTTCGCGCAGGTTGCTGAGATTGAAGGTCGCCCCGCGTAGATCACGGTCGGAATAGTCCGCTCCGATCAACACCTGCTTGGCCACATCCATGGCGGCATCAACAGTTGATGCGGCGCTGAGCATTAAGGGAATGATCAGCACCAAAGCGGTAAGAAGAGACAGCGCGGTACGTCTCATGGGGACGATCAGAGTCAACTGGACCCTAGGCGGATTGGATCAAAGCTTCCGGGAGGCCGCAGGCCATTCGGGCTCCACCGCCGCCGAGGGGTGGCTCATCGCTGTAGGTGTCACCTCCGCTGTGAAGGATCAGAGCATGGCCTTGAAGGTCTGAAAGGTTCAGGCGTGGTGCCACCACTGGTTCCGTCGTCCGCCCGTCAGGGGAGACGATCAAGCGGCTGAGGTCCCCGCGATGGCCATCGCCGAAGGGTCCGAGATGGCGTCCGGTGTTGTCGGGATCCCAGTGACCGCCAGCACCCAGGCCTGCCACCGACACCCCTTGTTGCAAACCGGGTTGGCAGCTGCCGTTTTCGTGAAGGTGGAAACCGTATTCACCGGGTTTGAGACCGGTGAGGTTCGCTTCGATCACCAAGCCGTCATCGCTGTCCAGAGCCGTCACGGTGCCGATGCTCTGGCCGACACCTTCTGGACTGATGCTGTGTAGGCTGATCACCTCGGCATGGACGGGAATGGCGTTGCCCGTGATGGCGAGAGCCAGGGCGAACAGCATTGCCAGAAACCCTTTCATCAACCTGCAAACCGGTTATCGAATCATCTTGAAGCAGAAGCCCAGCGCACTGCGTTGCTGCAGAGAGGATTCAGCAAACATTCAATCCCTCAAGCGTTGTCGGCATCGTCCTGGGCCGGCCAGACCCGCACCACAGCCAGGGCAACCAGGATGCCGAGGGACACATCCACGAAGCGTGTGGCAGCCGTCATCCAAACCGCGCCTTGATCCGGTGATGTGACCACCACCGTGAGTGCGATGGCTCCAAAGCGGAAGGCACTGGGATGCAGGCGTATCAGGCTGCAGATCAGTCCCAGTACGGCAACGACCAGGGCGTAACTGATCAGACCGTGGGGTGTCAGGGAGATTTGAATCGCGGCGATCGTGACTCCGAAAAAGGTCCCCAGCAAGCGGCGACGGGCGACGACAGCCGCGCCGTCAAAAGCGTCGAGAGAGCAGACGATGGCTGAAATCGGTGCCCAGAACGCCTCCGGCAGCTGCAACAACCTGGCCAGGGTCAGCGAAAGCACGGCCGCTACGGCGGTTTGTAGCGGTGCGTTGATCCAGGTGGGCAGTGATCGTCGAGCCATCTGACGGTCATGGCTGAGCTCACGATGGCGCGCTCCGACAAGTCAGGGGAACGCTGTCGTCCAGTTGCCTTCGCTTTGTGCGATGACCCACACGTACCAACTTGGCCAGCAGGCGGAACGCCATGCCGCTGCGCTGCTGCATCAGCGGGGTTGGATGGTTCTGAATCGCAACTGGCGCTGCCGATGGGGCGAGTTGGATCTGGTGCTCCTCAAAGGCTCCAGGCTGTTGGTGGTGGAGGTGAAGGGCCGCTCCGCCCGTGATCGAGACAGAGGTGGGCTGGACGCTTTTGGCGCGTACAAACGCCGCAAACTGGCTCGCGCCATCAGTTGCTGGCGTGCCGATCATCCCGAGCATGCGCATCAGATGTTGCAGGTGGTGTTGGCGCTGGTACCGCTCAATCGGCGTATGGCACCTGTTCGTTGGCTGGCGGTGGATCACCTTGGCTGAGGAGCACGGCTGAGGCCTGAAGCTGATGCACAGTTGAGGCATGAGCTTCTCCGGCCATACCGCCCGCAAGCGTTTCGGTCAGCACTGGCTTCGGGATGCTGCGGTGCTTGATCGCATCCTTGAGGCGGCGGATCTGCATCCCCAGGATCGGGTGCTGGAGGTAGGACCTGGTCGTGGAGCGCTCACCATGCGCCTGCTCCGGTCCCCGGCGGCAGCGGTTCATGCCGTGGAGCTCGATCGAGATCTCGTGGCCGGTCTGCGTGAGCAATTCGCGGACGATCCACGCTTTTCCCTGTCGCAGGGGGATGTACTGAAGCAGCCTCTGGACCTGCCGGATCAGCGACCTGCCGACAAGGTTGTCGCCAACATCCCTTACAACATCACGGGACCCCTGTTGGAGCGTTTGGTTGGTCGTCTGGACCGGCCAGCGGTTCAGCCCTATCAGCGCCTGGTGCTGTTGCTGCAGAAAGAGGTGGCGGAACGCATTCGTGCCAGGCCCGGTCAGAGCAGTTTCAGCGCCTTATCGGTCCGTATGCAGTTGCTGGCGACCTGTCGCAGCGTCTGCCCTGTCCCCCCGCGTTGCTTTCAGCCGCCTCCCCAGGTGCAGTCTGAGGTGATCACCATCGATCCATTCACCGCAGAACAGCGGCTTGCCCCAGCGCTGGCGCAGCGGGTGGAGTCTTTGCTGAAGATGGCCTTTCTCAGCCGCAGAAAAATGCTGCGCAACAGCCTGGCGACTCTGGCGGAGACGATCGATCTCGAAAATCTGGCCGCTGCTGCAGGTGTTGATCTGAAACAGCGGCCCCAGGAGGTTGCTCCACAGGCTTGGGTGGCGCTGGCGACGGGTTTGAATCACAGCGATGCATCAGCACCATGGTCATGAGCGCGATCACAGTGACGGCTCCAGCCAAGGTGAACCTGCATCTGGAAGTTCTGGGGCTTCGCTCCGATGGCTTTCACGAGTTGGCCATGGTGATGCAGAGCATCGATCTGGCGGACTGTCTCGAATTCCAGAACACGGCTGATGCCCAGCTCAGCCTCCGCTGCAATGAGCCCAGCCTCAGCATTGGCAACGACAACCTCGTGCTGAAGGCGGCTCACCTGCTGCGAGAGCGCTCTGGGTTCAACGAGCTCGGGGCCTCGATCCACCTTGAGAAACACATCCCCATCGGTGCTGGCTTGGCCGGGGGTTCGAGCGACGGTGCGGCGGCTCTCGTTGGCCTCAACCATCTCTGGGGACTGGGGCGCAGCCATGTCGAACTTGAGGAGTTGGCGGCGGAGCTCGGCTCCGACATGCCGTTCTGCATCCGCGGCGGCAGTCAGCTTTGCTTTGGGCGCGGCGAGCTGCTGGAAGTTCTGCCTTCCCCCACGGATCTAATGGCGGTGTTGTTGTTGAAGGATCCTGATGTGAGCGTCTCGACCCCCTGGGCCTATCAGCGCTGCCGCGACCTTCATGGCGAGAGCTACCTGCAGGGGGAGAGCGCCTTTGAGGAGCGACGCCAGGCCCTGAGAGAAGCGGCCTGGACCCGGCCGATCCAGACGGAACTGCCGCCACCCCTTCGCAACGATCTGCAAGCGGTGGTGGAACCGGAAACGCCCGCGGTTCAGAAGGCGTTGCAGCTGTTGCGCTCCCTGCCCGGGACCCTGGCGGTGGCGATGAGCGGCTCAGGACCCAGCTGTTTCGCCCTGTTCCCCGACTTGCCATCGAGTCAGCAGGCCAGGGATGCGTTGAAGACACATCTGGAGATCGCTGGACTCAGTGCCTGGTGCTGCCCGCTGCGGCTGTCCGGGGTGAGGATCGAACCATGACCACCGACGACGCCAAGATCACCCCAGAACCTAAGGATCCACGCAAAGGACCCCTGAGTTATCTGTCAGGAGCGCTCACCGCCGGACTGATCTCCTGGATGGTGTTCGGTTTCAGCAAGCGCATGGTGGTGTATTTCGCGATGCGTCCGCCTCACTTCAGTTCGCCGATCGCGCAGAACATTGCCGTCACCCTGAAGACCCTGCTAGTGGGATTGACGTTTCTTGCCACCTTCAGCAGTGGCTTTGTCGCCCTTGGTTTGACGTTGCTGTTTCTTCGCAGTCTCTTCACAAGGAGAACTGAAGAATCTGCCTAGCGTCTGCTCGTGGTCGGATGCCCCCTCATGACTCCCCACGATCTCGGACAGCTGGCACTGCTTCTTTCTCCAGCGATGCTGCTGTCGGTTCTGTTGCTGTTCACCTTCGCGGCCGGGGGGTGACTCTGCGGCGACTGAGATAGCTTGGCCGCTCACCCCGGGCTGGCCGGGATCGCAGCGACGCCGTGGCAGGAACACTTCTCTTCAACGCCCTGCGGGAAGCCATCGACGAGGAGATGGCCCGCGACCCCCATGTCTGTGTGATGGGGGAGGACGTCGGTCACTACGGCGGCAGCTACAAGGTCACCAAGGATCTGTACGACAAGTACGGCGAACTTCGGGTCCTCGATACGCCGATCGCTGAGAACGCCTTCACAGGAATGGCCGTCGGCGCAGCCATGACCGGTCTCAGACCGATCGTTGAGGGAATGAACATGGGGTTTCTGCTGCTCGCCTTCAATCAGATCTCCAACAACATGGGGATGCTGCGCTACACGAGTGGCGGCAACTTCACGATTCCCACCGTCGTGCGTGGCCCCGGTGGTGTGGGCCGGCAGCTCGGTGCTGAGCACAGCCAGCGGCTTGAGGCCTATTTCCATGCCGTTCCCGGCATCAAGATCGTTGCCTGCAGCACCCCTACCAATGCCAAGGGGTTGATGAAAGCCGCCATCAGGGACAACAACCCTGTGCTGTTCTTTGAGCATGTGCTGCTCTACAACCTCAGCGAGGAACTGCCGGGAGGGGATTACACCTGCGCCCTCGATCAAGCGGATCTTGTCCAGGAGGGCCGTGATGTGACGATCCTCACCTACTCACGCATGCGCCATCACTGCCTCAAGGCAGTGGAGCAGTTGGAGGCCGACGGCATCAGCGTTGAGCTGATCGATCTGATCAGCCTCAAGCCTTTCGACATGGAGACCATTGCCCGCTCGATTCGCAAGACCCATCGGGTGATTGTTGTGGAGGAATGCATGAAAACCGGCGGGATCGGTGCCGAACTGATCGCCTTGATCACCGAGCAATGCTTCGACGACCTCGATGCCCGACCCATTCGTTTGTCCAGCCAGGACATTCCAACGCCCTACAACGGCAAACTCGAAAATCTGACGATCATTCAGCCCCATCAAATCGTTGAAGCGGCTCAGCAAATCGTGAACAAGGGACTCTGAAGCGATGGCTCGTCAGCAGGGCTGGTTCGCCCTTGTACTCGCTCTCGCCATCGCGGCGGCGGCGCTGCTGTTCACCTCTCCCCTCCAGCTCGGCCTGGATCTTCGGGGCGGCAGTCAGATCACCGTTGAGGTTCAACCGGCCGGGGAGATCAAGCGGGTTGTCCCCGAGCAGATGGAGGCCGTGAAGCTGGTGCTGGATCGGCGGGTGAATGGTCTCGGTGTGGCGGAATCGACGCTTCAGACGGTTGGTGAAAACCAACTGGTGCTGCAGCTCCCCGGCGAGCAGGATCCTAGTCGCGCTGCCCGCATTCTCGGAAGCACAGCTCTGCTGGAATTCCGTGCTCTCAAGCTTGGCGCTGAACAGGACTTCAAGAGTCTGCGGCAACTGCGTGCTCAGACAAAAGCCATCCTTCGCCTGCGCGCGGATCAGGCCAAACGAGGAGAGCTCTCCGATCAATCAGGCCTTGATCTTGAGGAGCTGGCGGAAGCTCAGAAGCTGTTTGGTCTGGAGGGAGCCTCCGGAACGGAAACCGAGCAGCTCGAGCAGCTGCTCGCCAAGGTCAACGATGCGATCGTGGAGCTCTATGAGCCAGCGGCTCTCACCGGCAAGGATCTGGTGACAGCGGGCCGTCAGCCCCTGCAGAGCAATCCCAACAGCTGGGAGGTGACGCTCGGCTTCAACAGCGCTGGAGCTGAGGCCTTCGCCGAGCTCACGAAGTCGATCGCCGGCACTGGAAGGCTTCTGGGAATTGTTCTTGATGGTCGCTCGATCAGCGAGGCCAGCGTTGGACCCCAGTTCAAAGCCGCCGGCATCTCAGGTGGCTCCGCAAGCATCAGTGGCAACTTCACGGCCGAAGAGGCTCGGGAGCTCGAGGTGCAACTCCGGGGTGGTTCGCTGCCACTGCCGGTGAAGGTGCTGGAAGTCCGCACCATCGGTCCCACCCTCGGCGCCGAGAACATCCGCCGCAGCCTGGTGGCTGCCCTGTCCGGCCTGGCTCTGGTGGCGGTATTCATGGTGCTTGCCTATCGCCTTCCAGGGGTCGTGGCGGTGATGGCTCTGAGCTTGTATTCCCTGTTCAATTTGGCGGTTTACGCCCTGATTCCGGTCACGCTGACGTTGCCGGGCATTGCTGGTTTCATCCTCAGCATTGGCATGGCCGTGGACGCCAATGTGCTGATCTTCGAGCGCATCAAGGATGAGCTGAGAAGCGGTAACACCCTGATTCGATCGATTGATACGGGCTTTTCTGAAGCCTTTTCCTCGATCGTTGATGGTCATCTCACCACCTTGATCAGTTGTGCCGCGCTCTTTTTCCTTGGAACTGGACTGGTGAAGGGTTTTGCAGCCACCCTCGGCATCGGTGTTCTGCTCAGCCTGTTCACAGCGCTCACCTGTACCCGAACCCTGTTGCGCTTTCTGATGAGCTACGCCGCTTTGCGCAAGCCGCTCAATTTCCTGCCATCGCGGCAGCTTCCTTCCCCATCCGTCTGAATTGATGGCTGTTTCTACGTCCGCAAGCGAAACGCCTTCGGGGCAGAGGCCCGTCTGGCCTCTAAGCAGCATGCGCGCGCGGGTCTGGATTGTCTCGGGTGTCGTTGTCCTCGTCAGCCTGATCGGGCTTGGACTGAGCTGGCGTGATGCCTCGATCGGGGCCCCCCTGCGCCCTGGTCTTGATTTCACCGGTGGCACCCAGATTCAGCTGGAGCGCGACTGCGGCGAGAGCTGCGCTGACCTGCGAGCGATTCAGGTGTCTGAGTTGTTGCGTGGTCTGGAGTTGCCGGAGGAGCCTGGCGAGCCACTGCCCAACCTCAGCGCACCGCGGGTGCAGTTGCTTGACGGTGGTACCTCGTTGCTGCTGCGTCTGCCCACGCTTTCGGCGGCCCAGGGGCAGGCGGTGATTGAAGCCGTCACCTCCGTCGCAGGTCCTTTCATCGCTGGCGGACAGTCTGTTGAAACCATCGGTCCCAGCCTTGGTGGGCAGCTTTTGCGCAGCAGCCTGATCTCCCTGCTGGTGGCCTTCGCTGGAATCGCCACCTACATCACGATCCGCTACGACCGTCGTTATGCCTTTCTGGCCCTGGTGGCCCTGGCCCACGATGTGATCATCGTCTGCGGTGTGTTCGCCTGGCTGGGGCTGCTGCTGCAGCTTGAGGTGGACAGCCTGTTTGCCGTTGCCCTGCTCACCATCGCCGGTTACTCCGTGAACGACACGGTGGTGGTGTTTGATCGGATCCGGGAGCGCAGCCGTCAGGATGTTGAGCTGACCCTGCGCCAACAGGTGGACCTGGCTGTCTCAGCCACCCTCACGCGCACGCTCTACACCAGCGGAACAACCTTGATGCCTCTTCTGGCCTTGATCTTCTTCGGTGGTTCCACCCTGTATTGGTTCGCGATTGCTCTGGCTCTTGGTGTGATTGTGGGCAGCTGGTCCAGCATTGCCCTGGCTCCATCTCTGCTCACTCTCTGGGAGCCCAGCAGTGACTGAGTCTTCATCGTCTTCTTCTCGGCGACGGTCGGCTCGATGGTTTCCGCTGCTGCTGGTGCTTCTGGCGTTCTGGGACCTCAGAACCGATCTGGCGCTGCTGATTGATCACTTCACCTTCACGAGCCTCAGCTTTGCCATGCGCTATCACCTGCTGGCGGTGATGGTGCTGTTGGGATCGGCATCGTTGTGGCGTCGCTATCGCTGATCAGGTTCTGAATCAGAGACCGAAGCAGGGTTTTTTTGATAACCAACCAGTTATTTCGATGATTGTCTCAACATCTTCATTAACCGTGCTCGCATTCTGTTGCGTTGGGATCGATTCTTTTCGATCTGGTCTGTCCTCCTGAATCCAAACCAAAGCACGCTGAAGGTTGCTGCAAAGCCTGTTGACAAGAGCAGGATGTTGATTGAGCTGGATGTTTCCATGAATGAGCTTTTTTGCGTCCTGAGAGTGCTCTATCCCCCTGCTTTGACCAACTTATGGCCGAACTCGTTGGTCAGCACCTGCCAGACCCGTTGTTTCTCATCTTCATTGAGTATTCCACTGTGATTGTTGGAGTTCCACCAGGAATCAAACAAATCCTCTGCTTCTTCATACAGCAGTTCTGAATCAATATTTTCCTGAAGCAGCTGGATCACAGCCTGCCGAAGCTCCTCGTAACGCGAGAAGTTGAAGATGACTTCCATCGATGAATCGTCCTGCCCTCAACCGAACCCACCGTATTGGAGCACCGGTTCATGCCCTGAGCTGTGCCTGCGCGTCTCCAGTCAGGAACAGCTGTCAGCTCCAGTGATCCATCAATTGCTCAACTACCACCTTCTGCATCAGAACCTGAAGCACCACCACCAGCGGCAGTGCCAGCAGGACTCCGGGAAGTCCCAGCAGGGCCCCAAGACTCAACTGGGCCATCAGAGCCACTGTCGGCAGCAGGTTCACTGTTTTTCTGAGCAGCAGAGGCGTCAGCAGAAAAGCCTCCAGGTTTTGCAGAACAAGGCGGAAGACCAGAACGCTCACCATCAGCTGGGGGGACTGCAACAGAGCGAGTCCCGTTGGCAGGAGGGTTGCGGCGGTGGGTCCGATGGTTGGAACAAAGGTGAGCAGACCGCACACCAGTGCACTGAGAAGAGCCAGAGGGGCCTGGAGCAGCACCAATCCAGCCCAGGTGAGAAGAAACACCGTGAGGGCAGACAGGGTCATCCCGCTCAACCAGCCGCCCAGTGCCTCACGGCAGTCGTCCAGAAGACTGACCACCTGTTGCCTGGCAGGGCGAGGAGACACGGCGATCAGCATCTCCCTGTGGGCTGTGGGATCAAGCGCCAGCAGCACGGCGAGAAGAGCCATCAGAAACGCCTGCACCATCGAATTCGCCGCACCGCCGGCAACACCGAGCAGCTGTGCTCCGATCGGTTGAAGTCTGCTGAGATTGACGTCGCCGCTGAGGCTGCCCTCCAGCTCCGATAAGCGGGGGGCGGCGCTCAGCAGTGAGGTGAGCTTTTCGACCAGCTGGGGCAGGTCCTCGCCAAGCTGCTGAATCTGCACCACCAGTTCCGGCAAAAGCAGCGTGGCCACAAAGGCTCCCGCCAGTGCAGAACCCAGCAACACCAGCACCAGTGCCTGGGGACGATTCAAGCGGCTGCGCTTCTGCAGTTGATGGATCAGCACATCCATCGCCACCGCGAGAACGATGGCGCCGAAGAACACCAGCAGAACCCATCGCAGATGCCAGATCAGCAGACCCAGAACCACGAAGCTCAGTGCAGCCAGCAACGTGCGTGCGTTCATGCGACCAGTCTCTTGGTCTTCCACCGGTCCAGCACGTCGTGGATCAGAACTTCTCGGATGAGCACCTGGAACACCACTGCCAGCGGCAGAGCCATCAGCAAGCCGATCGGCCCGAACACCACGGTGAAAATGAACTGGGCACCCAGGGTGAGACCGGGGAGCAGTTTCACCTGGTGATGCATCACCGAAGGTGTGATCAGGTAGCTCTCCAGGTTCTGGATCAGGATGTAGGCACCAAGAACGGCAGCAGCTTTCCAGGGAGCGTCAAGGATGGCGACGGCCATCGGGAACACAGTGCTGATCGTTGGCCCGACATTCGGGATCACGTTCAACAGTCCCGCCAGCAATGCGTTGGCCAGCACAAGTTTGACCCCCAGCAGTGACAGGGCCAAACCGCAGAGAACGGAGACGGCCAGCGAGCTGATCAGCACACCCACCATCCAGCTGCTCAATGCTTCGCCGCACTGCAGAAGGATCTGATGGGCTCGGCGGCGGTAGAAGGACGGCACCAGCTGGATGCAGGCATCTTTGTAGGCATGCGGTTGAACGCTCACCATCAGGGCGACCGCCACGGTGAACAGCAGCCGCAGTGCGGCATTGCCAACGTTGCCGGCCAGTCCGAGCAAGCCGATGAGTCCGGTGCTCACCCCGTTGGCAAGGGTTGAGCCGTCCGGAATCAGGGACTGGTTGTCGGGAATCAGCTGTTGCAGATCTGGCAGCGCGTCGTCGCCGTAAATGGAATCACTGATCCAATCAACGCTCCCGATGGCCATCGTCATCAGGGTGCGTGCTGCCTCCGGCAATTTTTGAAGCAGCACGCTGAATTCCTCGATGAACGGAGGAACAACAACGGCGGAACCGAGTGAGATCAGAGCGAGCAGGCCGAGAAGACAAACCAGCAGCGCTGTCGGCCTCGGCATCGGACGGCGTTCACGCAAGATGCCGACGAGCGTGCAGATGGCCATCGCCAGGACCACACCGGCGAACATCAACAAGACGACCTGGCGCAGGCTCCAGAGCAGAGCTGTGGCAGCAGCAAGTGCTGCCAGCGAGAGCCAGTTCGGCAGGGTCAACCGTCGGCGTCAGAGGTCTCGCCAGTCTGATCCTGATTTTGGTTCTGGGAGTAGCCAAGACCGTTAGCGGCGGCATAGCGCTGGGCGAAGCGCATAAACCGCTCGAAATCGTCTTCGGTCTTCCACGTGTAAGTGGCCTCGAGGGCGCTGGGCACGCCGTTCACGAACTTGCCGTTCACCTCACGGGTCACCATTTCTCCCTCTTCATCCACCATCCACATGCCGCCGATGTCTCCGAATGTTTCGGGAGCGAGGGCCTGGGGCTTCTCGAACACGAATGTGGCCTGGCCGGTCCGTCCGTCCCGGCTGCGGGTGAGTCGAATGTCCGGAACCACAGGCTCATCGATGCCCCGGAAGAACTGGATGGAGGCAGCGCTGGATGAATCGCTCATCAGCCTCGTGCAAGAAGCGGGATCTTAATCACAGAGTTCCGAGAATCGGCTGCTGATCATCCGGTCCGCCGCCTGTTCGGCGCTGAGTCCGCTGACGTCCAGGTTCTGGCGCTCCGGCGCGCGTTCCAGCTCTCGGTCGTAACAGCGGTCGTAGTAATCGAGGGTTGCCCGGCAGGCTGTGGCCCAGTCCTCCTCGGCGATCGCCCTGAGGGCCTGATCGGTTCGCTGGGGCCCAAGTCGTCGGCTGATTCTCTGGGTTGCGGCGGCCAGTGCTTCTCCGCCCTGCTGTCCGTACACCTCGACAAGTTGTTGCACCCGTTCCTCCAGCCTTCGGCGAATTTCAAAGACGGGAGCACGTTTCATCTGGCGGAACAGGCTCGCCGGTATGCGGCAGCAGCCCACCTGCACGCTTTCTGCCTCAAGCCAGATGGTTTGGGCACCCCGCCGCCGCAGCTGATGAAGCGCTTCCGCCAGCAGGTTCTCGTAGTGCTCCGTGCTCGGCTGAGGCGGTTGTCCCAGTCCTCCGAAACTGCTGCCACGGTGGTTGGCGAGTCCTTCGAGGTCCACGACGGCGATGCCTCGATCCCGCAGCGCCAGGAGCAGATCGGTCTTGCCGGTGCCGGTTCTGCCGCCGAGCAGTCTCAAGGGCCAGTCCAGGTCGAACTGTTCGAGGACCCAGCGGCGATAGGCCTTGTATCCACCCTCGAGAATCACCGGCTCGAGATCCAGAAGCTGGGCCAGCCAGGCGATGCTGGCTGAGCGCATGCCGCCGCGCCAGCAGTAGATCCTTGGAGGACCGCTGTTGCGGTGCTCCTCCAACGCCGATGCCAGGCTGCTCAATTTCGGTCCGGTGAGGGCCAGACCGAGATGAACGGCGCTTTCGCGCCCTTTCTTTTTGAAGGTGGTGCCCACCTCCGCACGCTCAGCATCACTGAACAATGGAAGATTGATCGAGCCAGGCCAGTGCCCCTTGGCATATTCCATGGGGCTCCTCACATCGAGCACCACCCCGGGCAGTTCCCGCAGCTGCTCGATTGGTCGGCGGATCTCGTCTCCCATGCCTGACATAGTGGGCGAACGCCGTGCCAGTCAGGGCCGGTTGCGATTCATGCTCTCCGGTTCCTCACCCTCCACCGTTCTCAGCACCGAGCAGCTCCTGGACCGGTTCGCCAGCGGCACTGCGCGGCAGCGTCGCGGTTTGATTTCCACGGTGGAGAAGCGTGCTGTTGATTTGGCATCTCTAGGCGGATCGCTGCTGGAACGTTTCGATCGCCAGGGGGATGACTGGTCTGTCGGCTGGGTTCTTCAGGTGCTGCAGCGCCACACTCCCGGAGAGCTGTCGGAACTGCTTGCGGCCTGGCCCGATGGTTGGTTCATCACCGAGTCTTCCGTCGGCATTGATTACGCCCCACTGCAGCGTGATCTCCTGCAAGAGAACTATGAAGCCGCCGATCGGTTCACCAGTGCCGTGCTCAGGCAGCTAGCCGGTGCTCAGGCTGAGCAGCGTGGATATGTGTACTTCAGCGAGGTTCCTGCCATGGCAGGGCTGGATCTGACCAGCATGGATCGTCTCTGGTGTGCCTACTCGCAAGGACGATTCGGTTTCACGATTCAGGCCCGATTGCTTGAAGCTCTGGATGGCCGATATGAGCAGCTCTGGCCTCGCATCGGCTGGAAAGAGAATGGCGTTTGGACCCGCTACCCAAGGGCCTTCACCTGGTCCATCAAAGCTCCGGAGGGACACATGCCCCTCGTGAATCAATTGCGTGGCGTGCGTTTGATGGATGCCTTGCTCCAGCACCCTGCTCTGGTGGCGCGTCGGTCGGAACCCAGATGATCACGGCGTCTGTGCAGATCCAACAGACCCGTTAAGTTCGAGAAAGGTCCCGGTGGCACCGGATGGTTTCTGTCCCCCAGATCGCCAGATTCCGTTGGGCAGATTTCATCCTTCCCTCCACCCTGCAGCTCTCTCCTCTGCTGGAGATTCTGATCGAGCCTGTTGGCTGCCTGACCACCTGTCAGCGGGTTCAGCTCGGCCTGCATGAAGCCCTGGTGAATGCAGTGCGGCATGGCAATAGTGAAGACCCAGAGAAGCGGTTGCGGGTGCGTCGCATCCTCACGCCGAACTGGTTGGTCTGGCAGGTTCAGGATGAAGGCTCTGGCCTCCCTCATGAAGCACGCCAACCAGCGCTACCGGAGCAGATGGATGCTCTCAGTGGTCGTGGTTTGTTTCTGATTCATCAGTGCTTCGACGATGTGCGCTGGAGCCGTCGCGGCAACCGGCTGCAGCTGGCCTGTCGCCGTCCGATCAGTGGCGCGGGCAGCCAGGATCCTTGAGGTCGCCACCGATCCAGCCGAGCGCCTGACGGGTCAGCTGTTCCACTTCTGTGCCAGCGCCATTGCTGATCAGTTGGGTCAGGGCCGCTGCCAGGAGTTCCGCTGCCCTGCGATCACGGTTGCTTTTCAGCTGATGCCACTGCCGGTCCCCGATGCGAAGGCTCTGATGCAGGTCCCTGGAGAGTCCCTGGGACTCTTCCGGCCACTCTGTTGGACGTGCAGTCATTCCATCGGTTCGAAACACTTCTAGTTTCAGTTCAGCGGTCCGCTGCAGGGATGAATCGACAAAGCAATCGAGCTGGTCGTCCTCTCAAGTGGCTGCATGGTGTTTCCCATCTGATCCAACAAGGGCAACGCCAAAGTCAGAGTGGGAAGAGCGGTTCCACCGTTGCTGAGAGACGTTGGAAACAACGCCGTGCAACCGGAAGAAGGTTGCTTGAGATGGAACCCAAGGGTTGGGACCTCCCCGATGTCAAAGGAGCTCGATTGTGGAAACTGTTGCGTTGGGGAGGAGCAGGGTTCGGTTTGGCCTGGTGGTTAGCCAGGCTCTGAAACCCTGCAACCTGGAAGCCTTACTCCACAACAACAAGGGAGACTGGCCGCTCGGAGCTGGCTTCGCTCAGAGGTGGATAGGCGCGCTCGGGAGCCCGGGGAAGACCCTGTCCACGCAGCCATGCGTGGTGGAGAGCACGTCGACGTCGATCTTCGGCAAGCACAAGACGATCTGCTGCTGATCGAGGACTTTCACCTGGAAGAACAGCTGTTCTCAGGCAAATGCCGAAACCATGAGCTTCAACCTGGACGTGGCCTTCCATGAAAACGATCTGGAAGAGCCAACCCTGCAGCCACCGAACCCGGAAGGGATTGGTCATGAAGCCCTTCTTGGAACGCGCTCACCCTATGGCGCCAGGGGAAGGGTGCAAGCCGTGCTGTCAGGGAATCCCGTTCAGAGCTCTTGTGGAAGCGGCTTTCTGGCCGTCCAGATGCGAGTCATGAAATGGGATTCGGCTTGAACCGCATCGAAGCCGGCATCTCGCAGCCTGGTGTCGATGTCATCGCCGATGTAATCCCGGTAGTAGGGCTCATGGAACACACGGCGGAAATTATCCAGAGCTGTGTCGAACTGGGGGGAATCGGCGAGCTGAACGGAATCGGCAAGAACCATCACCCCGCCTGGCTCTAGGACCCGATAGCACTCGTTGAGGACGTTCTGACGCGCCTTGGCAGGCAATTCATGCAGCAGGAAGACGCAGGTCACTCCCTGAAGGCCTCCGTCTGCGAACGGCAGGGTTTCGGCGTTGCCCCGCAAGAGTTGAGCAAGCGTTTCATTGCCGTTGTTGAGCCAACGATTGGCCTGGCGCAGATACGCCGCGGAGAGATCAAGGCCGATCAGCTCCGCATGGGGCAACGCACGACGAACCTGCTGCAGCGTGCGTCCCGTTCCGGTTGCCACATCCAGGATGCGCAGGGAGGAGGGTGATCGATCGGAGAAATGGCGCAGTCCCCGTTTCAGAGGCGCCAGGACACGCCTGCGCATGGCATCGGCTGAACCGTTGAACAGGATCTCCACCTGCAGGTCGTACAGCGCCGCTGAGTGGTCGCTCAGATAGCCGTCGGTCTGGTGGTGGAAGTTCTGGAGGTAATAGTCCGGGTAAAGCTCCGGATCGGTTGCATCGGGGAGGTCATGGACATTGCGCTCGCGACGTCGATCCCAGGTGGATGGCAAATCAAGCCACACCAGCGGATAACGACTGGCCCAGTCGATCCAGGGAGCTTCAAACAGCAACTCCGTGGGGTAAACACCCTGCTCGGCGTCCGCCCAGTCCCGCTCCTGCAGCGAAGCCATCGACTGCCTCAGGGCATTCATCATGCCGGCTGAGACCTTTTCGGTTTTGGGGACGGTTTCAGGCGCCACCAGCTCCATCACTTTGGTGCTGAGCTCCTTGTGAGCGAGTCCGGCAATGCTCCTTCCCTGCTGAAGGGTCTGATACGCGAGCTTGCCCAGGGAATTCGCCATGGCCGATTGAAACCAGGGTCTATTTCACCAAAAAAGCCCGCTCTCCGGAGGGAAAGCGGGCCTGTTCGATCAGAAACGGTGCGATTTTGACGTGATCAAGCGTCGTAATACATCGTGAATTCGTGGGGATGGGGGCGCTGGCGCAGCTGCTGAACCTCTTCGTATTTCAGGTCGATCCAGTTGTCGATGAAGTCATCGCTGAACACACCGCCCTCAGTCAGGAACTGACGGTCCTGATCGAGAGCTTCAAGAGCACCATTGAGAGATGGTGGAACTGTGGAGATGGATTTCAGCTCCTCAGCGGGGAGTTCGAACAGATCCTTGTCGAATCCATCTCCCGGATCCATCTGGTTCTTGATGCCGTCGATGCCGGCCATCATCATCGCGCTGAAGGCCAGGTAGGGGTTGGCGAGGGCATCGCCTGAGCGGAACTCCAGACGTTTGGCCTTGGGGCTTGGTCCAGTCAGTGGAATCCGGACAGCAGCGGAGCGGTTGCCCTCGGAATAAACCAGATTCACAGGAGCTTCGAATCCCGGCACCAATCGCTTGTAGCTGTTGGTGGTTGGGTTGGTGAAAGCCAGGAAGGCGGGAGCATGGCGCAGGATGCCGCCGATGTACCAACGAGCTGTCTGTGACAGGTTGGCGTAGGTGCCCTCTCCGAAGAACAGTGGCTGGCCACCCTTCCAGAGACTCTGGTGAACGTGCATGCCGGTGCCGTTGTCGTTGAAGACCGGCTTTGGCATGAATGTGGCCGTTTTTCCGTATTTCTTGGCGACATTGCGCACGACGTACTTGTACGTCATGACGTTGTCCGCAGCCTCGATCAGCTGAGCGAACTTCATGCCGAGTTCGTGTTGTCCGGCACCGGCCACCTCATGGTGGTGCTTCTCGATGGGGACTCCCAGGGCGCCCATGGTGCTGAGCATCTCCGAGCGGATGTCCTGGGCGGTGTCGTTCGGGGCGACGGGGAAATAGCCCTCCTTCAGCTGAATCTTGTAGGCGAGGTTTCCTCCCTCTTCGATGCGGCCCGTGTTCCAGGGGGCTTCGATCGTGTCGACGCTGTAGAAAGAGCCTCCCTCACTGGAGTTGTAACGAACGTCGTCGAACAGGAAGAATTCAGGCTCCGGTCCGAAGAAGGCGGTGTCGGCCAGTCCGGTGGAGTTCAGATAGTCGAGAGCGCGCTGCGCCAGGGAGCGGGGGCAGCGGTCATAGGGCTCGCCGCTGCGTGGTTCCCCGATCGAGCAGATCATGCTCAGGGTTTTGTGGCGGTAGAAGGGGTCGACCCATGCTGAGGCAGGGTCGGGGATCATCGCCATGTCCGAGGCGTTGATGGCCTTCCAGCCCCTGATCGAAGAGCCGTCAAAAGCAAGTCCTTCAGTGAAGGACTCCTCCTCGATCATGTCCGTGCACACTGTCAGGTGCTGCCATTTGCCGTGGAGATCGGCAAATTTCAGGTCAACGAACTCGATGCCATCGTCCTTGATCTGACGAAGGACGTCCTGAGGTGTTTTGGACATGGAAAAGCTTTCGCCGATGGGGCGTGTTTAACGGGACCGTAAAGATCCCGATGCGTCCACTTTGTATCACTAGGCACCCTTCCAGTCCGTCATCCACCTGGTTCGATCCGTTCCAGTTTCATCCGTAACCGTTTCTGTCAACTTCGCTGAATCTCAGCCGCACTGAGGCTTTTCGCTTGTTCAGCGGTGTTACCTTCCGCGAAGGGAGTGTCTGGAGACCCCAGCGAATGCGTGATGCCATCACCGGGCTGATCGGTCGATATGACCAGCTTGGCCGATACCTCGACCGGCAGGCACTCGACAGCATCGAGACCTACCTCGACGAATCCGTTGTCCGCATTGCGGCGGTCGAACTGATCAACCGAGAAGCTGCTGAAATCGTCCGTGAGGCCAGTCAGCGCCTTTTTCAGGATGAACCCGAGCTTCTTCTGCCGGGCGGTAACGCCTACACAACCCGCAGGCTGGCGGCTTGTTTGCGGGACATGGACTATTTCCTGCGGTATGCGAGTTACGCCCTGATCGCGGGTGACAGCACGATCCTCAACGAGCGGGTCCTGAACGGTTTGGATGACACATACAAGAGCCTTGGAGTGCCGACCGGCCCAACCGTTCGCAGCATTGCGCTGCTCGGAGAGGTTGTAATCGAGCGATTGCAGTCCGGTGGCATAGGGTCCGATCGTCTTGCCCCTGTTCGGCAGCCGTTTGATCACATGGTTCGCGGTCTGGCTGAGACCAACGTTCGGCAGCGTTGAAGCCGATCCGCTGAATCAGAGCGTTTCAAAGGGGCCACGAACTTCTCCGATGGCGTTGCGACTGCGTAGGCTCATCGGCCAGATGTCTCGTTCCGGGTCTTGGTGACGAACGCTTCCTTCTCAGTCGACAACCGTCACCGGGAGGCCCTGGCGCCGATCGCTACACCAGACAGGCTGTTGCTGGGCCCTGGCCCATCCAATGCCCACCCAACCGTGCTGGAAGCCCTGGCCCGCACGCCGATCGGCCACCTGGATCCGCTTTATGTGGACCTGATGAGTGAGGTGCAGGAGCTTCTCCGCTACGCCTGGCAGACCGACAACCGCCTCACTCTTCCCATGAGCGGCACTGGCAGTGCCGCGATGGAAGCCACCCTCGCCAACACAATCGAACCCGGTGACAAGGTTCTCGTGGCGATCAAGGGATACTTCGGTCTGCGCCTCGCCGACATGGCCGGTCGCTACCGCGCCGATGTCAGAACCATTGAGAAGCCCTGGGGAGAATGGTTCAGCCTCGATGAACTGGAGGCGGCACTGATCGAGCATCGCCCCACCATGCTGGCACTGGTGCATGCAGAAACATCGACCGGCGTCTGCCAGCCGATGGAGGGCGTGGGTGATCTCTGCCGTAAGCACGATTGCCTGCTCCTCCTGGACACCGTCACGTCACTGGGGGGCGTGCCCCTGTACATCGATGACTGGAAGGTGGATCTGGCCTACAGCTGCAGCCAGAAAGGTCTTAGTTGTCCTCCCGGTCTTGGGCCTTTCACCATGGGGCCCCGGGCCGAGGAAAAGATGAGTGCCCGCAAGGACAAGGTCCCCAACTGGTACCTGGACGTGTCCCTCTTGAACAAGTATTGGGGAAGTGATCGCGTGTATCACCACACAGCCCCGGTGAATATGAACTTCGGTATGCGTGAAGCTCTGCGTCTTCTGGCCGAGGAAGGTCTGGAGAATGCCTGGGCGAGGCATCGGCGCAATGCCGAGGCGCTTTGGACAGGTCTTGAAAACCTTGGGTTGTCAATGCTGGTTCCAGAAGATCGCCGTCTGCCAACCCTCACGACCGTGCGGATTCCTGAAGGAGTGGATGGCAAGGCTTTCAGCCTGCACCTGCTCAATCAGCACGGCATCGAAGTGGGTGGAGGACTTGGCGTGCTGGCCGGCAAGATCTGGAGAATCGGCCTGATGGGCTACAACTCCACACCGGAGAATGTCGACCGTCTTTTGAATCTGTTCGAAACAGAGCTGCCACGCTTCAGCGGCTCCCTTGCCGCCGCTGCCTGAACCAGTCCTCCAGCAGCCGTCGCGCCTCCTCCTCCAGAACACCGCCGATCACCGTCATTCGGTGGTGTGCACTGCGATGGGACGAAAGATCGATTGTTCCGCCAAGGGCTCCTCGTTTGAGGTCATGGGCCGCAAAGATCACCGTTCCCATCCGGGCCTGAACCAGTGCTCCGGCACACATGGGACATGGCTCAAGCGTGACCATCAGGGTGCAACTGTTGAAACGCCAGTCCCCCTGCAGCACGGATGCCTGACGCAGGGCCACCAGTTCGGCATGTCCCAGAGGGTCCTGATGCTGTTGGCGGCGGTTGCGGCCATGGCCGATGCATCGCCCCTCAGCGTCCAGAATCAAGGCGCTGACTGGAATCTCACCGGTCTGACCCACCTCTCTGGCCCTTTCCAGGAGGATCTGCATCCAGCGCTTCTGCTCAGATCCGTTCATCGCCTTATGCCAACACCTCCCGTTCCATTTCACACGTGAACAGGGTTCCACCCGAACGTGCGGTCCCACGGGACGCAAGGATTGGGTCACTCCAGCCCAGGCCGTTGCACTCCGGTTCGCCGCTGCTGCCCCTATCCCATGAGCTGGATCCGTTCGCCTCCCCGGAGGCATTCGATCCTGGGCTTCAGGATTTTCTGCATCAGGCAAGTGATCTGCTTTGTCACTGGCTTGCGGAGGCCTCCGGGCGCTCGCCCCTGCCATTGGTGCGGCGGCAGCCTGACATTGCGCCTGGCCTGATCGGCGCTGACAGCCGGCAGTTGCTGTCTGATCTGCAACTGGTGATGGAGGGGGCCTTTCAGCCGTCCCATCCCGGTGCCCTGGCCCATCTCGATCCACCCCCGCTGACGGCATCGATCGCGGCTGAGCTGATCTGTGCTGGGCTGAACAACAACCTGCTGGCCGAGGAACTCTCCCCGGGGCTCAGTGATCTCGAGCGGCAGCTCTGCCGCTGGTTCGCGTTGCGGCTTGGACTTCCCGATTCGGGAGGTGGTGTGCTGGCCTCTGGAGGCACCCTCAGCAACCTGATGGGTCTCCTGGTGGCCCGTGATCGCTTGCCTGAACAGGACCGACAGCAGGGCGTGGTGATCTGCAGTGCTGATGCCCACGTGTCGCTGCTGAAATCCACGCGGGTGATGGGACTTCCCGCCGATGGGCTGCAGCAGCTGCCCGTTGACGACGCAGGCTGCATGCCGCCCGCGTTGCTGGAGCAGGCACTGCGGGGGCTTGAGCAGGCAGGCCGTCCCTGCATCGCGGTTGTGGCCACGGCCGGAACAACCGTGCGCGGAGCTGTGGATCCGCTCGTGGCCATGGCGGCTGTCTGCAGACGGCACAACGTTTGGCTGCATGTTGATGCCGCCATCGGTGGTGTTTTTGCTCTTGCGGGGACAACAGCTCCCTTGATGGATGGCATCGGGCTGGCCGACTCCATCACTCTCAATCCACAGAAGTTGCTGGGCATCACCAAGGCGTCGTCCCTGTTGCTGCTGAGCGACCTCTCCTTGCTGAAGGGCACGTTTGCCACGGGGCTGCCTTACATGGACACGGCTGTTGGAGATCACCATGGCGGTGAGGCCGGTCTTCAGGGCACACGGCCCGCTGAAATCCTCAAGCTCTGGCTAGGCCTGCGCCAGCTTGGTGAATCCGGGATTCAGCAGCTATTGCAGGCCGCCCTCGACCGCCGCAACAGCGTCTGTCGGCGGCTGAATGCTGAACAGTTCGACGTTCTCAGCGGGAACCTGCATCTCCTGGCCGTGCGCCCGAGCGACCTGCAGGGGGCGGACAGCGATCTCTGGTGCGAGACAACCCGACGAACCTTGTTGCAGCAGGGTTTCATGCTCTCGCGACCCCACTACGAGCGTGGCCACTGTCTCAAGGCGGTGTTCGGCAACCCACATACCAGTGAGGAGCATCTCGCCAGGCTCTCCGATCTGATCAACAGCTCGGTGGAACGATGAGCGGTTCGCAGCGCCCCCGGTGGATTGCCATCGTCACAGGCGTGATTTCGATCCTGATCGGTGTGGTTTATCTCCTGCTGATCACGATCCTCGATGCCCGTGGCCCCATGCGTCCTCCCCCTCCCGAGGCCCTGGCCGAGGCGGTAGCTGACGCTCCTTCGGTCGCTGAAGCGGTTCCACTACCTGACGCATCGCCATCTCCAGAAAGCGTTTGAGGGAGGCATCTCGACGGTTCAGATCGAACTGCTTTTGAACCACATCACGCATGCCGCCATCGCCCCAGTCCTGGTCCTGCTCGAAGAAGAGGACGAAACTTCTGCCGGCCACGCGGGTGAGCCAGGCGGCGGTCACCGCCTGAATCGCCCTGCCGACGAGAAGAGTCGGAAGACTGAGGCTGAGTGCCGTGCCGATCACGCTCATGGCACCTTTCAGCAGTCCCAGACCCGCCAGGGTCCGGCCCAGGGACACGGCCAGTTCCCGTGCCCGCTGCTTCGACAGCTCGATGCCGTAGACACCCGCCAACTCGAGCACCATCTGGGCGTTGACTGCAGCAGTGCCAAGCAGGTCGACACCGGGAAGGGGATTGGCGGCCACAACGCCAGCGCCGATCCAGGAATAGCGGTCGATGCAGGCCTGAGCCTCGATGCGACGTTGCTGATTGAGCAGATCTCTGCCTCGTTCATCGAGGTGGCGGCATTGCAACAGGATGTTGTCGGCGATCAGCTCCTCGCCCTCCGAATGGAGAACGATCGCCAGCCGTTGCAACAGATCACCCACATCAGGTTCCGGTTGAAAGGGCTTCATTCCCGGCCGGGGGACCGACTGGGGGGCTGCGCTGCAGGCCACCACGTCGTCCTCTGAGATCAGCCCGTTGCAGCGCGAACGCAGCAGATTGAGCAGACGGCGTTCCTCGTCCACGCCGCGCAGATCCTTCTTGTTCAGAACCAGCAGAAGCCGTTTGCCGAGATCGGCGATCGACCGGATCACGCTGAGTTCCGAGGCGCGTAGGTCGCCATCCACCAGCACCACCAGCAGATCCGCCCGGATGGCACGCCGACGAGCAGCCTCCTCGCGGCTCAGCCCTTCGCGGCCCGCTTCCAGAATTCCGGGGGTGTCGACCAACTGGAGGCTGCGGTTCAGTCCCTGCAGGCGGAGGCGATAGCTCTGACTGCTGCGGGTGGTTCCCATGGCAGCGCCCGTCTCGCCCACCATCTCTTTCAGCAAGGCCCGGATGAGGGAGGTTTTGCCGCTCGATCCCGTGCCGAAGACCACCACCACCAGGTCACCGCGGGTGAGTTCCTCCTCAACCTTCTCCCGCTCCTGGCGGAGACCCTCCCGGCTCACCTCATCGGAGAGTCGCTCCAGCAGCTGATCGATGTTCTCAAGACTGCGACTGGCGGCCTGACGGCGATCCTTGGGTTGCTCCACCTCGCTGCTGACGGAGCTCCGTTGCTGGCTGCGTTGCCGTTTCCAGCTGCGCCACCAGGGCCAACCCACCTGGTAAACGAACACTGCGATCAGGGCGAGGCCAAGCAGCAGCACAGGGGTCAGCAGCCAGGTCGGCAGGAAATAGCTGAGATCCCAGAGCAGGGTTCGGATGGCCTGCAGGACAGCTCCGAGCACCACCAAGGCCAGGAGAGCGCCTGCGAGGCCAATCAGCAGCCGGGTGCGTGGTTTCAAGAGGCTTCGACGCTGCCGCGACCCGCTGCGCGAATGATGTCGCCCCAGAGAGCAGCCGCCAGGGCGCTTGAACTAGCTGTGGCGCTGTTGTCGTCGTTGCCGAGCCAGATGCCCATCACCCAGTGACGGGAGGGTTCGTATCCGATGAACAGCAGGTCACGTCCATCGTTGGTGGTGCCTGTCTTGCCACCTTCCTGCCCCCCTAGAAACGCCCCTCGCCCTGTTCCGCTGCGCACCACGGTGCGCATCAGGGACTGCATCGTTTTGGCGGTTTCCGGCTTGATCGCGCGCCGGGCCGCGTTGAGGCTGTTGCTGCCTGTCGCCGTCAGGCTGCGGCAGTTGCTGGCCTTGTCTTGGTTGCAGGTTTCCGCGTCCACCAGCCGTCGGATCGTGGTGGGGGGATGCCACAGCCCGTTGTTGGCGACAGCTGCGTAGGCGCTGGTGAGCTCAATCAGTCGCACTTCGCTCTGACCGAGGGCCAGTCCAGGCACGGGGTCCAGCGGCGTGGTGATGCCGAGGGCTCTGGCCTGACGGACCACCTGTTCCAGACCGACGCGCTGGGCCAGGCGCAGGGCCGCCGTGTTGTTGCTGAAGGCAAAGGCACTGAGCAAACTGAGCTGTCCCTGACAGTCGCTCTCGAAGCGCTGACCACCCCATTCCAGCCGTTCGCAGTTCAGCGGGGCCGCTGGCTTGATCCCACGCTCAAGGGCTGCCAGGTAAACCATCAACTTGAAGGTGCTCCCGGGCTGGCGCAGGGCCATGGTTGCCCTGTTGAACTGGCTGAAGCGGTAGTCCCGTCCACCGCTGATGGCCAGAACTCCACCGTTGCGGCTGTCGAGAACCACCGCAGCTCCCTCTGTCACACCAAGTCCTGAACTGGATTTGAGCAGGTCCCGCAGCTGTCGTTCCACCACCGCCTGCAGCACCGGATCGAGGTAGGTCTCAATCAGGAAATTGCCTTCCTTGGCCACCTCTGGCCCCACCAGTTCCTTGAGGTCCCGTCGGACCTGGTCGCTGTAAAAGGGTGCGCTTCCCCGGCTCACCCTGCTGCAGGCCTTGGCTTCGAGTTGGATCGGGCTTCTGCGGGCCTGGCGGGCTTGATCGAGGCTGAGTCGTCCTTCATCCGCCATCTTGTTGAGCACAAGATTGCGGGCTTCCAGGGCCCGCTGGGGGAATCGGCAGGGATCGTGGCCGTTGGGGGACGGAAGCAGGCCAACCAGGAGTGCCGACTGTTCCACATTGAGCTCGGCGGCGGAGGTGTCGAAATAGAAGCGGGCTGCATCCTCGAAACCAAATCCCACGCCGAGGTAAACCCGGTTGAGGTAGCTCAGCAGCAACTCCGATTTGCTGAAGCGGCTCTCGAGCTGCAGAGCCACCAGCAGCTCGCGCCACTTGCGTTCGAGCGTGTCGCCCTGACCAACCAGGTCGGGGTACAGGCTTCTGGCCAGCTGCTGGGTGAGGGTGCTGCCTCCCTCGAGAACCTCGCCGCCGGAGATGTTGGTGAACAGGGCACGCAGGGTGCCGATGGCGTCGATTCCTGGATGCCACCAGAAGCGGTTGTCCTCGCTGGCCAGCAGGGCGTTGATCAGGCTCGGAGAAAAATCATTGAGCGTCGCGAGTTCACGATGGCGTTGTGAGTCGACGGATTTGATCGGTTGATTCTTCCGGTCGTAGATCGCGATCGGGCCCTGCACGGTGGCCAGGCGTCCCCGGACCGGCACGCTCACATTCGCCAGCAAAAGCAGGATTCCGCCTGCGGTGAGAGCGGTCGCCAGCAGGCCGCCCGTGGCGATCGCCAGCCGCCTGGATCGCCGCTGGCGTGGATGCAGGAATTCGAGGCTGGGTGCTCCGGGCTCAGACGCGGGCGCCAGTGCGATCCGATCCCCGTCCTGCAGCTCAAGCTCCTGGACCCGTCGACCACGCCACCAGAGCCCATTGGTTGACCCTTGATCGATCAGCATCCATCTACGACCGCGCTGCTGCAGCACGGCATGCAAGCGACTGATGGCGCGATGCACGAGCGGTATCTCCAGCTGCTCGTCGCGCCCCAGCCTGTAGCCCTCGCCATGCAGGGAGATGCTTCGGTCGTCATGGTCCAGCTGATGGATGACCAGCAGCGGCACCTTGGCCTCGGATCGACGATCAGCCGCTGCAGGGTCAGCCACGGCGCGGGTTCTCCCTTGTGCTCAGTAAATCGAGGCCAAAACACAGAACCGCCAGGTTGATGGCGATGTCGGCTGCATTGAAAACCGGAAAGTCGATCGGAACGAGGGCAAGAAAGTCGACGACGTACCCCAACCGCCAGCGGTCCAGGCCGTTTCCGATGGTGCCGCCAAGCAGAAAGGCCACAGCCATTCCCTGCCACAGGGTCAGGCGCCGCTGTCTCCACAGCCAAGCCACGACAACAACCGCCACCATCAGGCTCAGAAGACCGAGCAGCAGGGTTGATCCCGTCAGCAGGCTGAAGGCGGCGCCGGTGTTGAACACCAGCCTGAAATCCAGAAGACCCGGGACAGCCTTGATCGTGCCTCCATCGGCCAGTGCTGAGGCCATCCAGTGTTTGCTGAGCTGGTCCACGAGAACAACAATCGCTGCCAGGGAGAGCACCCCGAGACGTCCCAACGATCGATCGCTCATCCTTCGATTAGCAGGAGACGACGGATCAGGACAGCCAGCAGTCCAATCGTGATGCAGAGCAGCACCTGGGCTGGCAAAGGCCCCAGCGAGTACTGCATGACGAGTTGGTGAAGAGGCATGCTCCACCGACCGAAGAGTTGCCCGACGCCGAGATTCAGCAATCCGCAGATTTGCAGGCTGAGCAGTCCGGCGAGGGCAGCACCGGTCTGGGCAGGGAGATCTCCCATGCCGGGTTGTTGACTGAGACGACCCGTCAGCCAAGCCGCAGGAACGAATCCTGCTAGATAGCCAAATCCTGGGTCCGCCAGGTAGTTGACGCCTCCGCCTCCATGAAAAACCTGAAGGTCCATCAGCCCAAGGCTGAGATAGGCCACCGAAGCAATCACACCTGCCCGAGGGCCGCAGACCAGGGCGCAGAGCAACAGCGCAGGGACCTGCCAGGTGGCTGGCAGCGAAATGAGATGGGGAGGCAGGGGCACCATGATGGCGGCAGGCAGCAGGCCTCCGATCAGGATCAGCAGCAACCCAGCCAGTGCACCGCTCCAGGTGGCGAGAGCCCGCACCGGTCTTGTTCAGCTGGCACCATCCTGCTCGAGAATGCATTCTCTGCAAAGGTTCCATGGCGGCAATTGGCGACAAGCTGCGACTGATTGAGCCGCAGGCATATCTGAAGACGGCGGATCCGATGCCAATGCTGCGTCCGCCGGACCTGATCAGTCCGGGTGAGATTGGCGAGGTCGTCGCCCTTCATCCCATGGATGTGGTGGCGATTCGATTCAGACGCGGAACCTTTCTGATCGCTGTTAATCGTCTCGGGCCAGTGGTTCAGGCCGACTCCGTTTAAGGGCTTCGCCAGTGCTGATCAAGCTCGGCCAGTGTTGATGCGGGCCCGCAAAGGCTGAGGCGCGGCTCTGTGAGATGGGTTGCAGCCACCCGTTGAAGATCCGCCAAGCTGAGATCCCCCAGCCTTTCCAGGCACTGTTGATCATGTTCGTCCGGCAATCCGAGACCATGAAGCACGACACGCCGTTCGGCCCGTTGTGCACTCGTTTGTCGCGCATGGGCCATCTGGCCTCTGAACTTGGAACGCGCCAGGTCGAGATCGTCGTCGCTCAACGCTGATGAACCCAGTTCCCACCAGCTCTCCGTCAGCAGTTCGAGCGTGAGGTCGGCCCGATCGGCCCCTGTTGAGGCATGCATCACGAACGGGCTTTCGCCACGCCGGTTTGGGTGATGGAGACCGACGTCGTACGCCACACCGTGCTCCTCTCTGAGGCGTCGGAACAACAGGCTGGACATGCCCATCCCCAGATGGCATCTCAGAAGTCGCAGTGCCAGGTCGTCGGGATGTCCATGGGGCAGTGATGCCTGGCCGAGCATCACGACAACCTGCTCCGTTTCAGCCGGCTGGCTGCAGACCGTAACCCCGCTGGACCCATTTGGCTGGGATGTTTGGGATGTGCCAGACAGGCGCGACGCTGGTTGGTCGTCCTGAAGGGGCCAGTCGCGAAAGCCCGGCCAGCTGTCGATGTTCTGCTCCAGTTCAGTTGGCCAGACACCAGCGATGGCGAGCGTGGCTGGCGTGGTTCTTACCCACTGGCTGAGAGGCCTCAGCTGTGCTGAATCGAGGCCGGCCAGATCATCCGCCAGACCGAGGGGGTCGTGGCCGTAGCCGTGGTCGCCATACACGAGCTGTCGCCATCCATCGAAGGCGATTTGAAAGGGGTCCTCTCGCTGCCGCTGTAGTGCCTGCAGGCTGAGGCTTCGCTCCAACATCACCTGATCCGGCTTGAGGTGAGGATCGATCACCATCCAGGCCAGCAGGGGCATCAGATCAGCGGCATCACCGCTGGTGCAGCGGAGACTGATCAACAGTCCGTCCTCGTGGGCCTCACAGCGCAGCCCGGCACCGCGACCCTCCACCAGATCCGCCAGGTCGAGATGGTCGAGCGGACCACAGCCCCTGCTCATCACCGATCCCAGCAGCTGGTGCGCTCCCCGCTGACCAGGTGGGTCCTGGCTGCTTCCACCCGGAAGCCAGAGCTTGGCTGCCATCACATCAGGGGTGCGCAATGGTTCCAGCAGCAGCTTCGGTGCCGTCATTCCTGCTTGCTTCCGGGTCGGGCGATCAGGGTGCAGGCTTTCTCCGGCTGAAGCCTGGGAAACATCTCTCGCCGCAGCTCGTCCGCCGTCCAGCGCTCAAGTTGCTGCAAGGGCTTCAACAACGACTGCTGGCGTCCCCACAAGGTCTGACTGGCGGCCATTGCCGCCACCTGCCCAGTGGACTCCAGAGCGAACCTGAGGCTGTTGCCCACCAATCGAAGAGCTCTTTCCAGTTCCCAGGGCTCAACGGGATCGCTTTCCAGCCTGCGCAGCTGCTCGTTCACGGCCTCCTCCACAGCAGGTAACTGGTTCTCCATACAACACACCTCAAGCGTCACGAGGCTTCCTTGCTCCAGAGCCGTCAGGTCCATGTCGACGGTTTCGGCAATCTTCAGTTGCTCGCGGAGCCTTTCCACCATCCGGCTGCGTCGCCCCTCCCCCAGCAGGCTGGTGAGGAGGTCAGCCCCCATCACCATGGAGAGCTGTTTGGCCGCAGCCATCGGCCAGAGCATCAGGTATCGGGCGGATTCCAGTCTTGGAACCCTGATCTCATGACGTCCGCTGCGATGGTTGAGAGCTGTTGTGGTCGTGATCTCGCCGGTTGCTGGCAGATCCGCGAGTGCAGACTCCACGATGCTTCGCCGAAGTGACGCCTGGATCGGTCCTGCAACGGCCAGGCAGCAGTGATGGCCCCGATAGCGACGGCGGTGGAAGCTCTTCATGGCCTCCGGCGTCATCGCCAGCAGCTGGTCTGCTGCACCAAGGATTGGTCGTCCATAGGCATGGTCTGGACATCCTCTCGAAAGCAAGTTCTGAATCACCCGTTCATCGGGCTGATCGGCGTACTGGGCGATCTCCTCAAGGACCACCTCGCGTTCGAGTCCGAAATCGTCGGTGGTCAGAGCGGGATGCAGCACCAACTCCAGCAGCAGCTGAAGAGCACGTGGCGCCTGCTCCGGCGGGATCATCACGTGAAAGTGCACGTCATCGAATCCGGTGGCGGCATTGCTGCTGCCGCCAAGCGCTTCGATCTGGCGGTCAAAGGCCCCTGCCGGCAGCTCCTGGCTTCCTTTGAACACCATGTGCTCAAGGAAGTGGGCCATCCCTTCCTCCTGGCACTGTTCCGCACTGCTTCCCGCCTGACACCAGAGATCAAGACACGTCAGCGGTGCATCCGGCATCTCCGCTTCAACGATGCGAACGCCATTGGGCAGGGTCCAGTGTTCTAGCTGAGGACTGGCGGGCAGGGAGTTCAGAACTGCGTGTCAAAGTTCCATTCTGTGCCCGACGGACGACAGCCCCCGATGACGGACGGATCCGAGGGACTGCATCCGCTGGTTCACTCCCTGGCGGACTGCATCCGAACCAGCTGGAGGAACCTCCCCGATCTACAGCCGCTGGCGGTGGATCCAGAACTTGAATCCATCAGCGGTCTGCTCGATGGCGAACAGCTGTTCATACGGAATGAACTTCGTCGATGCCGCGGTCTACGCAAGTTGCACCTGGAGATTGCCAGGCTGGGTGTCGGTCTGCAGATTCTTCACTGCGTCTGGTTTCCAGACCCTCGCTTCGATCTCCCCATCTTCGGGGCAGATGTGGTCGCTGGACCGGCAGGTATCTCTGCAGCAATTGTCGATCTTTCACCAGTCGGCGAGGCCCTTCCCGACATGCTCGCGTCGTCCCTGTCAGGATTGAACCGTCCCCGCTTTCGTCAGGAGAGGGCGTTACCAGGGTGGGGGACGATCTTCTCCCCCCATGTGTGTTTCATTCGGCCGGACGGTGCTGACGAGGAGCGCTTCTTTCAATGTCTGGTGAAGGATTATCTCGACGTGCTGTCTTCTGCCGTTGTTCAGGCGGAAGGTGAACAAGCAAATTCATTGGAAACGCTAAAGCGATATCAAGGTCAACTGAATTACTGCATCCAGCAGAAAAGAAACGATAAAACTCGACGTGTGCTTGAGAAAGCATTCAATGTCAAATGGGCTGAGCGTTACATCACCGAATTGTTGTTTGACGAACCATCGCATCCAGACCCATCCATTGCCTGAAGCCTAAATCTTGTTAGGTTAGCGGCATAGTTTGACCAATTTCCATCTCCGATGAATGACATCAGTCACTCAATTCTATTTGAAGGGCTGAGTGAGGCACAGGTTGCGAGCCTTATGACAATATCGTCCGAGCATGCATATGACGATCCTGAGGTCTTTATTCAAAAAGGGGAAGTTCATGATTTTATAGCTGTCTTGATTGATGGAAACTTGCGAGTTTTTGACCAGTCAGAGAATGACGAATTTGTTGTCGCTACATTAACAAAGGTTGGTGATTTGGTTGGCGGCCAATCGTTGCTGAGGAGACCAGCTTCGATGAATGTAGAGGCTGGTTGCAAAACTTCAATTCTGGTCTTCCCGATCGATAAAATCAAGACATTTCCTGAATTGTACGAACATCTACTGATTAACTCTGCGGTGGATACAGCAAAAAAACTTGAAACAACAAATCATGAATTAATTGGCTTGTTGAAGCAAGCGATAACTGCTTCAGCCACGATCGTTCTCTGCCTTTCTGGAATCAGTATTGGAATGTTTTTTCTGTCGTTTATGGCATCCATTCAATATCCGACAGATTCTTTGTGGAGCTGGTTGTTTATCCTATTTGTTATACCACCACCACTAATTTTTATTGCATCTACTCGGCAGCCGTTGTCTAATTTTGGGGTGACACTCTCGAATTTAAATCGAAGCATACAGGACGGTATTTTTGGCAGTGCTGCTTTGATCATTGGTCTTTTTGTTTTGATTCAAAGCCTGAAAAATTTTACTCAAATATCAGTTGGCGATGTTGTTGGCTATATGAATCTTGCGTCACCTCTAAGCTACATTTATTTGATCCATTGTTATTTGCAAGAATTTTTTGTACGTGGAGCGATTCAAAGCTCCCTTTTTAATGTTATTCAGAATTCTATGCGATCGACGCTTTCAGTGGTCTTGGCTTCGGCTATTTTTGCCGTATTGCACTACCCGCTCGGTTTTATGCCCATCGTTGCAACATTTTTGAGTGGGCTGCTATTTGGATACATTTATAATCGCACAAAAAATCTTGTTGGCGTGACACTTGTTCATTATTTGTCTGGGAAAGTATTTTTTGGTTTTTACTTCGCTTTTCAAGCATTGCAATGATGAGATTTTGCTATTCACGTGTCAATCAGATCAAAAAGATTCAACGCTACTGCCTAAGCCTTGAGATAATTCACAGGTGCCTTCCGGGGACTTGAGCGGGCCACAAAATTTTAATGTCGTTCCCATCTAAACCTTAGGTAAATCTGAATTGATTTGATTTGGCCAGTCTGGTTTGTTAAATTAATACTAAAGGGTAAATTTCATGAAAACTGATGAGGCCAGCTCCACGGCGTACACAGTTGCACAAGGAATTGTCTATAGCGGTCGCTACTCTCCAGACCGGGAACATGTTCCAGTTCAGTTGCTTGAGAGTAGCGAGATTATTCTAGAGTCCTCGTCCGATGGTCGAAAACTACTAAGGCAGTTGCGCAATCCTGCTGTAAGGCTGCTGTTGAAATTGTTCGAACGTCTAACACTACCAGGGATGTCATTTCACTATGTACTTAGGAAGACATATATTGAGTACTCTGTTCGACAGGCAATTGCTTCTGGTGTCAAGCAAGTTATTATTTTGGGAGCTGGATTTGACATGCTTGCATACATGTTGTCAAAGGAGTTTAAGGAGGTTGAGTTTTTAGAGATTGATCATCCTGCCACGAGTAAAGATAAACAGAATGCCCTTGACCCTCAAGTCATTGAGCGCCCTAATCTTCATTTTAGTGCTGTTGATTTTTCTCAGCAGAGTCTGAGTGAGGCTTTGTCGTCCAATTCAAATTTTGATTCGGGTCTGAGCTCTGTCTTTGTCTGCGAAGGGGTTCTGATGTATTTAAGTGAGAATGATGTGAGTAATCTTCTCGTTTCTATTCGTGAATCGGCTGTTGGCGATTGCCGATTTGTATTCACCTCCCTCGAACCCTTGCAGTCACCACAAAATGATTGTGGATTGATTTTAAGGCTTTACCTGCGAGCAAAAAGTGAATCACTCGCATGGTTTTGTCCGCAAAGTTCTATTTCCTTAGTTCTTGAAAAACATGGACTTCGCATGGATGAGAGTGCCAATGATGGGCAGATTGCGTCTCAGTTAATGCCTAATCTCAGGCGTAAACGTTTTCATAAAGGTGAATATGTTGTGAACGCTTCGAAGCAAGAATCTCAGAATAATCTCTCATGAGCATCACGATTAAGCTTGCTGAAACTCCAGCAGAGAGAAATGCGTGCTTAAGGTTGCGCCATAAAGTGTTTGTTGAAGCTGATGCTCGCTTTGAGCCCAGACCAGACCGTTGCTTGATTGATCGCTTCGATTGCTGTGAAACATCAGTCTTGATGGTGGCCCTCAGTGGTGACAATGTTGTCGGCACTGCACGGCTGAATCGCGATGATGCGACGATCGGGTTCCCAGCGGATGATTATTTTGACTTCCGTCCCCTGCTGCCTGCTGGTGCGATCACTGCTTCGCTGAGTCAGCTGGCAGTGGATCCAGACACCCGCGGTAATTTAAAAATATTAAATGGCATGATGATGCTGACATATTACTGGGCCCATCGAAATGGCATCACTCATTGCGTAGCTCCTTTTAATCCTGCGTTGAAGCGTTTGATGGCGAGAATAGGTTTTGAAAGTATCGGTGATGTCACTCAATCGTCCCACTATAATCTTGCGATACAACCAATGATGATCTGCATGGAAGATATCCGTGGCAGCTTTATTGATTTTGTAGCAAGGCAGAAAATAGTTGGTTTTATGGAACCATATCTGCGTGAGTATTTCGATGAAGGTGAGGTTATTCTTGAGCAAGGTGCTCCGGGAGATTGTGCGTATTTTATTGTAAATGGTAATGCTAAAGTTACAGTCTCAAATGATAATGGTTCTCTTGAAGATCAGGTCGTTGCTTCTCTTAAGAAGGGCGATTTGTTTGGAGAGCTGTCGTTGCTCTTGAACGTTCCACGATCGGCAAATGTGATTGCTTCAACGGATTTGGAAGTGATGATTCTAAGTCGGCGTCAGTTTTTAGAATGCATTGAAAATGATTCAAAAAATGCACTCTTTACGCTCGAAATGCTTGCCTCTCGGTTGGCTGCGGCGACAGCTTCAATGGGGTCTTAAATTAATTGATAAATGCACGCTTAAGTGTGTGATCGAAGACACGCATATCAGTCGAATTCAAATGTGTCTTGCTGGTCTCAAGCTAGTCGACATCAGTTTTGCTTCGCCAGTGCTATTCCCGGTCATGTCTCAATTGGATTAAAGGCGTCCTGTTCACTCCAAACCTCGTTAGTGCCTCTATGGTGTTATTAATTGAGAGTTGACCATTTTGAGTCGAACCCTCGATCCGGCCTGTGATCAAACCTGACGTCTGATTTGATGCGTCCTCGTCTTCTTGTTGGATTGGCTTGCATCGGTTTGGCAGCAGCCGGCCTTGGATTTTGGCAGTTTCGTCAAACGGCAGAGACCTCTCAGTCTGATGCCAGTGAACGTGCCGCCCCCCTTTTGTCAGAGTCGGTCGCAGCACTTGGCACCCTTGAACCACAAGGTGATGTCTTGCGGCTGGCGGCACCAACGGTGGGGGTTCTGGGAGCACCCCGCATCTCCAAGCTGTTTGTGATTGAGGGTGATCTAATCACAAAGGATCAAGTCCTTGCAGAGTTTGATAACCGCCAAGGTGTATTGGCTGATATCGAAGAAATTGATGCGCGCTTGGTCAGTCTCGATGCACAGATCACTCTTCAGGAGCAGGAACTAGCGCGTTATGCCAACCCCAGTTCCGCTGGAGCGTTGTCCCTTGAAAAAGTTGAGGATGAACGCATTATTTTGATTCGATTGAAGTCTGATCGTCTTGAGACATTGGCACAGCGCCAGGGATTGAAGGTGGAGCTGGCCAAGACCATTCTTCGTTCACCCATCGATGGACTGGTTCTAAGCATCCATGCCCGTGTTGGGGAGCGGCCAACCAATGACGGAGTGATGGAGGTTGGTGACAGCAACAACATGCAGGCACGAATCGAAGTGTATGAATCAGATATTAGTAAATTAAAAGAGGGTCAGATTGTTACTATGGTTAGTGAAAATGGTGGCTTTGATGGCGATCTTCAAGGGAAGGTCATTCTGATCAGCCCCCTTGTGCAACAGCGTGAGGTGTTGTCCACAGATCCAACCGCTGATGCTGATGCGAGAATTGTCGAAGTGCTGGTTTCGTTGGACTCTGCTGATGCGAGTCGAGTGAGTCAACTTTCTGGCTTGAAAGTCGTGGCCCGTTTTACCCCTTAGTGATGTCTTGGTTGTTTCGTTTTCGGCAGATTCCGCTGTCTTGGTTGATGCTCACCAGGCAACCTGTTCGATTGCTGATTGCTCTTGCTGGTATCAGCTTTGCTGGAATCCTGATGTTTATGCAATTTGGATTCCGGGACGGACTCTTTGAAGCCAGCGTCACAGTTCACCGACTCTTTGATGCTGATCTCGTTTTGATCAGCCCCAGTTCAGTCAACTCTGTTCAGATGGAAGGGTTTCCACGCAGACGGCTGATTCAGACCCTTGCCGATCCGAGGGTGGAGCGCATTTCTCCTGTTCACTGGGGACTCATGCTCTGGCGCAATCCAGAGACCCGTGGAACCCGTTCGCTTATGGCTCTTGGGTACAACCCCGACGATCCAGTGTTTTTGGAACCCGATTTTAATGACCAGGCCGAGGCCCTCAAGCTCAAAGGTCGCGTTTTGTTTGACGAACTGTCTCGTCCTGAATTCGGGCCGGTTGCTCAATGGTATCGCGAAGGTCGGCCGGTGCAGACGGAGATCAATGGCAACCGCGTCCGGGTTGCGGGCCTCGTTCGTATCGGAACGAGTTTCGGAGCGGATGGCAATCTTGTGGCGGGAACAGAAACCTATTTGGATCTTCTGCCCAATAAATCTCCAGGTTCAATTGAAGTTGGCTTGATCCGCCTCCAGCCTGATGCCGATCCGAATCAGGTTCTTCAGTCGCTTGAGCAAGTCCTACCAGACGATGTTCGTGTACTCACCAAACAGCAATTTGTTGATTTCGAGCAGAATCACTGGAAAAGAGGTACATCAATTGGCTTTATTTTTACCTTGGGAGCAGCGATGGGTTTTATCGTTGGATGCGTGATTGTTTATCAAGTTCTCTATTCCGATGTTACTGATCATTTGCCTGAGTACGCCACTCTGATGGCGATGGGTTATCGCTTAACCCATCTGTTGGCCGTTGTGGTTCGCGAAGGTTTCTACCTGGCTGTGATGGGTTATATCCCTGCATACCTTGCTGGTGAAGGACTCTATTGGTTGGTCCGTGATGCCACGCGTCTGCCAGTCCTCATGGATTTCAATCGGGCTCTCACAGTTCTTGTGATGATTTTCTCGATGTGTTTGGTTTCATCTGTTTTGGCGATGCGCAAGTTGGCGGATGCCGATCCCGCGGAGATTTTTTAATGGCTGCTGATGCTGTCAATATCAATTCCCTCATTCATGCCTACGGGCGTGGTTCGATGCGCCGTGAAGTGCTTCGAAACATTTCACTCACCATCGCAGCGGGCGAGGTGGTCACGCTTACGGGTCCATCGGGTTGCGGCAAAACAACTCTTCTGACCCTGATCGGTGCGCTTCGGCAGGTGGAAGAAGGTTCAGTCACCGTTCTCGGTGAACAGCTCAATGGTGCCGGTCGCAGTCGTCGTCAGCAGCTCCGGCGCCACATCGGGATGATCTTTCAGGGACACAACCTTCTCAAGTGCCTCACGGCCGAGGAGAACGTTCAGATGGGTGCTGATCTGCTCCCCAACACCTCCTTCCGTGCCCGCCGGGACAGGGCCCGATATTGGTTACGGGCTGTGGGATTGGAAGGTCACGAGAGCAAACGCATCGACCAGCTCTCAGGAGGTCAGAGGCAGCGCGTTGCTATCGCTCGCGCCTTGGCCCCTGAGCCGAAGCTTCTGCTCGCCGATGAACCAACAGCGTCTCTGGACAGCGTCAGCGGCCGGGCTGTGGTTGAGCTGCTGCATCAGCTGGCCCGTGAGCAATCCAGTGCTGTTCTGATGGTCACCCACGACCCGCGCATCCTTGATGTGGCCGACCGCCTTCTGCGTATGGAGGATGGCCTCCTCCAGCCAGCTGTTGAGTAAAGTGAAAAAAGTGTCTTGTATCTGACAACGCATGGCCAAGCGGAGAAATCTCAAAAAGGAGAAGCAAGAGCGGAATCGCGCTTACGCCCGCAAGTTCAAGAAGCGCAAACTCCGCAACGACGGCCGCGGTGAAGGTGCTGGTAATGGCGTCACCGGTACGGCCAACAACGGCGGTGCTGCTGACTGATTATCTCGTTGTTCCGATGGCTTGGTTCGGAGGGGGGCATGTCCCCCCTTTCTGCTGTCCGTAGGCTTGAGCATTCGGATTGAAGGGAGGTCAGCGGGATGTTTGTCAGTGTCGTGATACCGACTTACAACCGCAGGCCGATCCTTGAAAAGTGCCTTGATGCTCTCGAGCATCAGCATCTCAGCGGTGCCCTCGATCAGTACGAGGTGGTGCTGGTGGATGACGGATCCACCGACGGCACTCCTGCTTGGTTGCGTCAGGAACAGGCTCGCTTTTCCCATGTGCGACTGATCGAACAGGAGCATGGGGGGCCTGCGGCCGGACGCAATCGCGGTGTGAGCCATGCCAGGGGCGATGTCATTGTCTTCATCGACAGCGATTTGGTGGTCACAGCGTCTTTTCTCGCTTGCCACGCCAAGGCCCTTCAGCGTCACTGGGACACAACAGGCAATCGTCTGGCGTTTACCTACGGCGCCGTTGTGAATACGGCGAATTTCGATCACCCCACCACGGAGCGTCACAAGCTGCGTGATCTCTCATGGGCCTATTTCGCCACCGGCAATGTGGCGATCGACCGAGGCGTTCTTGAGGCATCAGGCCTGTTTGATCAAGGCTTTCAGCTGTATGGCTGGGAGGATCTGGAACTTGGCGAGAGGCTGCGTCGCATGGACGTCAGGCTGATCCAGTGTCCCGAGGCCGTCGGCTATCACTGGCATCCTGCCCTCAGCCTCGACCAGATTCCCCGCTTGATTGAGGTGGAAGGTGAGCGTGCCCGCATGGGTCTGGTTTTCTACCGCAAGCACCCGACACGTCGGGTGCGTTTCATCATTCAGTACACCTGGCTCCATCGCATCCTCTGGGAGCTTCTGACCCTTGGTGGTCTGCTCAATGAGCGCAGCCTCCGCCCGTTGTTGCGCTGGTTGATTCGTCGGGGCTATTCAGGCACCGCCATGGAGCTGTTGCGGCTGCCCCTGAATCGCATCGGCGTTCGTGCTCTCTTCCGCGAAGCCAGTGCTGCCGGGGTCCCATGCCCCTTGATTTGATAGTGTCGACGGGTACTTTCAACCCCGCACACCTGCACGTTTCGGGTGAATGTGATCTCGGAGAACGCCCTAAGGCGCTGCCTAGATCCGTCCCTGGCAGGTGGAGGCGAACCCGAAACCTCAAACCATGGCTGTTGTCACCCTCTCCGAAATGATGGAGGCGGGTGCCCACTTTGGGCACCAGACCCGTCGTTGGAACCCCAAGATGTCGCGCTACATCTATTGCGCGCGCAACGGGGTCCACATCATCGACCTCGTTCAGACCGCCGTCTGCATGAACAACGCGTACAAGTGGACGCGCTCCGCAGCTCGCAGCGGCAAGCGCTTTCTGTTTGTTGGCACCAAGAAGCAGGCCTCCGAGGTGGTGGCCCTCGAGGCGGCCCGTTGTGGCGCGGCTTTCGTGAACCAACGCTGGCTGGGCGGCATGCTCACCAACTGGACCACGATGAAGGCCCGGATCGATCGCCTGAAGGATCTGGAAAGGATGGAATCCAGTGGTGCCATCGCCATGCGCCCCAAGAAGGAAGGTGCGGTGTTGCGTCGTGAACTGGAGCGGCTTCAGAAATATCTGGGCGGTTTGAAAACGATGCGTCGTTTGCCGGATGTTGTGGTTCTGGTGGACCAGCGCCGTGAATCCAATGCTGTGCTCGAGGCCCGCAAGCTCGATATCCCGCTGGTGTCGATGCTCGACACCAATTGCGATCCGGACCTCTGTGAAGTGCCGATTCCCTGCAACGACGACGCTGTGCGCTCCGTTCAGCTGGTGCTGGGCCGCCTGGCAGATGCGATTAACGAAGGCCGACACGGACATCAAGACCAGCGCGGCGGCGATGACGCTGAGGGCTGAGTCCCACTGAACCGCTAAGTTCACGCCGCCGATCTGCCCCTGCGGGCCGGCGGCTCTTCTCCTTCCACCCTTTTTTACGACGTTCGATGGCTGCCGTAACCGCCAAGCTTGTCAAAGACCTGCGCGACAAGACCGGCGCGGGAATGATGGACTGCAAGAAGGCCCTTGCGGCGACTGATGGGGATGCCACCAAGGCCATTGAGTGGCTTCGTCAGAAAGGGATCGCCAGCGCCGAGAAAAAATCGGGGCGGACGGCGGCCGAAGGTGCCGTTGGCAGTTACATCCACACCGGAGCACGTGTTGGCGTGCTGCTTGAGGTGAACTGCGAAACCGACTTCGTCGCCCGTGGCGATCTTTTCCAGGAGTTGGTTCGTGATGTGGCCATGCAGGTGGCTGCCTGTCCCAACGTGGAATACGTCTCAACCGATCAGATCCCACAGGAGATTGTCGATCGGGAGAAGACCATCGAAATGGGACGGGACGATCTGGAGGGCAAGCCGGACAAGATGAAGGAGAAGATTGTCGAGGGGCGTATCGGCAAGCGTCTAAAGGAACTTGTTTTGCTGGAGCAGCCGTTCATCAAGGACAGCGCAATCACTGTGGCGGAATTGGTGAAGCAGGCAGCCGGCAAGATCGGCGAAAACGTTCAGGTGCGGCGCTTCACCCGCTACACCCTTGGGGAAGGCATCGAGGTGGAGGAGGCCGACTTCGCCGCCGAGGTGGCCTCGATGCAGAACGCCGGCTGAACTCGGTGCCCGAAGCAAAGGGCCGATCCGGCCATGACCCCTCCGAACAGCTGGCACGGCTCCAACGCCTGTGCCGTAAGCGTTCGGTGGAGGTCTATCGGGATCAAGCGCTTTACCTTCAGATCCTGCGGGACGAGCTGCGGGACAGCACGCGCCAGGCGCTTTTTCGTCTGATCAGTGATGTGGATCCAGGTCGTTTCTCGGCCCTGCCGGAATCATCACGCCATCGTTTCCATGCTGCCGTCGACGGGCTGATCCAGCGCTGTTCCGTTCTTCTCACCGTCGAGCAGCTGATGCATCTGATGATGCAGATGGAGGAGGAGGTCCGGAGGCGTCAGGCGCGGTTGAGTCGAGACATGTTGCGTGGGCTGGCTGAGCAGCAGCAGCAATCAAGTGTCACGCCGGCCCCCGCGCCTGAGGAGCTGCCCCAGGAACCCTCCGGATCGGTTCATCTCAGTTTCAATTTGCCTGTGAACGAGCCGCAGGCCTACTCCGCTCTGCCACCACCCTCGGTTCAGCCACCCTCTGCTCAGACACCCTCCGCTCAGACACCATTCGACCAGCAACTGTCCCAGTCGGAGAACAGCGAAGCAGGCTCAGAGGTGGATGTTCTGCGCTCTCTGTTCCAGCTCGCCGGCGATGCCCTTGAGCATTCCACCACCAGCCTCGAGGAGGAAATCGCCGAGTTCAGCGGAGGCAACCACCAAGTCGGAGACCATGGTCTGCTGCCGGAGATGCCTGATGCGCTGCTCCAGTGGATGGATGGTCTGGATCAGGCCCTGTCCAGACGTCTGCGCAACCTCTCCCATGCCGTGAATGTGCAGATGCTGCGCTGCGGTCTGGCAGGAACTCTACTGCCGGTGAATCTGCTGGAAGCAGTGCTGCGAGGGCAGGTTGAAACCCAGTCCACGGCCACGAATCTGCTGCGACTGCGATTGCCGATGGCCATGGGTGAGGTGGAGCAGGGAGTCGATGTTCTCTGCCTGCTTCTGAGGACAAGCGAACTCGAATTTGATAGTCACCGCCTAAGGCGCTGTCGCCGCCGCCTTCACGCCCATCACCGTGATCTGCTCACAATGGTGCGTCAGCAACGGCATTGGCAACGCCGATCTCTTGATCTTGAGGCCCGTTCCCATTGGCAGAGCCCGACCGGTCCCAACCCACACCCGCTGACCGGGGACTAACCGGTGTCCAACTCCAAGCGCTGTTGGCCTGGATGCGGCCCCTGCAACAGGCTCTCAGGGTCGAAATGGAGCGCGACTGCCCGGATATGCAGGGCCGTCAGCAGCGTTTTCATCAGTTTCTTCAGCAGCAGCTGAGTGAAGTGCCGGCAGTGCCTCTACCCGTCGGCAGTCGGGAACGACTCCAGACCCTCTGTGATCAGTACGCGGGCTACTCCTCCCTTGCAGCTCCGGCCCGTCGCCGCCTCGTCACCGACACGCGCCAGTGGTTGCACGAGCTGCGTTGTCGGCTGGAAACCTCTGCCCCGATGGCACCACCCCGGCTGCGGATCCAGGCTCCAGCGTCGGCCTCACCATCGGCCCAGCGCTCCCTATCCCTAACCAGTCCCCTCACGTCCGTGCATGGCGTCGGACCGAAGTTCGCCGCCCGTCTGGCCTCCATCGGCCTGTTTGTGGTTCAGGATCTGCTGCGTCACTACCCGCGGGATCACGTCGATTATTCCGCCCGCCGCCGCATCGAGGCGCTCGTTGCCGGAGAAACCGCAACGATCGTGGCGACGGTCCGACGCTGCAGTGGCTTCGTCAGCCCCCGCAATCCCAACCTGGCGATCTTGGAGCTTCATCTTCAGGATCCAACTGGGCGGCTTCGGGTCAGTCGCTTTCTGGCTGGTAAACGCTTCAGCTCTCAGGCCTATCTGAAGGGTCAGCAGCGGCTTTATCCGAATGGTGCCACCGTGGCCGTGAGCGGACTGGTGAAGGACGGTGGTTATGGACTCACCTTCCAGGATCCGTTGATCGAGGTGCTGGAGAGCTCCGATGCACCGGTGAAGTCCCGCAGCATCGGACGACTCCTGGCCGTCTATCCCCTCACGGAAGGCGTGGGCGCCGATCGTTTCCGTGCCTTGATCGAGCAGGTCTTGCCCATGGCAAAGACAGCGCCAGATCCGCTCACGGATCAGGAGCGGACCAGCCATCAACTCCTCCCCCTTGGAGAGGCTCTGCGGGCTCTGCATTGCCCCAAGGATCGTGAGGAACTGGACCAGGCGCGTCGTCGGCTTGTGTTCGATGAATTTCTGCTGCTGCAACTCGGTCTGCTGCGCCGCCGCGAAGAACTCCGTTCCAGGCCGGCACCCCAGCTCGATCTTTCCGCCATGAGAGACGGTCTTGTCGGTCGCTTTCTGGCACTGCTGCCGTTCGATTTCACGGACGCTCAGCGACGGGTTTCGGCGGAGATCACGGCTGATTTGCAGCGGCCTGAGCCGATGGCACGCCTGGTGCAGGGGGATGTGGGATCCGGCAAGACGGTGGTGGCCATCGCCGCCCTGCTCAGCACGATCGAGGCTGGCTGGCAGGGGGCCCTGATGGCTCCGACCGAGGTTCTGGCGGAGCAGCACTACCGCAATCTCTGTCACTGGCTGCCCCAGCTGAACGTCACCGTTGATCTGTTGACCGGTTCAACACCTCGGCCGCGACGACGACAGCTCCTCGATGATCTCGCGAATGGATCTCTCAAGGTTCTCGTTGGCACCCATGCCCTGCTTGAGGACCCCGTGGTGTTTTCCCGTCTGGGGCTGGTGGTGGTCGACGAACAGCATCGCTTCGGGGTGCATCAACGGGACCGGCTGCTGAACAAGGGGCTCCAGCCCCATCTGCTGACGATGACGGCGACACCCATCCCCAGGACGCTGGCGTTGTCAGTGCATGGCGATCTGGACGTCAGTCAGATCGATGAGCTTCCGCCAGGTCGGACCCCGATCCGCACCACCATGCTCGGGTCAGCTCGCCGCGAGAAGGCCTTTGAGTTGATCCGCTCTGAAGTGAACAAGGGGCAGCGCGCCTATGTCGTGTTGCCCCTGGTGGAGGAATCCGAAAAGCTCGAGCTGCGATCCGCCGTCGATGTCCATGCCGAACTGGTCTCTGAGGTGTTTCCAGACCTGAAGGTCGGACTGCTCCATGGCCGACTCAGCAGTGCTGAAAAGCAGACGGTGCTGAGGGACTTCGCAAGTGGCAGCAGCCAGGTTCTGGTGGCCACCACGGTGGTTGAAGTGGGTGTGGATGTACCGGAAGCGAGCGTGATGGTGATCGACCATGCCGATCGCTTCGGGTTGGCACAGCTCCATCAGCTGAGAGGTCGGGTTGGCCGTGGGGCCGCTGCGTCCCACTGCGTTCTGATCAACGGCAGTTCCAATGCGCAGGCCCGACAACGCCTCGATGTACTGGTGCGATCCACCGATGGCTTCGAAATCGCCGAGATGGATCTGCGGCTGCGGGGGCCCGGACAGGTTCTGGGGACCCGCCAATCGGGGCTGCCTGATCTGGCCCTGGCCAGCCTGGCTGATGATGCTGCCGTGCTGGAGGACGCACGGGCCGGTGCTCAGTGGATCCTGAAACAGGATCCCGGGCTGGATGATCACCCGTTGCTGGCTCGCCTGCTCGATCTCCAGCAGCAACGGCTCAGTGGTGCCGCGCCACTGAATTGAACCTGGTTCAACGATCGGGGCCGTCCACGGCGTGGATGTGGAAAGATCGGGTCGTTGCCTCCTGTCAGTGAGACCCTGGAACGACCGGCCGATCGTGGACTGTCGGGAGCCACTGCAACCACTGCCTCCTCCCTTGCTGAGGCTGCAGCCCCACCCCTATGTCGAAGCTGGTGCTCCCTATGGACCGGGGTCCGACCCCTTCCGGCTGCGCAGCGGCGTCATCAAGCGGCTTCTGATGGCTCAGCAGCTGCTTCAGCAACAACAACCCGACCTGCAGCTGGCGATTTTTGATGCCTGGCGGCCGATCGCGGTTCAGCGCTACATGGTCGCCTACGCCATTGGCGAGGAGTGTGAGCGTCGTGGTCTGAACCAGGGGGATCCTGCTCAGGCGGCAGCGGTGGAGGCCGTGGTGGACGACGTGGGGCGATTCTGGGCTCCCCCCAGTTCAGATCCGACCATGCCCCCACCCCACAGCACCGGTGCTGCGGTGGATCTGACCCTGGCCAGCTGCAATCCCGACCAACCTCTCGACATGGGTGGTGCGATTGACGCGATTGGTGAGATCTCCCATCCCGATCACTACGGCGATGCAGCAAAGCAAAGGCCCGAGTCGGAGCAGGCTGTCTGGCACCAACGCAGGGAGCTGCTTCAACAGGTGATGTTCGCAGCAGGATTTGAACAACACCCCAATGAGTGGTGGCACTTCAGCCATGGCGATCAGCTCTGGGCCTGGCGGAGCGGAGCTGAACGGGCGTTTTACGCCGGTGCTCCCAGCAGTTCGGACACCGCCTGATCCCCAAGCTTGTGCACATGGTCGCCGAGGCTGCGGCGGCCGCCGGCCTGCTTCCAGCTGATCAGCAGCGGTTCAAGCGTTTTCTCGAGATCGTCGAGGGGCATGCGCTGGAGGAACGGTTGCGCCAGACGTTGAAGGTTGGGGGTGCCACCGAGCCAGAGCTGATACTGATTAACGCCGCTGCCAACCAGGCCAATTTCGGCCATATACGGCCGGGCACAGCCGTTGGGGCAGCCCGTCATCCTGATCAGGACTGACTTGTCGATGTCCAAGCGTTCAAGCTGTTGCTCGAGGCGGCCCAGCACGGAGGGGAGAACGCGTTCCGCTTCCGTGATCGCCAATCCACAGGTTGGTAACGCCGGACAGGCGATGGCGTGCCTTGCCAGGGGGGCTGGTGCATCGGGAACCTCGAAGCCGATGGAGGCAAGTTCCTCACGGATGCCGGCGCGCTGGGCTGTGCCGATGTTGCAGAGCAGCAGGTCCTGATTGGCTGTCAGACGAATTTCAAGTTGATACGTCTCGACGATGCGACGGAGTCCTGCCTTCATCTCCCCCTGGAGACGTCCGCAGGTCAAAGGGAGACCCACGAACCAGTGCCCGGCCCGTTGGCGATGCCAGCCGAGGTAGTCCATCAACTTGGCCTTGGGCTCGTTGCGCAATCCCTTGAGTTTTCCCTTGAAATAATCCGATTTGAGCGTCTGCTTGAACCAGGCCATGCCCTGCTTGTGGATCAGGTACTTGAGCCTCGCGTGCTTCCGCACTTCCCGATCGCCGAAGTCGCGCTGCACCGCCATGATCGCCTGGAGAAGATCGAACAGCTCTGCCGCTTCGACGTATCCCAGTGGTTCGGCGAGGCGGGCGAAAGTGTCCTCCTGGTTGTGGGTGCGTCCCATGCCACCGCCGACGTAGACGTTGCATCCGCGCAGGTCGCCGGAGGGATCCGTGAACACCACCAGGCCGATGTCCTGGGTCAACAGGTCAACGGAGTTGTCCCCCGGCACCGTGACGGCCACCTTGAATTTGCGTGGAAGGTAGGTGTCTCCGTAAAGAGGTTCAGCAGTGCTGTTGGAGAACACACCCTGATCGTTTTGCCGCAGGCGGGCTTTGCGCACGGGTCGTGTTGGTTTGAAGCGATAGCTGAGATCGCCATCCACCCAGAGATCGAGATAGGACCCTTCCGCCGCCTCGGGACTGAGCAGGTCGGCAATTTCATCGGCCAACTGACGCGCCACGGGATAGCCACCCTTTTCAAACGGTGCCGGAGGGGCCATCACATTGCGATTGATGTCTCCACAGGCGGCCAGGGTCGACCCCAGGTTTTCGACAATCGTCCCGATCACATGTTTGAGATGGGCCTTCGGGATGCCGTGCATCTGAAACGCCTGGCGCGTTGTTGTTCGAAGCGTTCCGTCGCCGATCTCGTTGGAGAGATCATCCAGTGCCATGAACAGCTGGGCTGGAACGCGACCGCCTGGATTGCGCAGACGCAGCATCATCTGCCAGCAGCGCACCTTGTCGGTCTTGCGCAGCTCGCGGTGGTTCTGCTGATAACTGCCGTGGAACTTCAGCAGTTGAACGGCATCTTCACTGAAACGGATTTCATCGTTGCTCAGCTCCGTCAGCAGGGGTTCCCTCAGGTGCCCGCTCAACAACTTGCGTCGTTCGGCTTTGGACAGGGCGGTTTCGATGGATTCGGTCGCCGGCGATGGACCATCAAGGTCCACCACAGAGGAAGCCTTGCCGATAGCAGTGACTTCAATCTGTCCGGTGCTCACGGAAACGGTCGTTGTGTCTTTTGAAACTAGCCAAGCGGCTTCCAATACAGTTGCCAACGGCTCTGTTGATGGCGTGACTTCAACCTTTCTTCTTGAGATTGGAACCGAGGAACTGCCGGCAGATTTCGCCCGTCTGGCTTTGTCGCAACTGGAGGATCTTGTCCTCCGCGATCTCAAGGACAGCCGTCTCGACCACAGCAGCCTTGTGGTCACGGGCACACCAAGACGTCTTGTCGTGCAGGTTGAGTCGCTGCAGGAACGCCAGGCTGACCTCACGGAAGAGCGCAAGGGCCCTCCACTGGCGCAGGCGTTTAAGGATGGGCAGCCAGGCCCGGCGGCCGTTGGTTTCGCCAAGCGCTGTGGCGTCGATCCAACCGCATTGGAGGTGCGTGAGACGCCGAAGGGGCCCTGCGTGTTCGCCACGGTGATGACGCCGGGGCAGACCAGTCGTTCCCTGCTTCAGGAGCTGATCCCGCGTTGGATCAGTGCGTTGCAGGGCAGACGCTTCATGCGTTGGGGCTCGGGAACACAACGGTTCAGCAGACCGATCCGCTGGCTGCTGGCCTTGCAGGGCAGTGATCTGATTCCCGTGGACTTGCCGGATGGAGATCCTGCGATTCGCAGCGACCGTTTCACCCGGGGACACCGTCTCTACGGCGGGACGCCTCTCAATGTTGCGGATGCTGATCAGTACAGCAGCGTCCTCAAGTCCGCTGGTGTTGTGGTCGATCGTCATCAGCGCGCCACGGCGATCCGCGCGGCCATCGACAGCGAGGCCGCTGCGATTCAGGGCATCCCCAACTGCCCAGAGTCCTTGTTTGAGGAGCTTGTTGATCTTGTTGAGGATCCCCAGGTCCTGCGTGGCCGCATCGCGGATCGTTTTCTCCAGCTCCCGCCGGAGGTGATCAGCACCGTGATGCAGGCCCATCAGCGCTATGTCCCCCTGGATGTGCCATCCGTGGAGCCGGATCCGCTCAGGCTCAGGGCCGATGCGGTGCTGCGCCCTGAGTTCCTGTTGGTGGGCAATGGACTGTCGACATCCGCTGATCAGATCACCCGAGGAAATGAACGCGTGCTGGGGGCCCGTCTGGCGGATGCAGAATTCTTTCTGGCGGTGGATCGGCGTCAGCCCAGTGAGGAACGTCGTGAAGCACTTGCGCGGGTCACCTTCGCCGAAGGCCTTGGCAGCTTGCGGGACAGAAGTGAACGGATTGAAAGGCTCGCCGAGCAACTCCTGATCACGCTGAATCTCCCTGAGGAATCCGCTGCTGCTGCGTTGCGTGCCGCACATCTGTGCAAGCACGATCTGGTCAGTCAGATGGTGGGTGAATTCCCTGAGCTGCAGGGATTGATGGGCGGTAAATATCTTCTGGAGGAGGGGGAATCCCGTGCGGTGTCCCTGGCGGTTGTGGAGCACTATCTGCCCAGAGGGGCGGGTGATGCCCTCCCCGGTACGGACGCGGGCGCCGTGGTGGCTCTCGCGGAGCGCCTGGAATTGCTGCTGAGCATCTATGCCAAAGGAGAACGACCCAGTGGTTCTTCCGACCCCTATGCCCTGCGTCGCGCCGGCAACGGTGTGCTGCTGATCCTCTGGGAGAGAGGCTGGCGACTGGATCTTCTGGCCTTGTTGCAACAGGCCGCCGCCAGCTGGTCTGAGCTTTTCCCGGCCTTTGACGTCAACCCCGATGCGCTGCGAAAAGATCTGTCCCTGCTGCTGCGTCAGCGGATCGTCTCTCAGCTTGAAGAGGACGGGCATTCCCCTGATCTGGTCCAGGCGGTTGCTGGGGCGGCTGTGGCCGATCAACGCCTGCTCGGGGACCCGATCGATGTGCAGGACCGGATCAAACGTCTCCAGGCCCTTCGGGACGATGGGCGCCTGACAGCGGTCCAGGCTGTGGTGCAGCGGGCATCGCGATTGGCGGAGAAAGGGGACCTTGGCGACGATCAGCTTGCCGCTGAAGGTGTGGTCGATTCGGCTTTGTTCGAATCTCCCAGTGAGCAAGGCATGGCCGATGTGGTTCAGCGCTTGCAGCCGCTGGCGGTCTCACGCTCCTACGCCGCCCTGGCTGATGCCCTCGTTCAGGCCACTCCAGCGCTCGAGGCCTTTTTCGACGGAGACCAGAGCGTGATGGTGATGGCCGAGGACGTGGCGTTACGTCGGAATCGGCTGAATCTGTTGGCGGTTCTGCGCAACCAGGCCTCGGTTCTGGCTCAGTTCGAGCTGATTCAGGCCTGAGCGTCCGATCAGATCCGTTGGCAAATGAGCTGCCGACCGCTAACGAAAGATGGCATCAACCAACACAGTTATGGCCGACGAGTCGAACCAACAACAGCAGCCTGTTCAGCAGCAGCCCGTGGTGATTCGCCAGGGAGGTAACGGCATCGGACTGGTTCTGGCAGCGCTGATCGTCGCGGGGGCGGCCATCTATGCCGTCAACGTCTGGTCGACCACCAAAAAAGAGACGGCCCCCGGCAAGACGTTGCAGGAAGGCGTCGAACGCATCAAGGAAGGCGTTGGCAAGGCGATCGAGCAACGCCAGCAATGATCGCGATCCAGTGATCGCGACCTGATCAGTGGTCGCGATCTAACTGACGTCGGCTGTTGTCTTTCCTTCGTCGGCTGTTGTCTTTCCTTTTGCCTGGGCCTTGACGGCCTGGGCAGCTTCATCTGCCAGGAAATCTCCATCGGAACGCCCCACCGCTGATGGCACAGGGCTGTAGTTCGACGGTGCCAGGGCTTCGCCCCTGAGCAGGCTTCCCAGGGTTCGCAGGGTCAGTTTGATCTGCTGCCAGGGATTCATCATCACCACCCGTTTGTAGAGGTAGCTGTCGAAGGTCAGTCTCTGTACGTCCTTGTCGTCGCACATTTCGACGAAGGCTTCCCTGGCCGCATCGTTGCGGTAGAAAATTCTCTGGAGAATGTCGAGCACTGCGTAGGTCGCACCGTACTTGCGATCCCAGCGCTTGAGATACGTGGATTTGATCTGTTTCTCGGTGGGGATCAGGGAGCCATTCTTTGAGATCTCCACGATGGCTTCGGCGCACATGCGGCCGCTCTTGGCTGCGAAGTAGATCCCCTCCCCGGAACTCTTGGTGACATAGCCAGCGGCATCGCCAACGAGGGCCATCCGGCCAACGACACGCCGTGGACGCGGATGTTCTGGGATGGGGTGAGCCTCAACCTTGATCACTTCTCCTTTGAACAGGCGTTTGTTGGCCCTTTCCCGAATTCCCTTCTGCAGACCTTTGATCAGGCTCTGGTTCTGCTGCATTGTGCCGGTCCCGACAGCGACATGGTCGTACTTGGGAAAGACCCAGGCGTAGAAGTCAGGAGAGACGTCGGTGCCGACATACATCTCAGCCAGATCTTCGTAGTAGGTCATCTCCTCTGCGGGGAGCTTGATTCGTTCCTGGAAGGCGATGGCGACGTTGTAATCGCCCGCATCCATGGCCTTGGCGACACGGGAGTTGGCACCGTCGGCTCCGATGATCAGATCCACATCGAGAGTTTTCTGTTCCCCGGTGGGACCACCGCCGCTGTAATCGGCGTAATGCAGGGTGTAAGGCCCCTGACGGTTCACGCCGGTGTCGATCTTCTGAACAAGGCCATTCACAAGTGTTGTGCCGAGATCGGCGGCCCGGTTGCGCAGAAAGGCGTCGAACACTTCGCGGCGACACATGCCGATGAAGGCGTTGTCGTCGTAGCCGAGCGGATCCAGACGAATGTCCACCTCGCGGTTGGAGGGGGAGATCATCTTCATGTTGCGGACCTTGCGGTCGATGATCTCGTCCGGCAGGTCGAATTCTTCGACCATGCAGAGCGGAATCGCTCCTCCACATGGCTTGGCGTTATCCAGCTTGCGTTCAAACAACCAGGTTTGAATCCCAGCTTTGGCGAGCACCTCGGCTGCACAGGATCCACTCGGACCACCGCCGATCACTGCAACACGCAACATCTCAGCCATCTCCGCTGGACTGTTTTTTGAAACTACCACTGCGGTCCTGAATTGCATGGCCCCACTGGCACCCGCCCTTACGATCGAAACAACACGCATCAGCCCCGTGGTCAGGGCAGCCTCTGCTCGCCGCTCCATCAGGGACGACATCCCTGTTGCCCGCCGGTCCACGCCGGCACCACGCCGTTCGGGTGCAGGATTCGGGCTGTTTCTCGCCTGCGTTGTCGTCTGTGGCGGAAGTGTGGGAGCTGTGTTGTTCGGCCCTCAGCTGTTGGCACGACTCAATCCTCCTGAGCTGGAAGAGATTGAGGGGTTCCGGGAAAGACCGGATGCCGATGGCCGCCTACTCGGACACTTTCCTTATTCAGAAGCCACGGGATCGTCCTTGATCGTCGTTCAACCGGGAATCGAACTGCATGCCGATGCAGCCGATGCCTTTGAGGCCATGCGACAGGCGGCGGCTTCTGATGGCGTCGACCTGAGGCTTCTGAGTGGTTACCGCTCCATCAATCTTCAGGAAGAAATCTTTTTTGATGTGGCATCGGAACGCAATCAAACGGCTGAAGAACGGGCGAGGGTGTCAGCGCCGCCCGGCTACTCGGAACACAGCACGGGCTATGCCGTTGACCTCGGTGATGGAGAGGCTCCTGAGACCTATCTTTCCCCGGATTTTGAGCAAACCAGGGCCTTCCGCTGGTTGCAGGATCACGCCCCCCGCTACCACTTCATCCTTTCCTTTCCAGTCGGAAATTCTCAGGGGGTGAATCACGAACCCTGGCACTGGCGCTACGAGGGGACGGCAGCCGCCCTGCGTCTGTTTGAGCCGGCCCGTCGTCTCGCTCAGCGATCCTCCTGATGCGTCCGGAGCTGCTGGCTCCCGCCGGCGATTGGCAGGCGATGCGTGCTGCTGTTGCAGCCGGGGCGGATGCGGTCTATTTCGGGGTTCAGACCTTCAACGCCCGTCAGCGGGCTGAAAATTTCCGGATCGAGGATCTGCCCGAGCTGATGGATTGGCTCCACAGCCGAGAGGTTCGCGGTTTTCTGACCTTCAATGTCCTGGTGTTCAGCGATGAGCTGGAGCGGGCCGCCGATCTGTTGATCGCCGCTGAACGGGCCGGGGTGGATGCCTTGATTGTTCAGGACGTTGGACTCTGCAGCCTGGCCAGGACTTTGGTGCCGTCTCTTTCACTGCACGGGTCGACCCAGATGTCGATCACCAGTGCCGCAGGTGTGGCCCAGGCCGCGGCACTGGGGTGTCAGCGCGTCGTCCTCGCACGCGAACTGGCGCTGCAGGATCTGGAGCGGTTGCAACAGCAGTTGCACCAACGCCATCTGGCAATGCCTCTCGAGGTGTTCGTGCATGGCGCCCTCTGTGTCGCCTACTCCGGGCAGTGCCTCACCAGTGAATCGCTGGGTCAGCGCAGTGCCAACCGGGGAGAGTGTGCCCAGGCCTGTCGGCTTCCCTATGAACTGATCGTTGATGGGGTTGCCCGCTCCCTTGACGATCAGCGCTATCTGCTTTCGCCACAGGATCTGGCCGCCTGGGAGCTGCTGCCCCAACTGCAACGTATCGGGATTGCCAGTCTCAAAATCGAGGGCCGGTTGAAGGATGCCCGTTATGTCGCTGCGGTCACCGATGCCTACCGCAAACGGTTGGATGCCAGCTCGGAAGCCTGCCCCGATGACACCGGTCGCCAGCTGGAGCTTGCCTTTTCCCGCGGCTTGTCGACTGGCTGGTTGGAGGGCATCAACCATCGATCTCTCGTGCATGGTCGCTGGAGCAAGAAGCGCGGTCCCCTGGTGGGACAGCTCCTGCAGACCGATCGAGCAGGCTGGCTTCAGATCCGCAGTCGCGATCTCCTCCGTCCAGGTCAGGGGCTTGTGTTGGAGCGCATGTCCGACGATCCACTGCAGCCACCCGAGGAGGTCGGTGGCCGGATCATGGTTGTGGAGAAACTTGGTGGTGAGCGCCTGCGGCTGCGGCTTGGCCCCGGCCGGATCAAGACCAGTGGAATTCCAGCCGGTGCATCCGTCTGGCTGACCAACGACCCGGAATGGGACCACCAGTGGCAGCAGGCCGCGAGACGGCTGACGCCCATGGTCGATCAGCAGCTCAATCTTGTTGTGAGCGGACGGCCTGGTCAGTTACTGCAGCTTTCCTGCCCGGACTTTGCAATCCAGGTTCACAGCGAGATCCCGTTGCAGGCCGCATCACAAAGGCCCCTCGATCGCGATCGTCTGGCGACCCAGCTGGGGCGCCTTGGAGGCAGTGGCTGGTGTCTTGGTTCTCTGGATGTGGATCTGGAGGATCAGATGTTTCTTCCGGTGGCGGAGCTCAACAGGATGCGGCGGGACCTGCTGCAGAGGCTTGAGGGTGCGACGCACCATTCAGATCCAGCCACGACGGAATCCCCAGCGTCAGCTCCCGATTGGAAAGGGATCATCCAGGCGCTGTTGCCCCAGCCTGCCGAGCCGCTGAAGACCTCTCCAGGGCTGGTTGTGCTGGCCAGAAGCCTGGATCAGCTGAAGGCTCTGATCGCATTGCCGCGCAGAGCTGTGCCGATCGAATCGGTCGTTGTGGATCTCGAGCAGCCCCGTGAGCTTCGGGAGGCGGTGGCCCTTGGCCGTGATCAATGGCCTGGCGGGATCTGGCTGGCAGGTGCCCGGATCACGCGGCCCAACGAACGCTGGACACTCGAGCCATTGATCCGGGCGCGGCCCGATGGTTATCTCGTGCGCAATCCCGATCAGCTGGAGGCACTAACGCCGTTGGCTCCCTGCGTTGGTGATTTCTCCCTGAACACGGCGAATCCACTCTCCCTGCAGTGGTACCGCCATCACTGGGGATTACTGCGACTGACCGCGAGTTACGACCTCAATCTGCAGCAGTTGCTCGACCTGGCCGCGGCGGTAGATCCCGCGCTGCTTGAAGTGACGCTTCACCAGCACATGCCTCTGTTTCATATGGAGCACTGCCTGTTCTGCGCTTTCCTTTCTGATGGACACGACCACACCGACTGCGGCAGGCCCTGTGAAAGTCATTCGGTGTCCCTGCGTGACCGCAGCGGTGTTGAGCATCCCCTGCGTGCAGACCTCGGATGCCGTAACACGTTGTTCAACGGCACCGCTCAAACCGGAGTGGAGGGACTTCCAGCCCTGCTGCGGGCCGGTGTCCGCCATCTGAGGGTCGAACTGCTGGATGAGACGGCTGATGAGACACAACGACGGTTGCATCTTTACGCCGACGCCTTGGACGGACGCCTGCGATCACAGGAGGTTTGGAGACAGGAGCGGGTTCATCACCAACTGGGTGTGACCCGCGGCAGCCTGCGCGTAAAGGGTCCGGAACGAACCAGTCGAATCTCATTTTGAGATATCCTTTCGCACTGCGCCTTTGGGCGTTCTTCACAATTCCTGATGGTCTGCCCGTATGAGCGCCCAGCAAAAGGCGATTCGCAATATCGCGATCATCGCCCACGTCGACCACGGCAAGACGACCCTGGTCGACGCGTTGCTGACGCAATCGGGGATCTTCCGCGATAACGAAGCGGTCCCCACCTGCGTGATGGACTCCAACGACCTGGAGCGTGAGCGGGGCATCACCATCCTGTCGAAGAACACGGCGGTCACTTACAACGACACCCGCATCAACATTGTTGATACCCCAGGCCACGCCGATTTCGGCGGTGAGGTGGAGCGGGTCCTGGGCATGGTGGACGGCTGTCTGCTGATCGTGGACGCCAATGAGGGGCCGATGCCCCAAACCCGTTTTGTGCTCAAAAAGGCTCTTGAGCAGGGACTTCGCCCGATCGTTTTCGTCAACAAGATCGACCGCGCTCGCGTTGATCCGGAGACAGCCGTGGACAAGGTGCTGGATCTGTTCATCGAGCTCGGTGCTGATGATGATCAGTGCGATTTTCCTTATCTCTTCGGTAGCGGCCTTGGTGGATTCGCCAAGCCCGACATGAAGACCGACAGCGACAACATGCGACCGCTGTTTGACGCGATTCTGCGCCACGTACCGCCCCCGGTTGGTGATGCCGAAAAGCCGTTGCAGCTTCAGATCACCACCCTCGATTACTCGGACTTCCTTGGCCGGATCATCATTGGGCGGGTGCACAACGGCGTGATCAAGCAGGGCCAGCGTGCCTCTCTGATCAAGGACGACGGTTCCATCAAGAGGGGCCGGATCAGCAAACTGCTCGGTTTTGAAGGTCTGCAGCGCATCGAGATCAGCGAGGCCTTCGCCGGGGACCTTGTGGCCATGGCTGGTTTTGATGACGTCAACATCGGGGAAACGATTGCCTGCCCGGATGAACCCACGGCACTTCCCCTGATCAAGGTGGATGAACCCACCCTTCAGATGACGTTCGTCGTCAACGACTCCCCGTTTGCAGGCAAGGAAGGCAAGTTCGTCACCAGCCGTCAGGTGCGTGATCGCTTGCAGCGTGAGTTGATGACCAATGTCGCCCTGCGTGTCGAAGACACGGATTCACCGGACCGCTTCTCAGTGAGTGGTCGCGGTGAACTGCATCTGGGCATCCTGATCGAGACCATGCGCCGCGAAGGGTATGAGTTTCAGGTCTCTCAGCCTCAGGTGATCTTCCGCACCATCGATGGCACCCCCTGTGAGCCTGTGGAAACGCTGGTGATGGATGTTCCAGAAGCAGCGGTCGGCAGTTGCATCGAGAAACTGGGCACCCGCAAGGGCGAAATGCAGAACATGGAAACCACAGCCGACGGGCGCACCCAGCTGGAGTTCATCGTTCCCTCCCGCGGCCTGATCGGTTTCCGGGGTGAATTCATCCGGGCCACCCGCGGCGAAGGAATCATGAGCCACTCCTTCTTTGAATATCGCCCGATGACCGGTGACTTCGACACCCGTCGCAACGGCGTTCTGATCGCCTTCGAGGAGGGCACAGCAACCTTCTATGCCCTCAAGAACGCCGAGGATCGAGGTCAGTTCTTCATCAGCCCCGGCACCAAGGTTTACAAGGGGATGATCATCGGTGAATACAACCGCCCTCAGGATCTGGAGATCAACGTCTGCAAGACGAAGCAGCTCACCAACATGCGCTCTGCCGGTGCCGATGAACTGGACACGCTGCAGTCACCGATTCAGATGACCCTGGAGCGGGCCCTGGAGTACATCGGACCCGATGAGATGCTCGAGGTCACGCCTGAGTCGATCCGCCTGCGCAAGCTTCCCGGCAAAAAGCCGGCCAAGGCCAAGCGCTGATGCCTGAGGCGGATCCGCGCTTCGGTCAGGCGGTTGATCTCTTCAACACCCAGGAGTGGTATGCCGCCCACGATGTCTTCGAGGAGCTCTGGCATGAAACAGCCGATCCGGAGCGCCGTTCACTTCAGGGAATCCTTCAGGTCGCTGTGGCGCAGTTGCATTTGCAGAGGGGCAACCGGCGTGGCGCAACGATTCTCTTCGGCGAAGCCCTGGGTCGCCTGAGGAGGCCTGGAACGCCTGATTTGGGCCTCGATCTTGAGGCTCTGTGCGGCGTCGTCGAACAACGCCTGCAACGGCTTCAGCAGGATGCTGACCCCGAGTCATGCACTGTCCCTCAACTGCAACGTCTGCGTTGAGAGAGGGGTATGGTCCCTGGAATCTGGAGTACTTCGCCTCCGTGGTTGCGTCCGTGCTGAGCAGAATCCGTGCCCTCACCTGTCTGTTCACCGTCAGCGCTGCACTGCTGGTTGGTCCAAGCCTTGCCGCTTCGGAGGAACCGGCGGATCAAGGATTGATCACGATCGAATCCGATCAGCAGGCCGCCGACAGTGTTACAGGCGTGATCACGGCAAGCGGCAACGTGCGACTGGTTCATGATCAGCGTGGTGTGGTGGCCACCAGTCGTCAGGCGCAGTACTTCACCAAGGAATCCAGGATCGTTCTGAGTGGCGATGTTGATGTGGTTCAGAAGGACGGCAATCTGCTGAGAGCTGACCGCGTCACCTATTTGCTGGATGAGGAACGCGCCATCGCAACGCCCCTGGAAGGTGATCAGGTCTTCAGTCGCTGGACGCTCAAGTCGTCTGAATCGAAGCCGGAACAGCTGCTTCCATGAGCCTTTCCCTGGAACAGGTCTCCATCAGTCTTGGTGGGAGGCAACTGGTGAAAAGTGTTTCCCTGACTCTCTCTCCAGGGGAGGTTGTTGGCCTGCTTGGTCCAAATGGGGCAGGCAAGACAACCACGTTCAATCTTGTGATCGGACAGTTACGACCGGATCACGGCCAGATCAAGCTGGACGGAAGGGAGGTGGCGACATTGTCCATGCCCCATCGAGCCCGGCTGGGGATCGGCTACCTCCCGCAGGAACCAAGCGTGTTTCGCCAGCTCACGGTTCGTCAGAACCTGGCCGTGGCTCTTGAACAAACCGATCTGACGCCTGCACAGCGCCGGGATCGTCGGGATCAGTTGATTGAAGACTTTCACCTCACGGCGTTTATTGATCGCCGTGGATTTCAACTCTCCGGTGGGGAACGCCGTCGCTGTGAGGTGGCCCGCGCTTTAGCTGTTGGTGTGGATGGTCCCAGTTATCTCCTGCTGGATGAACCCTTCGCTGGTGTCGACCCTTTGGCCGTGGCGGATCTGCAGTCGCTGATCCAATCCCTGCGTGGTCGTGGCATGGGGATCCTGATCACCGATCACAACGTGCGTGAAACGCTGGCCATCACGAACCGGGCTTACATCCTCAACGACGGGGCGATCCTGGCGTCGGGTCGGTCGGATCAGGTAGCCGCCGATCCACAGGTGCGCCGTTACTACCTGGGGGAGGACTTTCAGCTGTGAATCAGTTGTTGCGTCGGGGGCCATGGCGGCGATTCAGCCTGCTGGACCGATGGTTGTTGATCGAGCTTCTCGGGCCGCTGTTGTTCTTCGTGGCCTTGTTCACCCTGCTGCTGTTGACAGGCGGTGTGATGTTCGAGCTTGTGCGCCAGATGGTGGACAAGAACCTGCCGATCACCATTGCTGCCCAGGTTCTTCTGTTCAGCACGCCGCGATGGCTGGCGTTTTCCGTTCCGATGGGAACGCTGATGGCGTCGCTCTTTGTTTACACGCGCCTCTCAGCCAACAGCGAACTCACTGCCCTCAGAAGCCTTGGGGTGACGACGGCGCGGATGATCGCTCCAGCCATGGTGGTGGCTGTGCTGATGACGGGCCTCACCTTCGTGCTCAACGACGTGGTGGTGCCTGGCAGCAACAGGTTTGCAGAGGTCACCCTGCAACGGGCGCTCGGTCGCTCCCTGGCGACTGAAAAGGGACAGGACATTATTTATCCACGCTTCGGACCGCGAACGGGTGCGGTTGATGACGCCTCTTCAGAGCGGGGACTGACCCAGCTGTTCTTCGCCCGACGCTTCAGAGACGGCGAGATGCAGGACGTGACAGTTCTGGATTTTTCGCGGGTCGGGTTCACCCAGATGCTGGTGGCGAAGAAGGCCATCTGGAATCAGGAGCAGGCTTCTTGGGATTTTCTTGACGGCCAGATCCTGACTCTGAACAGCACTGGTAGTTCCTCCCAGGCTGACTTTGACCGCTATGTGTATCCGCTTGGGGCTGGACCCTTGCGCCTGGCCAGGATTCAGAAGGACGCCGTCAACATGACCGTGGCAGAGGCCAAGCAGGCGGAGCGTTTGTATGTGGAGTCCGGCAACAACAAGGATGCCCGCAAGATTCGTGTGCGGATCCAGGAAAAATTCACGTTCCCGATGGCATGCATCGTCTTCGGTTTGTTTGGTGCGACGCTCGGTGCACAACCGAGCTATCGAACCAGTCGCAGCTTCGCGTTTGTTCTGACGCTGGGCATCATCGTCGTCTACTACGTGATCAGTTTCAGTTTCAGTTCACTTGGGGTGAAAGGAACGATTCCCCCTCTGGCAGCAGCCTGGCTGCCGGTTCTGATCTCCCTTGGCGCTGGAGGACTGTTACTGCGTCAGGCCAGCCGTTGAGCTAGCCCGGCAGAATTACGTCAGCAGGTATCCATCGTTTGCTCGCTGCTCCATTCGACGCGGTTACCACCCTCGGGTTCGCGGCCTTTGTTCTGCTGCTGCTGGCGCTGCCGGTGTCCTTCTGGGCCGCCTCAAGCCAGACCTCTTCAACGAGCGTGCGGATGCTGGTCGCGATTGCGAATCTCCTGCTCACGGCCCAGCTTGTGTTGCGCTGGTGGCAGTCCGGCCATTTCCCGATCAGCAATCTCTACGAGTCGCTCTGTTTCCTGGCCTGGGCCTGCACATTGACCCAGCTTTTGGTTGAGCGCAGCTGGCCATCACCGATCGTTCCGGCGGCAGCAACGCCAATGGGACTGGGTTGTGTTGCTTTTGCCAGCTTCGCTTTGCCAGATCAGCTTCAGTCGTCGGCGCCATTGGTGCCGGCCCTGCGCTCGAGCTGGCTGGTGATGCACGTGAGCGTGATCATGGTCAGCTACGCAGCTTTGCTGGTGGGATCTCTGCTGTCGTTTGCGGTGTTGATCACCGACCGCGGCGAAGCCCTGGAATTACGCAGTAGTTCGATCGGTAGTGGTGGATTCCGCCAGGCCGCTGCTGTGGCGGACAGCGGAGTGGTGCAACTCCGTTCAGTTGAGCTGACGACGAATGAGCAACTCGATAGCCTCAGCTATCGCACGATCACCGTCGGGTTTCTGCTGCTCACCGTCGGCATCATCAGCGGCGCGGTGTGGGCCAATGAAGCCTGGGGGAGTTACTGGAGTTGGGATCCGAAGGAAACCTGGGCGCTGATTTGTTGGCTGGTTTACGCCGCCTATCTCCATCCCCGCCTCAGCCGCGGTTGGCAGGGCCGACGCCCCGCCCTTGTTGCCGTGGTTGGTCTTGTGGTGATCGCTGTTTGCTACATCGGCGTGAATCTGCTTGGCATTGGTTTGCACAGCTATGGCTGGTTTTTTGGGGGTTGATTGTGCTGTTTTGAATCCAATCGTGATTTGTCTGGATTGATCTTTCTTTTGACGTTGTTGATCAGTGAGCCGAAACCGCTCTTAAGGCTTGCTCGAAGATGAGACGAAATCAAGGTTCCATAACCGTTGGAACTATTGGGCTCGATATGAAAGCTCCAGCCCAGACGACGACGCTCTGGAACCTGATCGCTCGTCAGCTTGTTGAACGTTGAACCTCTGGATTTCAAAAAAAGCCCCAGCCTGTTGGCCGGGGCATCGCTTTGGGGAGAGATTCAACCGCGATTTCAGGGTCAGACAAGAACAGCCTGCTTGCTGCTGCTGGCGCGGATGCCCTTGATGGCTTCGGCGTAGTCGGGCTGATTGAACACCCCGGAACCGGACACGATGGCGTTGGCACCAGCTTCGATCACCTTCCAGGCGTTCCCCGCTTTGATGCCGCCATCGACTTCAATCCAGGGGTCAAGTCCGCGCTCGTCGCACATGCGGCGCAGATCGCGAATTTTTTGAACCTGATTTTCAATGAAGCTCTGGCCCCCGAAGCCGGGGTTCACGCTCATGATCAGCACCAGATCACACAGCTCCAGGCAGTACTCGAGGGTGTCGAGGGGAGTGCCAGGGTTCAGCACTGCGCCGGCCTTCTTGCCTAGATCCTTGATTTGGGCAAGGTTCCGGTGCAGGTGGGGACAAGCTTCAACCTGCACCGAAATAATGTCGGCGCCGGCTTTGGCGAAGTCCGGAACGTAGTTCTCTGGTTCCACGATCATCAGGTGAACGTCCAGAGGTTTCTGGGTCACCGGGCGAAGGGCTTCCACGATCAGGGGGCCGATCGTGATGTTCGGGACGAAGCGTCCATCCATGACATCCACATGGATCCAGTCAGCTCCCGCCTGGTCAACGGCTTTCACCTCATCGCCAAGGCGGGAGAAGTCGGCAGACAGAATTGATGGAGAGATGACAAGAGGCTTCGCGCCCATTCCGGTGCCCAAATTTTGTACAGGGCAAAGTTACATCCATTACAGGCCTTCATGCCGGAGTTGGTAAGACCTCACCGGCTTGGGCTGCTAAAGCGACACGTCGCAGGTCATCACAACCTTCCTTGAGGCTTGGATAAGCAAACATCCCGCTTCCGGCAATAAAACAGTTGGCTCCTGCTGCACAGCACTGAGAAAGAGTCCAGTTCGCCTTGATTCCACCATCAACCTCAATATCTATATCAAGATTTCGTTCAAGGATGGTGGAACGCAATTCGGAGATCTTGTCAAGCATCGTTGGGATATAAGCCTGGCCACCAAATCCGGGATTGACCGTCATCACCAAAACATGGTCGACCATGTCGAGCACGTTTTTCACCATGTCCATCGGTGTATGGGGGTTCATCGCCACTGAAGGGCTTCCCCCGAGCTGCCTGATTCGGCCGAGAACCCGGTGGAGATGGTTATTGGCTTCAACGTGAGCGATCACCACTCCGGGCTCACCGTTGGGCCCTTTAGTGGCTTCAACGTATTGATCAAGCATGGTTTCGCAGTTGTATTGACTGACCATTAACTGTGTTTCAAAAGGCACATTGCAATAGCGGCGGCATGCCGAGATCAGCTCCGGACCAAAGGTCAGATTCGGTACGAAATTTCCGTCCATCACGTCAAATTGAATTCGGTCAACCCCCGCATCTTCAAGATCTTTGACGCACTTTCCCATCGCTGCCCAGTCCGCAGGGAGAACCGAAGGAATAATCTGAACAGGGCGATGTTGAGTCGACATTGACTACAAATAACTGGCGAAAGTTTATAGAAGTCGATGGGCAGGCAGGCCCTCCTGGCTGCACTGATACAGTGAGCCGCGCTTCGTCGCCGAGATCCCTTGCGGCAAGGGGAAACTGACCTTCCTGAAGGCTGTCCTTACCCGCATTCTCGACACGCACCCCCCCTTCACCCCATCACCGGAGTCCCGTGGATCAGACCCTCATTCAGGAAATTCTCGAGATCGTCGAGCAGGCCGCCATCGCTTCCGCCTCGCTCTCCGGCAAAGGCCTGAAGGATGAAGCGGATGCGTTGGCCGTTGATGCCATGCGCAAGCGCATGAATCAGATCCAGATGCAGGGCCGCATCGTGATTGGTGAGGGGGAACGTGATGAAGCCCCGATGCTTTACATCGGAGAAGAGGTCGGCACCGGCACTGGCCCTGGCGTGGATTTCGCTGTTGACCCTTGCGAAGGCACCAACCTTTGCGCCTTCAACCAGCGTGGCTCGATGGCTGTTCTCGCAGCCTCTGATCGCGGTGGTCTGTTCAACGCCCCCGACTTCTACATGAAGAAGCTGGCTGCTCCTCCGGCTGCCAAGGGCAAGGTGGACATCCGCAAGTCGGCCACTGAAAACATCAAGATCCTCAGCGAGTGCCTGGGTCTCCCCGTCGACGAGCTGAACATCGTGGTGATGGATCGTGCTCGTCACAAGGATCTGATCGCTGAGATCCGTGCCACCGGCGCTCGCATCCAGCCCATCTCAGACGGCGACGTACAGGCCGCCATCGCCTGCGGTTTCGCTGGCACGGGCACCCACTGCCTGATGGGTATTGGTGCTGCCCCCGAAGGTGTGATTTCCGCCGCTGCCATGCGCGCTCTAGGTGGCCATTTCCAGGGTCAACTGGTTTACGACCCTGCGATTGCTCAGACTTCCGAATGGGCTGACATGACCAAAGAGGGCAACCTGGCGCGTCTCGCTGAGATGGGCATCGCCGATCCGGACAAGGTCTACGAAGCAGAGGAGCTGGCCTGCGGCGAGCATGTTTGTTTCGCTGGCAGCGGCATCACTGATGGCCTGCTGTTCAATGGAGTTAAGTTCGAAAAGGACTGCACCCGCACCAGCAGCCTGGTGATCAGCAACCTGGACAACACCTGCCGCTTCACCAACACCGTGCACATCAAGGACGGCGCTCAAAGCATCGCTCTGAGCTGATCGTTGATTTCTGGTTGAGAGGAACGTCTCCATGCACATTGCCGTCGTCGGCCTCAGTCATCGAACGGCACCGGTGGAGATCCGGGAACGGCTCAGCATTCCTGAGCAGACCATGGAGACTTCCCTCCAGTCCCTGAAGGGCAACGAGCAGGTGATTGAGGCCTCGATCCTGAGCACCTGCAACCGTCTGGAGATCTACACCCTGGTTCGCAACCCCGAGCTTGGGGTGTCCGCGGTGAGTGAATTCCTGAGTGGACACTCAGGCCTCGCCACCGGGGATCTCTCTCCACATCTATTTAGTTATCACCATGAGGACGCTGTCGACCATCTGATGCGCGTTGCATCCGGTCTCGACAGCCTTGTCCTGGGAGAGGGTCAGATCCTGTCCCAGGTGAAGAAGATGATGCGGTTGGGGCAGGAGCACAAGTCTCTTGGCCCTATCCTCAACCGCCTGCTCACCCAGGCCGTCAGCACCGGTAAGCGGGTGCGCAGTGAAACCAATCTCGGAACGGGTGCCGTTTCGATCAGCTCGGCGGCTGTTGAGCTGGCTCAGCTGAAGCTCGGTCAGTCGCGCGGACTTGACCAGCTCGTCACCCTGGAAACCGAACAAATCGCAGTGGTGGGCGCTGGGCGGATGAGCCGCCTGCTCCTACAACACCTGCAGGCCAAAGGTGCCGCGGGGGTGGTTCTGCTCAATCGCACGGTCGAGCGCGCCGAGCTGCTCTCGAAGGACTTCCCCGACCTGCCAATCCAGTCTCGCCCGATCACGGACCTGGATCAGTACCTCAGCACCTGCTCACTGGTCTTCACCAGCACGGCAGCTGAGGACCCGATCATCGATGCTGCTCGCCTGCAACCACTCAACCGCCGCAGTCGATTGCGGTTGATTGACATCGGTGTTCCCAGGAACATTGCCGCGGATGCCGCCGATGTTGCCGGAGTCGAATCCCACGATGTGGATGACCTTCAGGAGGTGGTGGCCCGCAACCAGGAGGCCAGGCAAGCGATCGCCCGCGAGGCGGAGCAGCTGCTGCAGAGGGAGGCTCAGCAGTTCCTGGAGTGGTGGGACAGCCTGGAGGCCGTGCCGACCATCAACCGATTGCGGGCATCGATGGAAACGATCCGCGGCGAGGAACTTCAAAAGGCCCTGAGTCGGATGGGGCCCGATTTCTCTGCCCGGGAGCGCAAGGTTGTGGAAGCCCTCAGCAAGGGCATCATCAACAAGATCCTGCACACCCCTGTGACCCAGTTGCGTTCTCCCCAGAGCCGTCAGGAGCGTCAGCACTCCCTGCGCACCGTGGAGCGTTTGTTTGACCTGGAGCCGCAGGTTGATAGCTGAGAACAAGCTGGTCTGGACCCAGTCCCGAACTGATACCCACCAATCTCGTCGGATCTTGTCGGATTCCGCTGGTGAGAGGGAAAAGTCCGGTAAGTTCTTGCGGCAACGCCGATACGGGTAGCGGCATGAAGCGGGTCCTGGCCATCATTCTCGGCGGCGGAGCCGGCACGAGGCTCTACCCGCTTACCAAGATGCGAGCCAAACCGGCCGTGCCTGTGGCGGGTAAATATCGTCTGATTGATATTCCGATCAGCAATTGCATCAACTCGAACATCAACAAGATGTACGTGATGACGCAATTCAACAGTGCGTCACTGAATCGTCACCTCAGCCAGACCTTCAACCTCAGCGCATCGTTTGGGCAGGGCTTCGTTGAGGTGTTGGCTGCTCAGCAGACTCCAGACAGTCCTTCATGGTTTGAAGGCACCGCTGATGCCGTTCGTAAATATCAATGGCTGTTTCAGGAATGGGATGTTGATGAATATCTGATCCTCTCCGGCGACCAGCTCTACCGGATGGACTACAGTCTGTTCATCGAGCATCACCGAAGCACGGGTGCAGATTTAACGGTTGCGGCCCTGCCAGTCGATCACAAACAGGCTGAGGCCTTTGGTCTCATGCGCACCGACGAAAACGGCAAGATTCTTGAATTCCGTGAAAAGCCCAAGGGCGATTCCCTGCTCGAGATGGCTGTGGATACATCGCGGTTCGGCCTGAGTGCTGACTCAGCCAAGGAGAGGCCCTATCTGGCTTCCATGGGCATTTATGTGTTCAGTCGAGAAACCCTGTTTGACCTGCTGGACACGAAGCTTTCCCACAAGGATTTCGGTAAGGAAGTGATTCCTGAATCACTGGCTCGTGGAGACAAGCTTCAGAGTTATGTGTTCGATGATTACTGGGAGGACATCGGCACCATCGGTGCTTTCTATGAGGCCAACCTGGCGTTGACCCAGCAGCCGAAGCCTCCGTTCAGTTTCTACGACGAAAAATTCCCCATTTACACCCGTCCTCGTTATCTGCCCCCCAGCAAACTGGTGGATGCCCAGATCACCAACTCAATCATTGGTGAGGGCTCAATTTTGAAGTCATGCAGTATTCATCACTGCGTGTTGGGTGTTCGTAGCCGTGTTGAGAGCGATGTGGTGCTGCAGGACACCCTCGTGATGGGTGCGGATTTCTTCGAATCCAGCGATGAGCGAGCCATGCTTCGTGAGCGTGGCGGGATTGCTGTTGGTGTGGGTCAGGGAACAACTGTGAAGGGTGCCATTCTTGATAAGAACACCCGAATTGGTAACAACGTCACCATCGTCAATAAGGATCATGTTGAAGAGGCTGATCGTGCTGATCAGGGCTTTTATATCCGCAACGGCATTGTTGTTGTCGTGAAGAATGCAACGATTCCAGATGGAATGGTGATCTGATCCACTGTCATCCAGGACACGGGATAAAGGGTTCCTCTCAAAACAAACGACGTGTCGATGCATCATTCCTGACACATGTCGTTTGATTTGCGGCCGGATCCGAATGTCGTGCTCACACTGACGTCAGTTGTCAGTGGTCCCTACGACCATGTCCAAGTCTCACTTCGGTCTGATCGGTCTCGGTGTGATGGGCGAGAACCTCGTCCTTAACGCCGAACGCAATGGTTTTTCCAGCGTTGTTTACAACCGTACCTATGCCAAAACCGAAGAATTCCTGAACGGTCGCGGTCAGGGCAAAAACATTCAAGGTGCCTCGGATCTAGAGGACTTCGTCGGCAAGTTGGAGCGTCCTCGCCGCATCCTGATGATGGTGAAGGCTGGTCCGGCGGTGGATGCAGTCGTTGATCAGATCTCTCCACATCTCGAGGAAGGAGATCTGTTGATTGATGGCGGTAATTCCGATTATCACGACACCGAACGTCGTGTGAAGCAGCTCGAAAGCAAGAGCTTCGGGTTCATCGGTATGGGTGTGTCAGGTGGTGCCAAAGGCGCTCTGGAAGGGCCGAGTATGATGCCGGGTGGAACCAAGGCCTCGTACGACGCGATCGAGAGTCTCGTCAACAAGATGGCCGCACAGGTCGAGGATGGACCCTGCGTCACCTACATCGGTCCCGGTGGATCCGGTCATCTTGTGAAGACCGTCCACAACGGGATCGAGTACGGCATCGAACAGATCCTTGCTGAGGGTTACGACCTGATGAAGCGGGTCAAAGGGATGAACGGCGATCAGATGGCCGACGTTCTGGGCCAGTGGAACGCCACGGAGGAGCTCTCCTCCTATCTGGTGGAGATCACCGAGGTTTGCCTTCGCACCAAGGATCCCCAGGACGGGCAGGATCTCGTCGAGAAAATCATGGATCAGGCCGGTCAGAAGGGAACGGGCCTCTGGACTGTCGTGACAGCTCTGCAGATGGGTGCATCGGTGCCCACGATTTACGCCTCCCTGAATGGGCGGGTGATGAGCTCGATGAAGGAGCAGCGCGTCAAGGCCGAGGACGTTCTCAAGGGACCGGCGATCAAGGACTTCGATCTCGGAACTCCCGCCGATGCGATGTCCCCGCTGATGGATGCCACGGTGCTCAGCTGCGTCGCCAGTTATGCCCAGGGCATGGAGCTGTTGCGGATCGCCTCGAACGATCTGGACTACGACCTTCACATGCCGTCGATCGCTCAGATCTGGAAGGGCGGCTGCATTATCAGAGCCAGGCTTCTCAAGCGCATTCAGGACGCCTTCAACAAGGATCCGCAGCTCCCCAATCTGATGCTGGATCCTTGGTTCGCTGAACAGGTGAACCGGCGTCTTCCCGGACTGGCCAAGGTGGTGGCTGGTGCCGCTGAGAGCGGCATTCCGGTGCCCTGCTTCAGCAGCACGCTGGATTACATCAACAGCTACCGCACCGGGCGCCTGCCTCAGAACCTCGTTCAGGCAATGCGTGATTGCTTTGGCTCCCACACCTACAAGCGTGTCGACAAGGAAGGCACCTTCCATACCGAATGGCTGTCCTGAGCTGATCAGACATGGCCACTTATCGCATCGAGCGGGCGAGCGATCCTCAGGACCTCGCTCGCCGGGCCTCCGAGTTGATCGCTGCCCAGATCAGCCTTGCTCTCGATCAGCGTGATCGCTGTCAAATCGCACTGTCCGGCGGAACGACCCCCGCCCGGGCCTACACGATGCTCGGGCAGGAACGGCTCCCCTGGGATCGTGTGGATGTGTTCCTCGGTGATGAGCGCTGGGTTGCTGCCGATGATGAATCCAGCAATGCCCGCATGCTTCGCAAAACCCTTCTGGCGGAGGAACCAGGGTCGCGCGCAACGTTTCATGCCGTGCCGACGGTGGAGTTGGCCAATGCGGATGCCAGTGCTGAGGCTTTCGGGGCTCTGGTGTCCCGCCTCTGTCCCGGGGAGCCGCCCATCTTCGATGTGATGCTCCTGGGGCTTGGGGATGACGGGCACACCGCGTCGCTTTTCCCCGGCACGGAAGCCCCCACCGTCAGCGACCGCTGGTCGACGGTCGGTCGCGGCAAGGGTCTGGATCGGATCACCCTCACCGCACCGGTGCTCAGTGCCTCGCGCCAGGTGATTTTTCTGGTGAGTGGGGCTGGCAAGCAGGACGCTCTGAAGCGTCTGATCGACCCAGATGAATCGCCTGAGCGCACCCCCGCCAAGTTGGTGCAGCCGGCCTCTGAGGTTGTGATTTTGGCGGATCAGAACGCCGCTCCTGCTCCCTGAGAGCTGCGCGCCACCCCTGCGACGTTGTAGGGGTGGAATCAGGAAGCGCATCGCTTCCGCTGCCTCTTCACTTGATTCCATGACTGCGTCCTCAGACGACACGGCTGGTTTTCAGCGCCAACATCCCAGTGAGGGGATGCAGGCTCTTGAAAAGGAACGTCAGCTGCCGCTGACCGGTTGGCAAACGGAGGTGGATCGGGCCCGTGACTTGGGCCTGGATGCTGCGGCAAGCATCGTGGATCGCCGGATTTCCACCTTCTCGCGGGGTGAACTTCCTCACTACGCCGGCATCAACACCTTCATGAAGGCTCCCTATCTGGAGGATGTGAATCAGGTCGGCAACTATGACGTTGCCGTGCTGGGCGTTCCCCACGACAGCGGCACCACCTATCGACCTGGTACGCGTTTTGGTCCCCAGGGAATCCGCCGCATTTCAGCGCTGTACACCCCGTACAACTACGAGATGGGCGTTGATCTGCGCGAGCAGATTCGCCTCTGCGATGTCGGAGACATCTTCACGATTCCCGCCAACAATGAAAAGAGTTTCGATCAGATTTCCAAAGGGGTGGCCCACGTGTTTGCCAGCGGGGCCTTCCCGATCATCCTGGGAGGAGATCATTCGATCGGCTTCCCAACGGTGCGGGGGGTCTGCAGGCATCTCGGCGATCGCAAGGTCGGCATCATCCATTTCGATCGGCATGTCGACACCCAGGAGACCGATCTGGATGAGCGGATGCATACCTGTCCCTGGTTCCATGCCACCAACATGGCCAACGCCCCCGCGGCGAATCTCGTGCAGCTGGGCATCGGCGGCTGGCAGGTGCCCCGTGAGGGCGTGAAGGTCTGCCGTGAGCGAGGCACCAATGTGCTCACGGTGACTGACATCACCGAGATGGGGCTCGAAGCGGCTGCACAGTTTGCGATTGAGCGGGCCACCGATGGCACCGACTGCGTCTACATCTCCTTCGACATCGACTGCATCGATGCCGGCTTCGTTCCTGGCACAGGCTGGCCGGAGCCAGGTGGTCTGCTGCCCAGGGAAGCTCTCAAGCTGCTTGAACTGATTGTTCGCCAGGTGCCTGTCTGTGGCCTTGAACTCGTGGAGGTCTCACCTCCCTACGACATCAGCGACATGACCTCGCTGATGGCGACCCGGGTGATCTGCGACACCATGGCTCATCTGGTGGTGAGCGGTCAGCTCCCCCGCCGCCAGGCGCCGAGTTGGCTCGATCCAACCTGCAACATGCAGGTTGATCAGGCCTGGCGCTGACGGCCATGCATGAAGTCGACATGACCCGTTGCCTGCTGCTCTCGTTGGCGGAATGGAGGGATTCCCAGTCATCCGCTCCACAGGAGGTCAGGACAGTGCATCTCGATGTCGGTGAATTCACCTGCGTGGAACCCGATGCGCTGGTCACCACCTATGCGGCCGCCGTTGGCGGGACCTGGCTTGAGCGGTCCAGCCTCAAGATCAACAGCATTCCCCTGGTTGGTCGCTGTCCCTGCTGCGACTCGACCTACACCCCAACGGTGATGCAGCAGTACCGCTCTCCATGTTGTTCTGCACCGCTTGAGGACATCCTCAGCGGCAGGGAACTCAGGATCCGCCGGATCGAATCGGCACCCATCTGACGCCTTTCTATAGCCATGCACATGCCCATCGGCGACAACCTGGAGATCAATCTTCTGGCCGCCAACCAGCACAAGGCTGATCACAACCGCGAGGATTTCGATTCCTGGCGGTTGCTGTCGTTGAACGTGATGAGCAGTCCAGGGGCGGGGAAGACGGCCCTGCTGGAGCGATCACTGCCGCAGTTGTCCCGCACGCTGCGGATGGCGGTGCTTGAGGGGGACATGACCACCCAGCTGGATGCCCAGCGCTTGGAGGCTGTGGGCATTCCCGTTGTTCCGATCACCACCGGCAGGGCTTGCCATCTCGATGCCGCCATGGTGCAGGGCGGTCTGCGGCTGTTGGAGCAGAGGCTCGACCCGTCCACGTTGGATCTGCTCTGGATCGAGAACGTCGGCAATCTGGTCTGCCCGGCGGAATTTGCTGTGGGAGAACATCTCGGGGTCGCCCTGCTGAGCGTCACCGAAGGTGAGGACAAGCCCTTGAAGTACCCGGTGATGTTCCGTCGGGCTGATGTGGTGATCATCACCAAAACAGATCTGCTGCCCCATCTGCCAGTGGATGTTCAAACCATTCGCGACAACATCCTCAGCGTCAATCCGGATGCTGTGATTTTTGAACTGTCAGCGAGCTCGGGAGAGGGCTTCAGCGCCTGGCATCACTGGCTGGAGGAGACCCTGAGCCGGCGTCGAGTCGCGGCGGAGTCTCACATAAGATCCCTCTGCTGATTTGCGGTGGTGGTGAATGGCAGGAGTTCCGTCGGCCATGTCCCCTGGTCCGATCGACACCACTGACCAGCCGGATCCATTTGTCGAATTTCTAGAAAACTGGATCCCTGGAATCGGTGAGTGCACTGAGCTGCATGACCATCTCCATGATCATGTTCAGCTCGGACACCATCCCGGAGCCAACTTCCTGCATGTCGTTATCTTTTCGCTTCTGAGCACCACGATCTACCCCAGTCATTACCGAAATTCCTGGCTTGATGTCAGGGATTTTTACCGTTCCTACCTCTTGGGACGCGACTGGCAGCTGGTGTCGTACTGGTTCATTCCGCCGGCGATTCTCCATCACCTGAGCTGATGGACTGAAGGGGCAGACACTCTGATCCTCTGTTGAAGCCTGCTAGGCATGGCTTGTCTCTCGCTGATCAGAATGCAGCCGCCCGCCGCAGACCAGGTGCTTGTACAGGGTCAGCAGTTCGCTGACTGGGCCAGCCTCAACGACACGATCATGGGCGGCAATTCCCGTGCCGGTTGCCGTGTTGTCGAGGACGGTTTGCTCCTTGAAGGTGAGCTGATCGAGCGTGGCGGCGGCTTTGTTAGCTGCCGTTCCCCGCGCTTGCAGCCACCGCTGGATTTGTCGCCGTACTCGGCGCTGCGGATCGATGTGGACGGCGAGGGCCGCACCCTCAAGATCGCCCTCGGTTGCCGGGATGGAGCGTTGGGGCTCACCGAATTGATTCCGGGTGGTTTGCGTTGGGTGATCGACGTCCCCACGAACACCAGCGGAACAACCCAGGTGTTGGTGCCGTTTGCGGATCTGCGCCCCACCGTGCGGGCCAAGCCCGTGGGCTTGCCGCTGCGGTTTGATCGCGGTGGCATCACCCGGATTCAGGTGTTGCATTCCAAGTTCGGCGATGCCGGAGAGCTGAATCCAGGCTTTCGCCCTGGAGCCATTCGGTTGCTGATCCGTTCGATTCGCGCGCTGCCTTGAACCCATGGATTTGCTGGTGCTGATCGCCAAGGCAGCCGACGTATGCCTGAAGCCCTGGAGCCATGCCGTGGTGCCGATCGATCCCTCAGTGCCAGTGGTGGTGGATGACTTGAATGTGCGCATCGAATGTCGTGACGGTGATGGCCAACGTCATCCAGACCGCGATATCGAGCTGGAGATCTATCGCAGTGGCGATGAAGTCAACCTGATGCTCAGCTGGTTGGATCAACCCGAGCGACCGATGTTGTGGCATGGCCGCCACCCGGTGTGGATGGATGCCGAATCAGGCCAGCGTTGCAGTGCACCGCAGGATGCTGCAACGCTGGAAGCGCTGGGCCGAAGGCTGCGATCGATGGTGCAACCGGCAGTTGATTAATCGGCGTGATCTGTTGTCGCGCCTCGGCTGGACGTTGACACCAAACGGGCGTACTTACCCAGAATTCCGGTGCGGTAGCGGGGGATCGGCTTGCTCCAGGTGGCCCGCCTGCGCTCCAGTTCGGCATCATCCACGTTCAACTGCAGCAGCAGCTGATCGGCATCGACGGTGATGCTGTCGCCTTCCTGCACCAGGCCGATCGTTCCGCCCACAGCTGCCTCGGGGGCCACATGCCCCACAACGAGGCCATAGGTGCCGCCGCTGAAGCGTCCATCGGTGATCAGAGCCACCTTGTCGCCAAGACCCTGACCAACAATCGCAGAGGTGGGAGCCAGCATTTCGCGCATGCCGGGACCGCCGACCGGGCCCTCGTATCGAACGACCACCACGTCCCCGGCCTTGATCTGCTTCTCGAGGATGGCGGCCAGGCAATCCTCCTCGCTTTCAAACACCCGAGCCGGGCCCGTGAGCACCGGCGTTTTAACGCCGCTGATCTTGGCCACACTGCCCTCCCTGGCAAGGTTGCCCTTGAGGATGGCCAGATGGCCCTTCTTATAAAGCGGGTTGCTGAGCGGACGGATCACGTCTTGCCCCGCCGGCGGCTCGGATGGCACGGCCGCAAGCAACTCCTTCAGGCTTTTCCCTTCAACCGTGCGGCAATCTCCATGCAGAAGTCCTGCATCCAGCAACAGTTTCATCACCTGAGGAATGCCCCCGGCGTTGTGGAGATCCACCGTGACGTAGCGGCCGCTGGGCTTGAGATCGCAGATCACCGGCACGCGCTGACGAATGCGTTCGAAATCATCAATGGTCAGATCCACCCCCGCCGTGCGGGCGATCGCCAGCAGATGCAGCACAGCATTGGTGGAGCCGCCCACCGCCATGATTACGCTGATGGCGTTCTCGAAGGCTTCTTTGGTCAGCAGGTCGAGGGGACGGATGTTGGCGTTCACCGCGTCTACAAGCACCTCGGCTGACCGCGCGGCACTGTCGGCTTTCTCCTCATCTTCCGCCGCCATCGTGGAGCTGAAGGGAAGGCTCAATCCCATCGTTTCGATGGCGGCACTCATCGTGTTGGCGGTGAACATGCCGCCGCAACTGCCAGCGCCAGGGCAGGCATTTTTCTCAACCGCGGTCAGCTGCGCCTCATCGATCTTGCCGCTGGTCAGCTGTCCGACGGCCTCGAAGGCGCTCACCACCGTGAGGTCACACCCCCCGAGTTTGCCTGGCTTGATCGTGCCGCCGTAAACAAAGACGGAGGGAATGTTCATCCGAGCCATGGCAATCATGGCCCCTGGCATGTTCTTGTCGCAGCCGCCCACGGCGAGCACGCCATCCATGCTTTGTCCGTTGCAGGCGGTTTCGATGGCGTCGGCAATCACTTCGCGACTGACGAGGGAATACTTCATCCCTTCAGTTCCCATCGAAATGCCGTCGCTGACGGTGATGGTGCCGAACATCTGCGGCATGCCACCGGCGTGACGTGCCGACTCTTCGGCGCGTCGGGCCAGATCATCGAGTCCCACATTGCATGGGGTGATGGTGCTGAAACCGTTGGCGATGCCAATGATCGGCTTGCCGAAGTCCTCGTCGCCGAAGCCGACGGCCCGCAGCATGGCTCTGTTCGGAGACCGCTGGATGCCCTTGGTGACAGCGTCGGAGCGAAGCATGGTGTGAACGGCCTCGGACGGATCAGGACAACCTACCGATCGCTCAGTCGCTCTTTCCCAGTCCCTCGAGCTGTCGACGAACATCGGCAATCGCTGCATTCAGGCGTTCGACCCGTTCTTCCAGGGCCTGGCTCCGATTGCGGCCGTTGCTCACCGGATCAAACACTTCCGATCCATCCTGCATTCGCGGGGCGTAGAGCATGGCCTGCTGATGTCCAAGTCGCCGGCGGCGATCGGCTTCATTCAGCAACCACCAGGCAAGTCCCCCCGCGCCGAGGACGGCTCCTGTGATCAAAGTGACCAGGGTGGCTGGAGCGGCTTCGTGATGCTGACCCATGGCTGTTGTCGTCTCGACGTTCATCGTCGAAATCCATGCTAGGCACGGGCCGGTGATCTGAGATTCAGTCGTTGCATCGGGTCACCAATGCCAGGACTGATCAGACCGTTGTCGCGGAGATCGGGATCAATGCAGGCGGTGTAGATGGTGAGTTCCGGGATGGCTTCTCCCAGACATTTCAAACCGGCATTCGCTGAGAGAGCCGCGATCACTCGCATTCGAGGTCCGTTCACGCCTTGCTGCTGTAACTGATGCAGAAGCTCTAAAAGCCTTTTGCCATCAGTGATCTGGTCGACGAACAGAATCAGCCCCGCATTGGCTTCGATGCCATCCGGAACGCCATTGAGACAGAGGGCTGCATTGGGCAGCACGCTGCGGGCCCCATGCCAGATCTCAAGTCCGGCAGGCAGCAACGGCATGGCCAGAAGCGGAACGCCCGCTTCGCAGACCGTTCCCTCGGTGGGTCCAGAGTCGGTTGGTATGGACTCGCGTCGATGCGGCAGCCAATCGCGCAGGGCCTCATAGGTGAGCCAGCGACCCAGTTCCTGCATCGCTGTGCCGTAAACCGGGGCTGGTGTTTCCCGATGTCTGAGCATCGAGAGCCAGTGGCCGATCAACGGGTGGGGTGGCACGACCACCCGCAGGGTCATGGCCATGGGCCTCGCTCCACTGGCAACTGCCATAACGTGAGCGCACAAATTACCGGCTGGAGTTTTTGGAGCTGATGCCTTCCCTGACACGTTTGGGATCTCTGGCACTGGCCATGGTCTGTGCCTTGGCGATCCAGCTGATGATTCCCCTCTCGGCTGCAGCGATCACGGCGCCTGAACTGCGTGGGCAGTTTGCTGTTCAGGAGATCACTTCCGACATGCATGGCCTCGACCTGAAAGAAAAGGAGTTTCTCAAGGCCGATCTCAGAGATGTTGATCTCAGCGGCAGTGACCTGCGGGGCGCGGTGATCAACACCTCTCAACTCCAGGGCGCAGATCTGCGCGATGCCGATCTCTCCGATGTCGTGGGCTTCGCCAGCCGTTTCGACGGGGCCGATTTGAGGGGGGCGATGTTCACCAACGCCATGTTGATGCAGAGCCGCTTTACCGAGTCCCAGATCGATGGTGCCGACTTCACGAATGCGGTGCTTGATTTGCCCCAACAAAGGGCGCTTTGCTCCCGCGCCAACGGCGTGAACCCCCACACCGGCATGGCTACCCGTGAGAGCCTGGGCTGTCGTCCCTGAACACGAGTGATGTCAAAACGCCTGCCGGTGACGGTGATCACTGGATTTCTCGGGTCTGGCAAAACCACTGTGTTGCGTCATTTGCTGGTGAACAGCGGCAAGCGGTTGGCCGTGATGGTGAATGAATTCGGCAGTGTCGGCCTCGATGGCGATCTGATTCGCAGCTGCGGCTTCTGTCCTGAAGAGGAGCTGGAGGGTCGTCTCGTTGAGCTCAACAACGGCTGCCTTTGCTGCACTGTGCAGGACGATTTCCTGCCCACCATCGAGAGCCTGCTGGAACGCGCTGACCAGTTGGACGGCATTGTTGTTGAAACGAGCGGTCTGGCATTGCCGGAGCCGTTGCTTCAGGCCCTCAACTGGCCGGCGATTCGCAGCCGGGTTCACGTCAATGGCGTGGTGACTCTCACCGATGGTGCCGCACTCGCAGAAGGAAGTCCCGTTGGCGATCCAGACGCTCTCGAGCAGCAGCGTCGCGACGATCCCAGCCTTGATCACCTCACAGCGGTTGATGATTTGTTCAAGGACCAACTGGATGCTGCCGATCTTGTGCTGATCAGCCGGGCTGATTGCCTTTCAGACGACGGGATGCATCGCGTTCTTGATGGTCTTCGTTCCAAGGTTCGTCAAGGAACTCCTTTGCTTCCGATCCAGGACGGTCGTGTTGATCCTGCGGTGGTTCTGGGTCTCGATCACAGCCATCACCAGGAGAACAGCCATCACTCTGACCACGACCACGACCGCGACCACAGCCACGACCATCACGACCACTCCCATGTGGAGATTGTCGGTGGCACGGTGCGTCTAGAAGGGGCCTGGGATCGAGCCCTCCTGGAAACCAGTCTTCCCGAGCTGGCTCGCGAACTGCAGATTGTGCGGCTGAAAGGCCGGGTCTGGTTACCGGGTAAGTCGTTGCCGCTGCAGGTTCAGATGGTGGGTCCCCGGCTGGACAGCTGGTTTGAAGCAGCACCGGGGCAGGTCTGGTCTCCTGCTGCCGGATGTGGTGTTGATCTGGTGGTGTTGTCCTTCCAGGCCAACGCTGCCGATGCGGTCAGTCTTCAGCTTCAAAGACTAGTGACGGTAACTGCGAGTTAGTTAAAGGCACATCTAACGCATCAGATCTGATGAGAGATGTTGATATAACAGGGGAGTGAGTATCAACTACCCACTCGCCCTGATTCTCAATAAGCGTGTGAATGATTACTAGTGGAAGTGTGTAAGGGAGAAGGAATTGGCGAAGAAGAACTACCAACCCAAGTTTCCTGATTAGTGATAGATGAGATCTGACTGGTTTCTCCCTCAGATATTCCTAATTGCCTTGATGGTGCGTTCTGGCTGCCTTTATAGAGTTAGTTCAAACCAAACCAATGTCACGCCGGACTATTGCCATTGCTGCGGCACTGTCCGTGCTTGCAGTTGGATCGCCGTTGATCACTGCAAATGCAAACCCATTAGCAACTCAGTATTTCAATCAAGGAGTAGAGAAATACGAGGCAGGCAATTATCAAGGAGCAATTGATGATTTCAACAAGGCAATAGAGATTAATCCTCAGGATGCTGATGCCTACAACAATCGTGGTGGTGCTAAGATTGAATTAGGAGATTATCAAGGAGCAATTGATGATTGGAGTAAGGCAATAGAGATTAATCCGAAGGATGCCGTTGCCTATCTCAGTCGTGGTGTTGCCAGAGAATTGGTATATGACCTTGAAGGTGCCTGTCGTGATTGGAGAAAAGCAGCAGATTTTGGATTGAAAGAACCTGCTGAATGGGTGAAGAACCAGTGTTAGGGATTGGTTCTCTAATCACACAATGAAGTTCTCCACCTTCCTCAAGCAGTGGAATCCACCTCAATACAGGAAGTAAGTCATGAGTTCAGTTAATAAAAAACATCAAACAGGTGATGTGATGTAGATGTGTGGATAAGTGCGACAGCTGTGATTTCTGGCCACTATTTGATTCTCATTATTATTTCCACTTGAGAATAGGGCATCGTTAGTCCCCACAACTAGTGAGAAACCCTGTAATTGCGAGGGGTCTACCCCCCTCCTCTGATGTGAGAGATACATG